>NZ_BBOX01000294.1 GCF_001553455.1 Streptomyces hygroscopicus subsp. hygroscopicus
CCCCCGCCGCTCCGGCGGCGGAACCGGGGCGGGGGCGTGCGCACGCCCGGCGCGCTCGGCGCCAGCGGACCGGGCGCCGTCCCTGGTCGCTGCGGACCCGGCTCGTCGTCTCGGCCGTCGCGCTGATCGCGGTGGTCTGCGCGGTGATCGGCACGGTCACGACCATCGCCCTGCAGTCGTATCTCCAGGGCCAGGTGGACGACGATCTGCGCGGGTCCGTCGGGCGGTTCCTGGCCAAGCCGGGGCCGGGGGGCCAACTGCCCCGCAACGATGTGCTCTTCGTCGCCTCGCCCGGTCAGCCCATCGGCACGGTCGGGGCGCGCTTCGGCCAGAACGGTGAGATCTCCACGTCCGGCAAGAGCAACGACTCGCCCATGACGAACGACATCGACGCCGAGGGCCGGGTGGACCCCCTGACCAGCGGTCAGCGGAAGGAGCTGGCCACCGTTCCGCGCGACGGCCAGGTGCACACCGTCGAGCTGCCCGGTCTCGGCGGCTACCGGGCCATGGCCCAGTGGGACCACGGGGACGGCGGCATCATCCTCGCCTTCCCGCTCGACCAGACCCAGGAGACGGTCAACACCCTCATCCTCGTCGAGGTCTGTGTGACCGCGGCCGGGCTGGTCGCGGCCGGGATCGCCGGGGCCGCGATGGTCGGCATCTCGCTGCGCCCGCTGCGCCGGGTGGCCGCGACCGCGACCCGGGTCTCCGAACTTCCCCTGCACAGCGGTGAGGTGGCGCTGCGCGAGCGCGTTCCGGCCTCGGAGGCCGACCCGCGCACCGAGGTCGGCCAGGTGGGCGCGGCGCTGAACCGCATGCTCGGCCACGTGGAGTCGGCGCTGGCCGCACGGCAGGAGAGCGAGACGCGGGTGCGGCAGTTCGTCGCCGACGCCAGCCACGAGCTCCGTACGCCGCTCGCCTCGATTCGCGGTTACGCCGAACTGACCCGGCGCGGCCGGGAGGAGATCGGGCCCGACACCCGGTACGCCCTCGGCCGGGTCGAGTCCGAGGCCGGGCGGATGACCGGACTGGTCGAGGATCTGCTGCTGCTGGCCCGGCTCGACGCCGGCCGGCCCCTGGAGTCCGCGGAGGTCGATCTGTCCCCGCTGGTCGTCGACGCCGTCAGCGACGCGCGGGCGGTCGGCTCCGACCACGAGTGGCGGCTGGAGCTGCCCGATGAACCCGCGGTCGTGCAGGGCGACGACGCCCGGCTGCGTCAGGTGCTGGTCAACCTCCTCGCCAACGCCCGTACGCACACCCCGGCCGGCACCACGGTCACGGCGCGGGTGCTGTGGACCGGACCGCGGTCGTCGCCGTGCCGTACGCCGTATCTGGCGCCGCACGGCCTGCCCTACGGGCCTGGCGGGGCGGCCGGGACGAGCGGGACCGGCAGGACCAGCGGCACCTACGGGGCTGACGAGGTCTACGGGCCCGGCGGGGTGGCCAGGGCAGTCGGGACGGCCGGGGCAGCCGGGGCGGCCGGGGCCTACGGGCCCAGCGGGGCAGCCGGGACGGGCACGGTCTACGGGCCCGGCGGGGCCTACACGCCCGCCAGGTCAGCCGAGGCCACCGGGTCAGCCGGAGCCACCGGAGCCTCCGGAGCCGCCGGGGCAGCCGGAGCTGCTGGGGCAGCCGGAGCTGCTGTGGCCACCAGAGCCGCCGGGGCAGGCAGTACCGCCGAGGCAGGCAGCCCCCGTGGGGCAGGCAACACTGATGGGCACCGTAAGAAGAGCGGGAGCGGTTCGCCGTACACCGCGTCGTACGGGTCCTCGAACGCCGCGGCTCGCGCTGCCGGGACGTCGTACGGGTCCCCGCACACCGCCGCTCATGCTGCCGGGACGCTCTACAGGTCCCCGAACGCGACCGCCCGCGCCGCCGGGACGCCGTACGGGCCCCCGTACACCGCCGCTCATGCTGCCGGGACGTCGTACGGGCCCCCGAACGCGACCGCCTGCACCGCCGGGACGTCGTACGGGCCTCCGTATACCGCTGCTCGCCCCGCCGGGACGCCCTACGGGTCCCCGTACACCGCCGCCCGCGCCGCCGGGGTGTTCGGGACGCCGCAGTCGCCCTCGTACGTCTCGCTGGAGATCGAGGACGACGGTCCTGGCATCCCGCCCGAGCTGCTGCCGCATGTCTTCGAACGGTTCGCCCGGGGCGACGCCTCGCGCTCCCGTGCCGCGGGCAGCACGGGGCTCGGGCTGGCCATCGTGCACGCGGTGGTGGCCGCGCACGGTGGGCAGGTGACGGTGGACAGCGTTCCCGGGCGCACCGTCTTCGGCGTCCATCTGCCCGTTCACCAGGTCGTAACGCACTCACAGGCAGGCCACAGGCTGACCACACAGCCGTGACAGCGCCGCTCGCGACCGTCGACCTCATGCGAACCGACACCCCTCTCGAGGCACCGCCCGAGACACCCCTGCAGACCTTGCCCGCACGCGGGCCGGTGACGATCGAACGTGGCCGTCCGGTGCTGGACGTCGTCATCCCCGTCTACAACGAGGAGGCGGACCTCGAGCGGTGCGTGCGACGGCTGCACGACCATCTGACCCGCACCTTCCCCTACGGCTTCCGGATCACCATCGCGGACAACGCCAGCACGGACCGCACCCCCGAACTCGCGGCCCGACTGGACGACACCATCGAGGAGGTGACGGCGGTCCGGCTGGAGCAGAAGGGGCGCGGGCGGGCGCTGCGCACGGTGTGGTCGCTGTCCGACGCGCCCGTGCTCGCCTATATGGACGTCGATCTGTCCACGGACCTCAAGGCGCTGCTGCCGCTGGTCGCCCCGCTGATCTCCGGTCACTCCGACCTGGCGATCGGATCACGGCTGGCGCGCAGCTCACGCGTAGTGCGCGGGCCCAAGCGGGAGTTCATCTCACGGGCGTACAACCTGATTCTGCGCGGCAGCCTGGCCGCCCGCTTCTCCGACGCCCAGTGCGGTTTCAAGGCGATCCGCAAGGACGTCGCCGAACGGCTGCTGCCGATGGTCGAGGACACCGGGTGGTTCTTCGACACCGAGATGCTGGTGCTGGCCGAGCGGGCCGGGCTGCGCATCCACGAGGTGCCGGTGGACTGGGTGGACGACCCGAACAGCACGGTCCACATCGTGAAGACGGCCACCGAGGACCTCAAGGGCGTGTGGCGGGTGGGGCGCGCGCTGGCCACCGGCGCGCTGCCGCTGGACCGGGTGCGCCGTCCGTTCGGCGACGATCCGCGCGACCGGGAGCTGACCGGGGTGCCGAAGGGGCTGGCCCGCCAACTGGTCGGGTTCTGCGTGGTCGGCGCGCTGAGCACACTGATCTATCTGCTGCTGTACTCCCTCTTCCGGCTGGGCACCGGCCCGCAGGTGGCCAACGTGCTGGCGCTGCTGCTGTCGGCGCTCGGCAACACGGCGGCCAACCGGAGGCTCACCTTCGGTGTACGCGGCCGGGACCGCGCGATGCGCCACCAGGCGCAGGGGCTGGTCGTGTTCGGCATCGGCCTGGTGCTCACCAGCGGCTCCCTGGCCGCCCTGGACGCCGCCCCCGGCACCGCCTCGCACGGCACCGAACTGGCCGTGCTGATCGCGGCGAACCTCGCCGCGACCATTCTGCGCTTCCTGCTCTTCCGGGCCTGGGTCTTCCCGTCGGACAGCGGGGCGACCATCGACGACGACCCGAGGAACGACAACCGATGACGACGTACGACCACGGGGCCCGCGACGCCGGACCGCCGCTCCCGACTCCCCCGTCTCCTCCGTCTCCCTCGTCTCCCTCGGCGGCCCCGACTCCCTCGGCGGTCCCGGCGGCCCCGGACGCGGCGCGGGCGGCGCGGCCGTCGTCCCCCGGCGGATCGCGGGTGGCACGGGCCTGGCGGGGACGGCCGGAGGACCCGCGCTGGGCGCGGCCCGCCCTGTGGGCCCTGCTCGCCGTGACCACCGTGCTCTACCTGTGGAGCCTGGGTGCCTCCGGCTACGCCAACCAGTTCTACTCGGCGGCCGTGCAGGCGGGCAGCCAGAGCTGGAAGGCGTTCTTCTTCGGCTCCTCCGACGCGGCGAACGCCATCACCGTGGACAAGCCCCCGGCCGCGCTGTGGCCGATGGCCCTGTCGGTGCGGCTCTTCGGCCTCTCCTCCTGGGCGATCCTCGTGCCCGAGGCGCTGATGGGCGTCGCGACGGTCGGGGTGCTGTACGCGGCCGTACGCCGCCGGTTCAGCGCTGCCGCCGGGCTTATCGCGGGCGCGGCGCTCGCGGTCACCCCGGTCGCGGCGCTGATGTTCCGCTTCAACAACCCCGACGCGCTGCTGTGCCTGCTGATGGTCTCGGCGGTCTACTGCGTGCTGCGCGCCCTGGAGGACGCCCGCACCAAGTGGCTGGTGCTCGCGGGGGTCTGCTTCGGCTTCGGCTTCCTCACCAAGACGTTGCAGGCGTGGCTGATCCTGCCGCCGCTCGCGGTGGTGTACGCGGTGTGCGCCCCGGCGAAGTTCGGCCGGCGGATCGGGCAACTGCTGCTGGCCGGGCTCGCGATGGTGTTCTCCGGCGGCTGGTGGGTCGCGATCGTCGAGCTGTGGCCGGAGTCCTCGCGTCCGTACATCGGCGGTTCGCAGCACAACAGCTTCCTGGAGCTGACCTTCGGCTACAACGGTCTGGGCCGGATCAACGGCAATGAGACCGGCAGCGTCGGCGGGGGCGGCGGCCCCGGCGGCAGTGGCGGCAGGTGGGGCGACACCGGGATCGACCGGCTCTTCAGCTCCGACATGGGCGGTCAGATCGCCTGGCTGCTGCCCGCGGCGTTCATCCTGCTGGCGGCCGGGATCTGGCTGACCTGGCGGGCGGGGCGCACCGACACCCGGCGCGCGGCCTTCCTGGTGTGGGGCGGGGCGCTGCTGATGACGTTCACCACCTTCAGCTTCATGTCCGGGATCTTCCACCAGTACTACAACATCGCCCTGGCGCCCTACATCGCGGCCGTCGTGGGCATGGGCGCGGCAGTGCTGTGGGAGCGGCGGAACGAGGGCGGCCGTGCGGGGGCGGTGGCCTCGGCGGTGCTGGCCGTCACGGTCGCGGTCACCGCCTACATGTCGTACGTCCTGCTGGCGCGGTCCCCGGACTGGTTCCCCTGGCTGCGCTGGGCGGTGCTGATCGCCGGGCTCGCGGCGGCGGCCGGGCTGCTGCTGACGGCGCGCCTCGGGCGGAAGGCGGCGCTGGCCGCGGCGGGCCTCGGCCTCGCGGCGGGGCTGGCCGGACCGGTCGCGTACACGCTCAACACGGTCGACACCCCGAAGAGCGGCTCGATCATCACGGCCGGTCCGGCGGTGTCGGGCGGCATGGGCGGCCCCGGCGGCGGCTTCCCTGGCGGCGGCCGGGGCGGTCCGCCGGGGATGCGGAACGGCCGCCTGGGCGCGGGCCAGCAGGGACAGGGCCAGGGCAACCAGCAGGGCGGCCAGGGCCAGAACGGTCGGCAGGGCATGCCGGGCGGGGGCACCGGTGGGGGGCAGCAGAGCGGCCAGAACGGTTTCCCCGGCGGCGGTTTCCCGGGCGGCGGGCCTCAGCAGAACGGCCAGGCCAACGGTCAGGGCAACTCCCAGGGTCAGACCAACGGCCAGGGGCAGGCCAACGGCCAGGGGCAGGCCAACGGCCAGGGGCAGGCCAACGGCCAGGGGCAGGGGCAGAACGGCCTGCCCGGCATGGTGCCCGGCGGCGGTATGGGCGAAGGCGGCGGACGCGGCGGCGGCATGGGCGGACTGCTCAACGGTCAGCGGGTCGACGCCGAGGTGAAGGCGAAGCTGGAGAAGAACGCCGGCGACTACACCTGGATGGCCGCGGCGATCGGGTCCCAGAACGCCGCGAGCTACCAGCTCGCCACCGAGAAGCCCGTGATGGCCATCGGCGGCTTCAACGGCAGCGACCCGTCCCCGACCCTCGCCCAGTTCAAGGCGTATGTGAAGCAGGGCAAGATCCACTACTTCATCGCCTCGGGCGGTATGGGCGGCGGTCCGGGTGGCGGCCAGGGGACCTCGTCCCAGATCACCTCTTGGATCGAGTCCACCTACAAGAAGGTCACCGTGGGCAGCACCACGCTCTATGACCTGACCCAGAAGAAGTCCGGCTGAACGGCCGGGCGGGTGGCTTGCTGAGCGGCTGGGCGGACGGCCCGCTGAGTGGCCGGGCGGGTGGCTTGCTGAGCGGCTGGGCGGACGGCCCGCTGAGTGGCCGGGCGGGTGGCTTGCTGAGCGGCTGGGCGGACGGCCCGCTGAGTGGCCGGGCGGGTGGCCTGCTGAATGGCTGGGCGGACGGCCCGCTGAGTGGCCGGGCGGGTGGCCTGCTGAATGGCTGGGCGGACGGCCCGCTGAGCGGCCAGGCGGGCGCCCTGCTGAACGGCAGGCGGACGGCCCGCGGGACGGCGGCCCGCGGGGCGGCGGGCTGAGGGGTGGGCCGGACCGCCGGCCGGCGGTCCGGCCGACGCGTGCGGGACGAAAATGTCCGCACCCCGTCCAGTAGCCCTTGTACGGTGTATGGCATTCGTCCTGTCATACACCGTACACGTGTGCCTCTGGAGACCCTCATGACGGCCCCGATCGCCGATACCACCTCCGACGCCCCGCCCGATCGGCCGTCCGGCGGCCATCCCCGGCGATGGGTGATCCTCGCGGTCATCTGTCTGGCGCAGCTCACCGTGCTGCTGGACAACACGATCCTCAATGTGGCGGTCCCCTCCCTGGCCAGGGAGATGGACGCCCGCACCGCCGACATCCAGTGGATGATCAACGCCTATTCGCTGGTCCAGTCCGGACTGCTGCTCACCGCGGGCAGCGCCGCCGACCGCTACGGGCGGAAGAAGATGCTGATCGCCGGGCTCGCCCTGTTCGGCATCGGCTCGCTCGCCGCGTCGATGGCGCAGGACCCCGGTCAGCTGATCGCCGCCCGCGCGGGCATGGGGATCGGCGGCGCGCTGCTGATGACCACGACGCTCGCGGTCGTGGTGCAGGTTTTCGACGAGGGTGAACGGGCCAAGGCCATCGGGCTGTGGGGCGCGGTCAGCTCGCTCGGCATCGCCGCCGGGCCGCTGATCGGCGGCGCGCTGCTGGAGCACTTCTGGTGGGGCTCGATCTTCCTGATCAACCTGCCCGTCGCACTGCTCGGCCTGGTCGCCGTGGTCTGGATGGTGCCGGAGTCGAAGGTTCCGACCAGTGACCGCCCCGATCTGCTCGGCGCGCTGCTCTCCACGGTCGGCATGACCTCGGTCGTCTTCGCGATCATCTCCGGGCCGGAGCACGGCTGGACCTCCGGCCGGGTGCTGCTGTCGGCCTTCGTCGGCGTCACCGTGATGACCGGTTTCGCGCTGTGGGAGCGTCATATCCCCCATCCGATGCTGGACATGCACTTCTTCCGCAACGGCCGGTTCGTGGGCGCGGTGGCGGGCGGCATCCTCGTCGCCTTCGGGATGGGCGGCTCGTTCTTCCTGCTCACCCAGCATCTGCAATTCGTGCTCGGCTACGACGCCCTGGACGCGGGGCTGCGCACCGCGCCGCTCGCGCTGGTGATCGTCGCGCTCAACCTCACCGGGGTCGGTGCGCGGCTGCTGCCCAGACTGGGGACCCCGGTGACGATCGTCAGCGGGATGGGGCTGCTCGCGGCCGGTCTCGCCGCCATCGCGACGCTCGGCGCGGACGGCTATGGCGGGATGCTCTTCGGGCTGGTGGTGATGGGGGCCGGTATCGCGCTGGCCATGCCCGCGATGGCGAACGCCATCATGTCGGCCATCCCGCCGGAGAAGGCGGGGGTGGGCGCCGGGGTCAACGGCACGCTCACCGAATTCGGGAACGGGCTCGGCGTCGCCGTCCTGGGCGCGGTGCTGAACTCCCGCTTCGCCTCGCTGCTGCCCGCGGTGGCCGCCGGAGCGGGCTCGCTTCCGGCCGCCGTCGCCGCGGCCCGGACCCCCGAGGACCGCGAGGCCGTCGCGGACGCCTTCTCCTCCGGTGTCGAGACCAGTCAGCTGGTCGGCGCCGCGGCCGTGCTGGCGGGCGGAATGGTGGCCGCGCTGCTGCTCAGCAAGGCCGAACGATCTTCACAGGAGGCTCCGGCGGCATAGCATCAGAGGGAGTGAGGTGCCGCGTGCCCGGTCCCGGGGCCCGTGGTGCCGGTGCACCGGAGAAAGAGAGGCGCCATGGCCACCGGCAGCCGTACCGTCCGCCCGCGGTCCAGCGTATGGCTCTCCGAACGCAAGGCGCCCCGCCGCAAGGGGGACCAGCAGCCGGTCGGGCTCGACCATGTGAAGATCGTCGCGGCGACGATGCGGCTGCTGGACGCCGAGGGCCTGGCCGGTTTCTCGATGCGACGGCTCGCGGCGGAACTCGGGGTGACCGCCATGTCGGTCTACTGGTACGTGGAGACCAAGGACCATCTGCTCGAGCTCGCCCTCGACGCCGCCATGGGCGAGATAGCGCTGCCCATCGAGACCGTCGGCCCCGTCGAGGGCTGTGAGCACACCCTGGCCGAGCCGCGTGACTGGCGCGAGCAGCTGCGTCAACTCGCCTCCGAATACCGCCGGGTGCTGGTCCGCCATCCCTGGCTGTCCCCGCTGATGGGGGAGTACCTCAACATCGGGCCCAACGCGGTGGCCTTCAACAACGCCGCGCAGGCCGTGATGCTCAACAGCGGACTGCCGGACGACAAGCTGCCCAGCGCGCTGGCCCTCGTCTACCAGTTCGTCTACGGATTCGGCACCATCGAGGGCCGGTTCGCCGCCCGCTGCCGGGCGGCGGGGCTCAGCCAGGACGAACTGTTCCACGAGATGGTGAGTTCGCTCGAGGACCGTCCGGAGTTCGATGAGTCCCGGAGGATCATGGAGGCCCGGGGCGGCGGCACCGTCGAGCAGATGCGCGAGCGGGACTTCGCCTTCGCGTTGGACCTCGCGATCGCCGGTATCGAGGCCCTTCGGGGCCGGTAGCCCGCGCCGGTGGGTCGGCGCGCCGGCCCGGGGCATCAGGCCCGGGGGCCGTCAGGCCCGAGGGGCATCAGGCCCGGGGGCGGCAGACCCGGGGCATCAGGCCGCGGGCAGCCCCTCGCCCTGCACCGCCTGTATGTCGAGCTCGACCCGCAGGGTCGTGCCGATCGCCGCGATGCCCGCCGCGACCACCTGGTTGTAGTTCATCGCGAAGTCCTCGCGGCGCAGCTCGGCGGTGGCCCGGAAGGCCGCCCGCACCCCGCCCCAGGGGTCGGGGCCCGTGCCCAGGTACGTCAGGTCCAGATCCACGTCTCGGACGACGCCGTGCATGGACAGCTCGCCGTGGACCGTCCAGCGGTCCGCCCCGGCCGCGGTCAGATGCGAACTCCGGTACGTCAGCTGCGGGTACTCCTCCACATTGAGGAAGTCCGCCGACTTCAGATGGCCGTCCCGCATCCCGTTTCCGGTGTCGATGCTGGCCGCCTGGATGACCGCCTCGACGCGCGACTTCTCCACGTCCTCGGCGACTTCGATCCGCCCGCTGAACTCCGTGAACCGCCCGTGCACGCTGGAGATCCCCAGATGCTGGGCGACCGCGGCCACCGTCGAATGGGCCGGGTCGAGCGTCCACACACCGGGCGGGGGGAGTTCCACGCCGCCCTGCCGCGCCAGCACCACCGTGCCCATGTCCACCCGCCCGGAGGCGGTGACGATCGCCGTGGACGCGACGGGGGCATAGCCGACCGCGGTGGCGATGATTGTGTAAGGACCCGCCGGCAGCGGCTCGTCGGTCCGCACGGCGCCTTCCTCGTCGGCCTGTGCGCGCAGCACCTGTGCGCCCGTCATATCGGTGACGGTCAGCACCGCGTGCTGGACCGCCCAGCCGTCGCGGGTGCGGATCCGGGCCCGCAGCCCAGTTCCCCCGCCTGCTCCTGCTCCTGTGGTCGTCATGCCGCGTTTCGCTCCCGCTCGCGTGTTGCTCGTCATGCTGTGCGCCGGATCCGGGCGGCGGTGTCAGGCCGTCCCCTGCCCTTACTACACCGCCGCCGGGATCCGGGTTCCGGGTCCGGCGGAGAGATTCCGCCGCCCGGTCCGGGCCCGGGGCGCGTCTCCGCTCGTGCGCGCCCCGGGCCCGGAGTTCCGTCAGTCGCCCGGGTGGGCGAGCTCGACGTCGTGGCCGTCGACACCGGAGCCGGCGACCGTCAGCGCCCCCGCGACCGGCGGGTAGCCGCTCGCGATGACCGTGTAGTCGCCCGCGTCCAGGTCGGTGAAGGCGTAGGCGCCGTCCTCACCGGTGGTGGCGGTGGCGACCACGTTCCCGGCCGCGTCCACGAGGGTGACCCGCGCGTCCGGCAGTGGCCGCCGGTCGGCCCCGGCCCGGACGGTGCCCTGCACCCGGGCGCCGGCCTGCAGGGCTATCTCCACCCGGGTCAGCCCCTGGGCGCCCACCTCGACGGGCAGGGCCGCGGGCCGGTAGCCGGGCGCGTTCACCGCGACCGTGAAGGTTCCGGCGACCAGCTCCTCGAAGCTGAAGTCGCCCTGCTCACCGGTCTTGCCGGTGGCCAGCACCTCACCGCGGACGTCGGTGACCACGACCATCGCCGCGTCGACCGGCCGGCCGTCGGCGGCACCGCGCACGGTGCCCACCAGACCGCTGGTGGCCGACAGGACGATGTCGAAGCCGAGCGGTTCGTCCCCGACCACGATCGTGGACGCCTGCGGCTGGTGCCCGTCGGCCGCCGCGATCAGGACGTACGAACCGGAGCCCGGCGCGTCCAGGGCGTAGGAGCCGTCGGGGTGCGCCACCGAGCGGCCCAGCTGCCGCCCGGCGAGCGAGATCAGCGTCACCGCGGCGCGGGCGACGGGGCCGCCGTCCGCGTTCCGCACGAAGCCGTGCACGCCCTGCCGGGGCTGGTGGTCGCCGCCGCCCCCGGCGGAGGCGAAGGCCGCAAGGCGCTGCGGGGCGGCGGCCGCGAGGGCGCCGTCGGAGTCCGGCGTGTGCACATCGGCGGCCGGGGCGCCCACC
>NZ_BBOX01000295.1 GCF_001553455.1 Streptomyces hygroscopicus subsp. hygroscopicus
ACTCCGACAGTTCCACGCCCAGCACAACCCCACACACACCAAGGAGACCAGCCGATGACCGCCCTCTACCAGCACGGCACCGGCGACATCCTCACCGAACGCCACGACAACGGCGTCCTCCAGATCACGATCAATCGACCCGACCGGTACAACTCGCTCACCCTGCCGATGTTCGAGGAGATGAACCAGATCTGGGCCGACGTCGAGCGCGACGACCAGACCCGGGTCGTCGTCATCACCGGGGCCGGCAAGGCCTTCTGTACCGGGATGGACGTCGCTCAGCCCGATCCCACGCCCCAGGACGCGCTCGCGATACTGGAGACCGAACGCAAGCGGGTCGCGACGATGTTGCGCATCGAGAAGCCGATCATCTCCGCGATCAACGGCCCCGCGGTCGGCTACGGGCTGTCGACCGCGCTTCTCGCCGACATCAGCATCGCCGCGGACGACGCGGTGCTGATCGAAGGCCATACCAAGGTCGGTGTGACCGCCGGCGACCACGCCGCGCTCATCTGGCCGTTGCTTGTCGGCATGGCCAAGACCAAGTACTACGTGCTCACCTCCGAGAAGCTGACGGGCGCCGAGGCCGAGCGGATCGGGCTCGTGAGCCTGTCCGTTCCCCGCGAGCAGGTGCTGCCCCGCGCGCTCGAGGTCGCGTCCCAGCTGGCCCGCGGTTCCCAGCAGGCGCTCCGTTTCACCAAGCGTGCGCTCAACGCCTGGCTCACCAACGCGATGCCTCAGCACGAGATGTCCGCGGCACTCGAGATCCTCGACTTCGCCGGTGCCGACTACGCCGAAGCACGCCAGGCTTTCCGGGAGAAGCGCCCCGTGGACTTCCCCTCCGCTCGCGCCGCTGGCGGACCGGCGAACTGAGGGAAGGCGAGCATGAGCATTGCCTCGCACAACACAGCGCCCAGCGCTGTGCACGCGTCCGACGAAGTGGACGGCGTGGTGGTACTCACCCTGAACCACCCGCCGGCGAACGCGCTCAGCAACTCGCTCGTCAGCGAGCTGACAACGACGCTGGAAACCCTCGCCGACGGCCCCGGCACCCCCGCGGTGGTCTTGACGGGAGCTGGTGAGCGCTTCTTCTGCGCGGGTGGCGACATCAAGGAAGCCATCGGCTTCGGGGCCGATTCGATGGTCGAGCGGATGGCGTCGTTTCACGCACTGCTCTGCGCTCTGGAGCACTTTGCCCGGCCGCTGGTGTGTGCGGTCAACGGCTGGTGCGTCGGTGGCGGCATCGAAATGGCCCTGTTCGCCGACAGGGTGTACGCGTCGACTGAGGCGCGTTTCGTCTTCCCCGAGATCAACCACGGGATGCTGCCGGCCGTGAAGGGGATCACTCGAGTGCGCGAGGTCCTGGGCGACCGCGCGGCCCGGCGCCTCCTGCTGGGCGGAGAGCCCGTCGACGCGTTCGACGCGGAGCGGATGGGCATCGTCGACCAGGTGGTCGAGCAGGACGACCTGCTCGCGACCGCGATGGCGGACGCACGCGCTGCGGCGGCGAAACCACCTGCCGTGTACGCGGCGCTGAAACGGGCCCTGCACTCAGGAACTTCCCGTTGGCCGGTCGAAGAGCAGCTCCGCGTCACGGTTGCCGACGCCCGGATGGTCTTCAACGACCCTGCCGCCCGAGCCGCCCGCGAGGGATATCGTGGTTGATCAATTCCAAGGGCTGGACCCGGCCGCCTTCCGCTCGGCGTTAGCCCGCTTCCCTTCCGGCGTGACGATCGTGACAACGCGCAGCGCGTCAGGCACGCTGCACGGGTTCACCGCGAGTTCCTTCGCGGCGCTGTCACTCGATCCGCCGCTCGTCCTGGTATGCCTGGACCGAGGAGCGGACTGCTCCCCCGTCTTCATGGCGGCCGAGCGGTTCATCGTCAACATCGTGACACCCGCACACGCGGAGTTAGCGATCAAGTTCGCGACAAAAGGTGAAAACAAGTTCGCGTACGGAGCCTTCGCATTCGATGAGAGCGGTCACCCGCTCCTCCCCGATGCGGCGGCAGTCATCCATTGTGAACTGGAGCACGTCGTACCCGGCGGAGATCATGTGATCCTCATCGGCCGGGTACACGACGCGCGGACAGGCAGCGGCAAGCCGGTGACGTGGTACCGAGGTGACTTCCTGCACCTCGGGGAGAGTGCCGCATGAATCTCATCGGGCCCGGGCTTGTCGGCTCCGGAAGAGAGGCCGTGTCATGGATCTGATCAATTTCGAGCCGACCCGGACGCTACCGGGGCTGCTGCTCGATCGCGCGAACAGGGAACCCGACGCCGTCGCGCTGCGTTACTGGCGGGACGGGGCCATGCAGGCGATCACGTGGCGAACGTACCGGGATCGCGTGCAAGATCTCGCGCTCGGCCTGGTCGCGCACGGTGTGCGGCACGGCGATCGCGTCGCGGTGATGGGCAGCGCACGCCCGGAGTGGGTGTTCGCCGCGCTGGCCGTGCAGAGTGCCGGCGGCGTCGTGATCGGCGTCTATCCGACCAACTCACCTGCCGAGATCGAGCAACTCCTCGCCCACAGCGAGGCCGTCGCCTTCATCGGCGAGACGACGACGGAGCTCAGCAAGGTGGCGGAGGTCGCCGCACACACACCGAAGCTGCGGCTCGTGGTCGGAATCGACGCCACTCCGCCGGAGCTGCCCGAGGTGATCCAAAGGACAACGTGGGAAGCGCTGTGCGAAGAAGGAACACGGTACGCCGACGACAGCGCCGATCCTCTGTCCGAGCTGGTCGCCGGCGGCTCCCTCGACGATGCCGCGGTGCTGTTCTACACATCGGGATCCACGGGAGTTCCGAAAGGCGTCACCCACACGCACCGCACGCTTCAGCACGCGGTTCAGACCTTCGTCGGCCTCTACCCGCAGCTCCTCCGCCACGAGCACGATGCCGTGGGCTTCCTGCCGTTGGCCCACGTGGCGCCGGCGTTGGTGTCGGTGTTCGCGCCGCTGCTCTCACGGCTGGTGGTCACATACTGCCGCATGGGTGACTACGAAGACGTGTTGCGTTCGGTGCGGCCGACAGCAGTGCTCTGGCCGCCGCGGTTCTACGAGAAGATCGCCGGCGAACTGATCGCACAGACGGAGGTCTGGCCGCGGCTTCGTCGCTACGCCTATGGCGCCGCCATGTGGGCCGGCCGCAGAGTAGCCGAACGCCGCTGGTCCCGTCGCCGGCCCTCGGTACCGCTGCGGATCGCGTACGCTGCCGCACTTCGCTGGGTGTTCTTGCCACTGCGGGCAACCGTCGGAATGGATCGCATCCGCGTTGCCTACACCGCGTCTGCCGCGATGCCCGAAAGCGTCATCGCGATTTGGCAGATCTGGGGGCTCGACCTTCGCGAGAACTACGGTCTCACCGAGACCGCCGGGTGTCCCATCGCTCATTTCGACCAGCCGTTCCCCCGTCCGGGCTTCATCGGCAGGGAATTCCCGGACCCACGGTTCCAGGTGAAAGCCGCGGACGATGGCGAAATGCTGCTCCGCGCGCCGTTGCTCTTCGACGGATACTGGCGCAACCCGGCGGAGACCGAGGCTGTTTTCCAGGACGGCTGGTTCCGCACCGGTGACCTGATGGAGCGCACACCCCGCGGCGACATCCGGCTCATCGGCCGGAAGAAGGACGTGATCATCACCCGAGGCGGCAAAACGATCCATCCTCAGCCCATCGAAACGCGGTTGAAGGAGAGCTTGCTGATCAACGAAGCGATCGTCGTCGGCGACGCCCGCAAGTACCTCACTGTCCTGCTCGAGCCGAGCACAACCGCAGCGGCCCAGTCGGCAGAGGTGCTGGCCGAACGCCTGCGAGCGGAGGTCGCTCGGGTCAACGCGGACCTCGCGCGGGTAGAGCAGCTGAAGGACTTTCGCGTTCTGCCGCGGCCCCTGGAGGTCGAGCGCGGCGAGCGCACCGCGAACGGCAAGATCAAGCGCAATGCCGTCGTGAGCTCGTTCGCACCGTTGATCGACGACATGTACGGCGCGAACGACGATGCGGCGATCGCACACCATGTGCGCTCGAGGCCGAACTAGGTGGTTGATCACATGAAGATCGCGTGAAGTGAGATCGGTCCGCAGGCGTGGGAGGAGGGCGTTCAGCGTGATGTGTGAGCGAAGAACTGAACACTCGTCTGACGGCACTCTAGAGGTGTTGATCAACCATCGGGTGATCTCATCCCGTGCCTGCCGTGGCCGTCAGCCGTTGTTGTCCGCCATCCCCGTTTCCCGCGGCATGTCACGGGAAACGGTCAAGCGCTCGGGGCCGGCCGGGCAGGCCGACAACGGCTCCTGCGCCGCCGGACCACAGGTTCAGTCATGACTGCCACGTCCACCCGAGTATGCGGCAAGGGATGGAGCCATGCCGGTCCCTGACCTGACGTTGCAGCAGCTTCGCGCAGTCCGGACACTCGCCGCATCCGGCAGTTTCACGAAAGCAGCCGCGGCAGAGCACATCTCTCCGTCGGTCCTCAGCAGAAGGATCAAGGAAGTCGAGCGTCTCCTGCGGGTGCGGTTGTTCGACCGCACCACTCGGCAGCTCGACCTCACGGCCGCGGGGCATGCCTTTCTCCTCATGACGGGCGCCGTCCTCGACGACATGGACATGCGACTGGGCCGCTTCATGTCGTACGTAGCGGCCCAGTCCGGAACCATCGCCGTAGCCACGCTTCCGTCGCTCGCGGCGGCTGTGCTGCCGGGCATGATGCGCGGCTTCCTGCTGGATCACCCCGAGGTGGAGTTCGAGATCATCGACGGGGCCGCGGATGACGTGGTCGAACGCCTCGGAGGTGGAACTGTCGAACTCGGCTTGACCGCCCACGGTGACCTGCCGGACGGCTTCTGTTTCACACCACTGCTGCGGGAACAGTTCTACGGCGTCGCGCACCACAGCCATCCTTGGTCGGCGCGGAATTCCCTCTCGTGGGCGGACTTCGATGGTGAGACCGTGGTCGCAACGCGGCCCGGAACCAGCGTCCGAGCGATCACCGACGCTGCGTTCAGCAAGCACTCGATCTCGGTGAGCCACCACTTCAATGCCTGTAGCGCGGCGACGATCCACGGGCTGCTACGGGCCGGCGTGGGCGTGGCAGCTCTGCCGGCCCTGAAGTTGCAGGGTTTCGGTCTGGATGATCTCGTCGCGGTACCCGTGGATGCTCCGGGAGCAACCAGGGTCACCGGCGTGATGTACCGCTGCTCTCAGGACCTCTCGCCCGTCGCGGCTCGTTTTCTGGATTTTCTGCACGCGACCGAGATCGACCCCCCGCGAGGAGTCTCCCGCGTTCACGAGGGCCACACCGGCGTACCAGACAGATGGAGCCACGCGGGGCTGCAGCTCGCAGATTGAGGTCGGCGATCGTCTCGGGCCGGGTGGCTGCCGGGTGGCCTTCGCCGGGCCGCCGGTCTTGCCGTATCGGCCCAGCCAGTGCCGGCACCGACAGCGGCGCGCTCCCGCTGAGGGGCGAAGGGGTTGATCGTTCCGGGCCCGGCGCCCGGGGTGCGGTCCCACTGTTCGAACTTCCGGGCGACGGTGGCGAGCCGCTCGTCGCCGGGGCCCACATCGATCTGGAAGTGGCTTTCCTTCGGGATCTTCTCGTCGCCGCCCCATCGCACCACTCCCTCACAGTCGGCGAGGATGTCCCGGACGACGACCATCTCGTGCGGGAAGAGCCCGTCCTTGGAGCCGACGGGGTACAACACGGGACGGATCGCGATCGCTGTGCCCGAGAGGTAGTTGCTCTCGTACCGCGTCGAAACGGTGCGGTCCATGGTGTGGCCGGTGATCTCGCCCGCGTTCAGGGTGGCGATCTCGTAGTTGAAGCGACGGGCCACGAAGAGCAGCACCGTGGCCACATCGCCCGCCACGAGGGGGAAGGTCACCTGCTCAGTGCCCTCCGCCTGGTGCTCGTGGACCTCGCTGGTCACCGGCCAGCGGTTCGCTGATCTCTTTTCGCGCCATAACGCTCTCTCGGCTCCGGCCGCTGTGGCCGGGCCGGTCAACCCGCCCGCCCACAGGGCGACGCCGCCCGCTATGCCGAGCCCGGCGGTCAGGAAGTCTCGGCGGCCGAACCGCGAGGCGGTGGGTAGGACATCGCTCATGAACTGGCTCCTGTTCTCGACGTAACGGTTCTCGGCGTGACGGCCGTGTGCACGGCCTTGGCGGAACACAGAACGAAACCTGCGGCGAAGACGAAGACCACCGGGTTCACCCAGACCGGAACGAGATCGATCGTGGTGCCGTCGTTCCACCGGCACTCATGACTCAGCGGGAACGCGGTCTCCGTGACCGAGTCGGGCCGATTTCCGGACCCGTGCCCGGACTTCACGGCGCAGATCTCGCTTGTCTGCGTGAAACCGGACAGCGCTCCGAACATGTACACGAAAAACGTGATGCCGATGCATACCGCGGCGGCCGCCGACCACGCCCGTGGATCACGCCAGGAGAAGGCCCGTGCCCTCAACAGGCGCACGGACTTCACGAGGACGAAGACGAGCAGCAGGAGGGCAGCCCCGGCAAAAATCATTGCGAATCTCTCAGGTTCTTCTTCTGGTTGGCGAGGTAGGTGGCCTTCTTCAGGCCCTCTTGTCCGGCCCTGGCCAGCAGCGAGTCGGCGAACCCCCGGCAGAATTCAGTGAGCTTGTCGGCGGGGAGCATCTCGGGCAGCAGCGTGTCGTACCCCGCGATGCCGTAGATCAGCTTCGCCCGCCCCAGCGCGATGGTGGGGTCGTCGCTCATCGTCAGCATGTTCCGGGCCATGTCGGTGGCGGTGCTGGCAAGCCCGCTGAACCGTTTGGTGAGGAAGTCGCCGATCCGGGTGAGGCCGCCGCTGCCGTGGTAGTGGTTCCGGACCGCCGTGACGATGTCCTGGCCGCCGCGCACCCGTTTTGCGATCAGATAGCCGTCCGCGTCCTCGAGAAGGTCGTTGAAGCCGAAGGTCGACCACGGCACCGACCGGCAGGGCGGCGCCGACGTTGCGCGCGGCGTCCGTGACGATGCCCATGTCCTTGTGGTGCAGGTCGATACGGAAGCCCGGCTGGAAGTCGCGGTTCAGGAAGGCGTCCTTCTTCCGCGTCAGCACGGTGGAGCCCGCGAGACCGCCGTTGAGCACGTCCAGAGCCGCCGTGAGGTCCACGCCGGACTTCTCCAGGAAGACCACGGCCTCGGCGCAGGCCTGGATGTTCACGGCGACGATCAGTTGGTTGGCCGCCTTCACGGTCTGGCCGGAGCCGTGCGGACCGCACAGCACGATGGTCTTGCCCAGTGCCTCGAACACCGGCCTCGCGGCGTCGAAGTCGGCCTGCTGACCGCCGACCATGATCGACAAAGCCGCCTCGACGGCGCCCGCCTCACCGCCGGACACCGGGGCGTCCAGGGCGCGGATACCCTTGTCCCGGGCGGCGGCGGCCAGGTCGATCGAGGTCTGCGGGTTGATCGAGGACATGTCGATCAGCAGGGCGCCGGACCGCGCGTTCTCCAGGATGCCGTCCGGGCCGTAGGCGACCGCCTCGACCTGCGGGGACGCGGGCACCATCGTGATCACCACGTCGGCGTCGCGGACGGCCTCCGCGATCGAACCGGCCGCGGTGCCGCCGGCGGCGGCCAGGCGGTCCAGCTTGTCCCGCTCCAGCGTGTAGCCGGTGACGTGGTAACCCGCCTTGATCAGGTTCTCGGACATCGGCGAGCCCATGATCCCGAGGCCTATCCAAGCGATCTTGGGAAGAGTGCTGTTCGTGGTCATGATGGGTGCCTCTCTCAACTGCTGTGTGATGTCCAGGGATTCAGCGCAACTCGCGCGGGAGCCACTCGAAGGCCCCGGAACTCGGCCCGCCGCCCGGCTTGTACTCCAGGCCGACCCAGCCGTCGTAACCGGCCTTCCGCAGCTGGCCGAGCAACTGTGCCAGGGGGAGCGAGCCGGTCCCCGGGGCGCCGCGGCCGGGGCTGTCGGCGATCTGCACATGGCCGGTCCGGGACGTGAACTGCTCGATGACCCGGGGCAGGTCCTCGCCGTTCATCGACAGGTGGTACAGGTCCATCAGGAACTTCGCGTTCCCAAGTCCCGTCGTCGCGTTGACCTTGTCCGCGACCGCCACCGCGTCCGGTGCCGACACCAGCGGATACAGCGGCGACTCGGGCTTGTTGAGGGCCTCGACAAGAAGGACCGCGCCGATCCGATCGGCGGCGCGGGCCGCGAGGACCAGGTTCTCCAGCGCAAGCGCGTCCTGCTCGGCCGGGTCGGCTTCCTCGACGCGGTTGCCGTACAGGGCGTTGAGCGCCCTGCAGCCCAGCGAGGCGGCGAAGTCCGCGGCCACACCGATGTTGGCGCGGAACCTGTCCGACTCCTCCCCCGGGATCGACAGGGCGCCGCGGTCGGGGCCCGGAAGCTGTCCGGCGTAGAAGTTCAGCCCTGTGAGCTGGACGCCGGCGTCCTCGATCGCCTTCTTGAGCGCGTCGAGGCCGGTCGGCTCGGGAGTGGGGGAGCCGGGCCAGGGCCACCACAGCTCGACCGCCGAGAAGCCCGCCGCCGCGGCGGCCGCGGGACGCTCCAGAAGCGGGAGTTCCGTGAAGAGGATCGACAGGTTGACGCTGAAGCGCTGGTCTGCGGCTGCGTCGAGGTCAAAAGCCGGCATCTGGGCCGCGCCTCCTTCCACCCTAATTCCAGGATGCGGAATATGCTTTCCGTGTAATGGAAGATTGCAGGCCCGGTGCGGTGGTTGTCAAGGAGGCCGGGCCGAACCGGCACGGGTCCGGACGGTCCCCCGCCCGCCTCCGGCAACCACGGGAACGGGGTGGCGGCGGTGCGTCCGCGCAGATCAGCGGCTATGCCGTCCAGAACCGGCCGCCCGTCCCGCCGATCGCCTTCGCCCCTGACGGCCGCGATCTGGCATCACCACAAGACCGCCGGCTCGACCATCCGCTCACCGACCGCCTACGACCACTGACCTCGGAATCGATCATCCAGGCGGTGATCGCGAGGGCTTGAGGGGCGCTGGCAGGCAGCGACGGCGGCTTCGACGTGGGGTCGGCCAGGCGGCGGGTGACGGCCGGGGCAAGGGATTACTTGACACCCTCGTTCGACAGTTATAAGTTCTAACGAACGAGCTACCTTATCTCCAAGGTTCCGGCGTCTAGCACTGAGGAATAGCCATGACCCATTCCGAGCTCACCCCCGGCGGTATCGACGAGACCGCCCCGGTGGTCTCCCGGCACAGCATCCGAATCGCCGCCCCCATCGAGCGGGTATGGCAGCTGCACACCGACGTTGGCGCCTGGCCTCGCTGGCAGACCGACATCGAATCCGCCCGGATCGACGGTCCCGTGACGCCCGGCAACACCTTCCACTGGACCAGCGCCGGCCTGTCCATCGGTTCCACCATCTACGCCGTCGAGGCCCCCAGGCGCATCCTGTGGGGCGGCACCGCCCACGGCATCACCGCCATCCACGAGTGGCGTTTCGAGGCCGACGGCGACGGAACCCTGGTGCGCAACGAGGAGTCCTGGTCGGGCGACCCGGTCGATGCCGACACGGAGAACTCGCGGAAGCTGCTCGGCCAGTCCCTCGACGCCTGGCTCGAACACCTCCGCCGCGCCGCGGAAGACCCTGCGTAGCTCCAGATGATCGATTTCGAGGTCAGTGGTTGCAGGCGGTCAGTGAGACCAGGCACCTCGCTCCCCAGCCGCTGCCCCTTGGAATCAATCAATCATCCAGTAGGACTCCGTTACCGGTAGTTCGTTAGAGGGCGTTAAGTCCGTTTCTGGTAGCGGCCTCGTCCGGGCTGGGTGAGAAAGCCTTGGCGGAGGAGACGTTCGAGGCGTGCGCGGGTGACGTTGACGGATGCCTCATCGGCGGGCAGGCCGAGGAGTTCGTGCAGCTCACGGGCCCGTAACTGCTGGTCGGGGTGTTGGTTGAAGGCGTTCACGATGGCCTGGTAGGTGGTGTTCGTCTCGGGCGGTCCGCTTTCGCTTCCTCCGGCCGGTGCGAGTTCGGCGATGACCTTCCGGGTAGTGGCCAGGTCCGCGAGCCGCGCTTCGGTCTCGGTCAGGGCGGCGGTCAAGTGCGCGATCTGGTGGCGTAGTTCACCGGCCCTGGCCGCGGTTTCATCATGCTGGGCCTGCAGGTCGGCGAGGATCTCGGTGATGTTTCATGTGCCGCCCGCGGTAGTCGGTCCTGTCGAACTTCGGCGGCCGGCCGCCTCGGGAGCCGAGCTTTTGACGGTTGCGGACGCGGTCTGCGGGGACCGGGATGGTCGCCTTGATGCCGCGCCTTCGCAGGCAGGCCCGGTTGCGGCGTGAGTCGTATGCCTTGTCGGCCCGCACCCGGTCCGGTCGCCTGCGAGGCCGGCCGCGTCCGAGGCGGGGGACCCCAATCGCGTCCAGGACGGGCTCGAACTGCGGAGAATCGCCTCGCTGCCCGGCCGTAATCAGCACAGACAGCGGCTTCTGCCCCTGCTCGACGGCGAGGTGGACCTTGGTGGTCAGCCCGCCCCGGGAACGTCCGATCCCGTGGTCGGCCGGCTCGACGGCGATGCCACCGGGCGGCTCCTTCCGCAGGTCCCCCTTTTTCGACGCCCCGGCGGCATGCTGATGGGCCCGACAGACGGTGGAGTCGACGTTCACGTCCCAGGTGATCAACCCCTTGGCGTCGGCCTCCGCCTGCAACCGGGTGACGATCCCGGCCCAGGTGCCGTCCCGCTGCCAGCACCGGAACAGGTCACACACCCGATCCCAAGGGCCGTGGCGCTCCGGCACGTCACGCCACGGCGCACCGGTCCGAGTCCGCCACCGACTGCACCGTGCCTGCCCGGATGTACCTGCGGAGGCGGTGGAAACTAGAGCCGCTCCGGGGCCGGCCCCGGCAACGGACTGGCGCCCTCGGGGCGCAGCCCGTCGATGACGATAGCCAGGTAGCGCCGCCACAGGTCCGGTGTCGGGTCTGACATCGCCGCGACGGTGTGGACGGTGGCACAGGTCAGCAGCAGGACGTCAGCCCCGGTGACATCCGCTCGCACGATACCGTCTCGACGCGCCCGATCGACCAGAACTCCGGCGCTCGCGAGCAACTGGTCGCGGATTTCGGCGACCACGGGGTTGCACTCGCTGGCCGCCCGCAGGAACGCGAGGCCCTGCTGCTGCAGGATCTCCGCGGCTGCGGACAGGAATTCCCGGAGGGCCACACCGGAGTCGGGCGACTCCGAAAGGCGTCGGGCAACGGCCACGAGCCGGGCGAGGCGATCACCGGCTACGGCCGCGACCAGATCGTCCTTCGTGGCGAAGTGGCGGAAGACCGTGCCCTTTGCCACGCCCGCCCGGTGGGCTATGTCGGCGACCGAGGCGTCGATGCCCCGCTCCGCGAACTCGGCCTCGGCCGCCGCCAACAGCGAAGCGCGGTTGCGGACGGCATCGACACGGGCCGGACGAGCTGCTGGAGGCATATCAACATCCTAGCAAGTTGACCGCCCGGTCATGTTCGACTTAGGGTTCGATACTGACCGCACGGTCACTTTTTTTGCCTGATCGTCACGCAACAGAATCGAGTGGATCTTCCATGCGCATCCACGGAGCGACCGCTCTCGTCACCGGTGCGAACCGAGGGTTCGGTCGCCACCTGACCGAAGAACTGGTACGGCGCGGCGCCAAGGTCTACGCGACCGCTCGCCGCCCAGAACTCGTCGACATCCCAGGCGCTGAGGTGCTGTCGCTCGACATCACCGACAGGGACTCCATCGACGCCGCCAGCCGGACCGCCGACGATGTCGACCTCCTGGTCAACAATGCTGCCTCCACTGACGTGGCAAGCCTGATGACCGGTGACCGCGCCGCGATCGGGCAGATGATCGACACCCACTTCTTCGGCACACTCGACATGATCCGGGCATTCGCTCCCGTCCTGGCCAAGAACGGCGGCGGCGCCATCCTCAATGTCCTGTCGCTCGCTGCCTGGACCACTGTTGAGGCGAATACGGCTCTTTCCGCCGCCAAGTCCGCGCAGTGGGGCTTGACCAACGGCGTGCGGCTGGAGCTGGCGGGCCAGGGGACCCTCGTCACCACGCTTGTCGCCGGGCTCATCGGCACCGCGACGCTGCGCGACGCCATGAAGGACATCGGATTGACGTTCTCCGCTGAGGTGATGAACAACCCGGCCACTCTCGCCTGTCTCGCGCTGGACGGCATCGAAGCAGGAGAGATCGAGATTCTCGACGGCCTCAGCGTCGAGGCCAAGGCTGCCCTCGCCGGCCCTCCTCGCGCCTTCGACCTGGCTGCCCTGGCAACCCGGTGACAGCCAAGTGCCGGCGTCGGCCAGAGGCGGCAGCGGCGTCTCTGGCGATGAACGTGGTTTTATCGCGCGACGCCCGCGCATCGACAGAAAGGATCGGGGATGCCCGAGCTGCAGATCGACGGGAACATCATCCACTACGAGGAGCACGGCGAGGCGGGATCGCCGCCGCTCGTGCTGGTGCACGGACTCTACGGCGAGTCCGCAGAGCTGGCGCCGCTCGCGCAGCGCTTCGCCCGGCGGTTCCGGGTGATCGCGCCGGACGCCCTCGGACACGGCCTCTCCTCGCATCCGGCCGAGTTCGGCATCGAAGACCAGGGACGGGTCCTGGCCGGGCTCATCGCCGCCCTCGGCTACCCAAACGCAGCGATCCTCGGCATCTCGATGGGCTCCTACCTCGCCGCGCAGGCGGCGATCCTGGAGCCGGCGCGGGTCTCCGCGCTCGTGCTCGTCGTCCCGAAGGCGCACGGCCGGA
Organism: Streptomyces hygroscopicus subsp. hygroscopicus; assembly: GCF_001553455.1. GTDB lineage: Bacteria > Actinomycetota > Actinomycetes > Streptomycetales > Streptomycetaceae > Streptomyces > Streptomyces hygroscopicus. Next base: position 12,744 of record NZ_BBOX01000295.1, read on the forward strand.
CCTCTTCCACAGCCGCCTATGCGGCCCGGAAGGGCTTCGACCTCACGACGGCCACGCCGGAGGAGACCACTGCCTTCCTGGCCGAGGTGCTGTGGTCCCCGCACACTTCACAGGCGCGGCGCGAGGAGATTCTGGCCGCCCAGCTCGCGGCGCAACGGGTCGTCCTCACCCCCGAGGAACGGGCCGCGATCGACCGCTCGCTGCGCGGCTTCGACCTCCGACCCGGGCTCGCGACGATCGCCGCGCCGACCCTCGTCGTCTCCGGCCGCGCCGACGGCCTGAACCCGCCGGAGGCCGGCCAGGAGGTCGCCCGTGGGATCCCCGGCGCCCGTTTCGAGGTCTACGAGCACTCCGGCCACCAGCTCGCCTCCGAGGAGACCGACCGGCTCGTCGAGGACGTCGAGGCGTTCCTCCAAGGCCGAGGGCCCTCGGCACGCCTCCCGGAAGCGGGGGCGGCACGGGAGCGAGGTCACGGATGACGCTCGGAGGGGAGCTTATTGGGGGCGGGAAGGCATCTGACCTGGTGTGTTGCTGCCTGGTTGGTGTGTCGGGACTCCCGTGAGTTCCTTCTGCTCGACCCACCATCTTCTGACCTGCGGCACTGGTGAGCGGGGGTTCACTCGATCGCCTGGAGACTTCGACGTTGCGTCGAGATTCCTGACGTTCTGCCGCTCTCCATGACGCATGGTCGTTTGCAGTGAGCTGAGGCGTCGATGACGCTCGCGGTCGTCCGGTCGATCGGTACGCCGCGGCGACGGGCGACGGCACAGGAGTACGAGGACTTCGAGCAGGAGCTGGTCGACCAGTTCCTGCTCGCCGGGGTCGGCGCTGGGATGGCGGACAGTTCGATCGCCGACGACCGGCAGGCGATCTTCGAGTACGTGCGGTTCCTCGGTCGGCCGGTATGGACAAGCGGTCCGGAGGACGCCGATCGGTTCCTCGCGGACCAGCGCAAGGTCAAACGGCTCGCGCACAGCACGGTGTCTGGTTGCTTAACTCCGAACGAGTGTCGTTTCTCCATGAGTTCGGATGTCATCTGAGGGCCTGTGAGCCTCTGAATGCCGGCGAGTTTTGATGTCACTCGGGTGCCCGCGGCTGCTATTGCTGTTCCGTCACGGCCCGAGGTTCTCGGAAGCCACAGCCAGTCGCGGTGCGGGGGGTCAGTTCGTTCGGATGAGGAAGCGCTGGTCGGCTGCTCCGGTACATGGTTCTTCGATCGCTTCGGCACCCTCGGTGGTGTCGTTGTCAAGGATGCCGATGCACCGGCTGCTGTGGGCCGGGCGAAGCCGGAAAGCCCCGGCGCTGTCAGCGGCGGTGGGTTCCAGGCGGAACAGAGTGCCTTGCGTGCAGTCATTACGTGGTTCGAGCATGCCCTTGATCTGGTCGGCGCCCATGACCGTCAGGCATCCCTTTCCCATCCGGGGGTGGTGCCACTGGATGCGATAGCGGCCCTCGCCGACCGGTTCGAGATAGGTGCGCGGCACGGCGGCCTGGGTGCAGGGGATTTGGACGGCGACGGCGCTGTTGTAGGTGCCGTCGCGGTCGCGTCCGTCGGTCAGGCAGAGGTCGGGTGTGCGGGCGGGGCGGATGGTGACCCAGCCGTCGGCGGGAGTCCGGGAGGCGGTGGCCGCAGCAGCCGGTGCGCCTGCGCCCGGAGCTTCGGAGCCGTCGGGGAGTAACTCCCAGGCGGCCAGGGCGAGCAGCGGGACCATGAGCGCGGCCGCGAGCGTGACCGTGCGTCGCTTGGTCCGGCGGGGATGCGAGCCCGTGGATTCCTCAGTTTGCAGGTGAGCCTCGGCCGTGGCGTCGACTTCGGGCACGGAGCTCGGCGCCGTGGCGGACACGGCAACGACACCTGCGGCGATCCGGTCTCTGGCGTCCAGCCAGGCGCTGGCCCGCTGCCCGTCCCCGCAGGCGCGGACGAACGCGGCCAGCAGATTGGGCGGCGGCAGGCTCGTCCGCCTCAGGACGTCGGCCAGCGTGCTGCGCGCCAGCACGTCACCGTTTCGGGCTGCCTGCGCCTCCAGTTCGCGATATGTCAGCCCTGAACGCTCCTTGAGCTGCTGCATCGACTCGATGAAACCGGCAGCGTCTCGGGCTTCATACGGCGACAACTCCCCAAGGTTCCCCATGAATGTCATCTTGCTGCGGCTTTGACAGAAGGGACAACGGCGGATTCCGCCATGCCCGGCTGTCCGGGGTGGGATCCGGACAAGACTCTGACCAGCCCGGACAGCCCGGGTCTGTCCGGGACAGCCGGTGGCCGTTGCCCCGCCCCTCAGCGGTCAGCAGTCTCAGTGGTGCCCGGCTGCTCAGTCGAGATCGTCCCGGCTGACGGCAGGCTGTTTCTCACCAGCTCCTCCTGCCCGAATAGCAGGGAGGAGCTCCAACCCCATCCGAGAGGATTTCTTCATGCGACTTCGGCATGCCTTTACAACCGCCGCACTCGGCAGTGCACTCGCAGTCGGCTCCATGACGGTGCCCGCCCAGGCAGCATCCGTATCCTCGGCACAGGCCTCCCCCACGGCCTCCACCGCCGCGGCCGCTTGCAGCATGTGGACGGACTACAAGTACGGTCATGGCCGGGGGCTGCGGTATTGCCCGGGTAGCGGCAGGGACGTTCAGGTCACCGTGAAGTGCGGCGACCCGGCGGCCCCGATCAGGCGCACCAACTCGGGTTATGAAGGCGCCGTGGCCGACTGCCCGTCAGGGCTCGGTGCCATCGGTGTGAGTGGTAAGTACGTCTAGGCCACAGTTCGGGGCCGGGCCCCTCATAGGACCCGCCCTCAGGTTTCGGCGGGGCGGGCTCGGTACGCTCGATGACCGGTAGGCCTGTGCCACCCGACTGGTCGCTCAACTTCGGCTGACGGCCCAGACGGCCCCAGAGGGCAACGGGCCGGGCAGAAGAACTCTGCCCGGCCCGTGTCGATGTGACGCTCCTAGCCTCCCCGTTTCGCTTCGGGTGGCTGAGCTGGAGTGATGGTTGTGAAGTGGGGTTTCTGATCGCTGGCTGCCGTGCGGGCATGGCCGAGGCCCGACGCGCGGGTCCGTTGCTCCTGGGTTCCTCGGGTCGTGGGCGTGCAGGGACGATGCCGACGTTCAGGTGGCCGGCCGTGGCAGCGCCGCTAGGCGGGCGAATGCGCTGGTCAGCCGCGGCCTGGACTACGTCGTGGCCGTTCGCGGTGACACCAGTGCCCACCCCGGCGAGGCGGTGCCGACCGCACCGGAACGGGAAGGGCGGATGGGCGCCCCGCGGCTGCCCCGTTACCGCGAACCGGCCTGCTCCCTGAAAGACCTGGTCACGAACGCCGGACGGCGTCGGCTGCGGCGTTGCACCTGGCGCCAGGACAGCAAAGGCACGATGACCAGCCGGTTCATCGTGCTGGAGGTCCGCCCTGCCGGCGTCGCGGCGACGGGCCGCACGAGACAGGGCCGGTGGGCGCGGCGAGTGGGACGGCGTTCTGCCTGCCGAGACCCTGATCGCCGAGTGGCCGCCGCACCAGGATGAGCCCACCTACTACTGGCTGACCAGCCTGCCCGCCGACACCGCGCCGCTTCCGCCGACACGACAGTGCCATCCGCACTCAACGACAGAGCCACTGGCCGACGCGACGGCGGATTAACCCTGCGAAAGCGCGTCGGCACGGCCACCACCGGTGGCGCCCCCTCGTACAGCGTGCCGCCCAGTTCCCTCTTCACCGGCCGATCCGCCTGCGCGTGATGCTCCCGACCTTCGTGTCCGCGGGCAAACGGCTCACCCCTCGAGACACGGAGCGTCGACCGCCCTCGGCCTGGCCGGTGCGCTGGGCAAGGCGGATGCTTTCCCACCGCGAGCACCAGTGCGCCGGATCGTCGCCACTGGCCCGGACGTATCCATACACGGTGCGCCAGGTGGGCAGCCCGCGACCGTTGTGTGCGTCGGAGAGCGAGGCCGTGCAGGCACCGGAGCGCTGCGCCACTCGGGTCCCGGCAGCAGGCTGCCGGGACCCGGCGATCAACAGCGGACAACAGACCGCTGCCCGTCACACATGGTCTCGATCGACCGTTCCGTACGCACCCGCCAATGTGTACAGTTTGCCTATGGAGCAGACGTATCCGCTCGTGGAGGCCCGCAATGAGCTCGGCCAGCTCGTCAACCGGGTCCGCCACGGCCACGAGACCATCGTGATCAGCGACTATGGCACCCCCGCTGCGGCCCTCGTACCCCTGGACGAGCTCGCCGAACTGCGCCGCCTGCGGGACGAGGCCGACATTGCAGAGGCCGAGCGCCGCAAGGCCGACGGCGGGCCGGTGGTGACGCACGAGACGTTCATGGCCGAGCTGGATGCCGAGGACGCCCAGGCCGCCGCATCGTGACCTACACCATGGTGTGGCAGCAGCAGGCCACCACCGAATTCCGCCGCCTGCGCCAGCTCGACCCCCAAGGCGCCAAGGAGTGCGCCGCCGCAGTACGCGAGCTGGGCGACGATCCCCGCCCGCCGCAGGCCCGGCAACTGGGCGGCTACGCCTACTGGCGGCTGTCGGCCGGAGACTGGCGCATCCTGTACGAGCCCGAGGACGAGACGGTCACAGTGCTCGTGCTGAAGGTGGGCCGCGTTTCCTGAGCGCCAGGTTCCTGACGCAAGCCGTCACCGGGCCGAAGACAGCGGGCGCACGGCGCCGACCTCCTGCCGGCGCTGACCGGTGTGGGACGGGGCGGGCTGCGGCGTCGATCCAGCACCCGACAGGAGTTCCAGCACGTGGGCCTACTTCCTGCGCTCACAGGCCGACGCCCTCCTGGCCCGTCTTTGAGACGGTCACCTTGTCCGGCGCGCGGATGTACGTATGGAGAGTGTCCGAGGGGGGACTTGAACCCCCACGCCCAATAAAGGGCACTAGCACCTCAAGCTAGCGCGTCTGCCATTCCGCCACCCGGACCAGGTGTGTCCCCGCGGTGGGCCGCGGCGACACGGACAACGATACCAAGGTTTCGGAGTGCGTTTCACCTGCGTATGCCGTCCGCCCACCCCCGCGCCGACCTGGGGAGACGCGGGGTGGGCACGGTGAGTGATCAGGTGGGAATCAGGCGGTAGTCGGGGAGGGTGCGGCGTGGCCGTGGCCCTGACCGGCCGCGGATCGCGCATCGGGTATCGGTCGCGTCACGCCGGGTTGCCGGGTGGCGCGGTCAGGAGGGTCAGCGCCAGGCCCGCGGTTTCCGTGGGGGTGGCCCCTACGCTCACGCCCGCCGCCTCCAGCGCCGCCTTCTTGGCCGCGGCGGTGCCCGACGAGCCGGAGACGATCGCGCCCGCGTGGCCCATGGTGCGGCCCTCGGGGGCGGTGAAGCCGGCGATGTAGCCGACGACCGGCTTGGTGACCCGGTCGGCGATGTACCGCGCGGCGCGCTCCTCCGCGTCGCCGCCGATCTCGCCGATCAGCACGATCAGGTCGGTGTCGGGGTCGGCCTCGAAGGCGGCCAGGGCGTCGATGTGGGTGGTCCCGACGACCGGGTCGCCGCCGATGCCCACGCAGGTGGAGAAGCCGATGTCGCGCAGTTCGTACATCAGCTGGTAGGTGAGGGTGCCGGACTTGGAGACCAGGCCGATGCGGCCCGGTTTGGTGATGTCGGCGGGGATGATGCCGGCGTTGGACTGGCCCGGGGAGATCAGCCCGGGGCAGTTGGGGCCGATGATCCTGGTGGCACGGGCCCGCGCGTACGCCTGGAAGGCGACCGCGTCATGGACCGGGATGCCCTCGGTGATGACGACGGCGAGCGGGATTCCGGCGTCGGCGGCCTCGGTGACGGCGGCCTTGGCGTGGGGTGGCGGGACGAACAGGACGCTCACGTCGGCGCCGGTGGTGTCCATGGCCTGGCGTACGGAGCCGAAGACGGGCACCGTACGGCCGTCGAAGTCGACCTGGGTGCCGGCCTTGCGGGGGTTGACGCCGCCGACGACGTCGGTGCCGGCGGCGAGCATCCGGCGGGTGTGCTTCATGCCCTCCGCGCCGGTCATGCCCTGGACGATGACCTTGCTGTCCCTGGTGAGGAAGATGGCCATGAGGTGCGCCCCCTACGCGGCGAGTTCGGCGGCCCGCGCGGCGGCGCCGTCCATGGTGTCGGCCTGGTGGACGAGTGGATGCGCCAATCGGCCGAGGATGGCCCGGCCGCGTGCGGCGTTGTTGCCGTCGAGCCGGACGACCAGCGGTTTGGTGAGGGTGACGGTGTCCAGGGCGCGCACGATGCCCTCGGCCACCGCGTCACAGGCGGTGATCCCGCCGAAGACGTTGACCAGGACCGCGCGCACGTCCGGATCGTCGAGGACGAGGGACAGTCCGTCGGCCATCACCTGGGCGGAGGCGCCGCCGCCGATGTCGAGGAAGTCGGCGGGGCGGGCGCCGCAACCGGCGACGGCGTCCAGGGTGGACATGACCAGGCCGGCGCCGTTGCCGATGACGCCCACCCGGCCGTCGAGTTTGACGTAGCCGAGTCCGGCGGCCGCGGCGCGCGCCTCCAGCGGGTCCCGGGCGCGGTCGTCGGTGGCGTCCCAGGAGGGCTGCCGGAAGCGGGCGTTGTCGTCCAGGGTGACCTTTCCGTCCAGGGCCACGATGGCCCCCTCATGCGTCAGCACCAGTGGGTTCACCTCGGCCAGGAGGGCGTCGTGGGTGGTCAGGACGGTCCACAGCCGGCGGATGGTCCCGGTCGCCGCCGGCGGCAGTCCGCCGGCGGCGGCGATCTCGGCGGCCTTCGCTTCGGTCACCCCCTCGGCCGGGTCGATCGCGATCCGGGCCACCGCCCCGGGGCGGCGCGCGGCGACCTCCTCGATCTCCATGCCGCCCTCGGCGGAGGCGATGGCCAGGAAGCGGCCCGCGGCCCGGTCCAGGGTGAAGGCGAGGTACAGCTCCCGTTCCACCGCGACCGGTTCGGCGACCATCACCCGGTGGACGGTGTGGCCCTTGATGTCCATGCCGAGGATCCGGCGCGCGGTCCGCTCGGCCGCGCCCGGGTCGTCGGCGAGCCGCACCCCGCCTGCCTTGCCCCGGCCGCCGGTCTTCACCTGGGCCTTGACGACGACGCGTCCGCCGAGCCGTTCGGCGGCCGCGCGGGCGGCTTCCGCCGAGTCCACGACGTCCGCCCGGGGCACCAACACCCCCGCGCGGTCGAGCAGTTCCCGTGCCTGGTGTTCGTACAGGTCCATTGCCAGCTCCCTGTTGGCCGGTTAGCAGCGCTGGGTCCAGCGCTGATTCGAACGAGTGGCGCACGCCCCCTGGACATCGCTCGGCCGATGGTGGGATAACAAAGTTCATACAGGATAACGTCGACTGTATGCAATCCACCGCACGACAGCTCCGAACCCCTACGAAGGGACGCGATTCGCCATGCCCGACGACAGCCAGAACCTCATCTCCGGCGGGCACTTGGTCGCCAAAGCACTCAAGGCAGAGGGGGTCGACGTCATCTACACCCTCTGCGGCGGCCACATCATCGACATCTACGACGGCTGCGTCGACGAGGGCATCGATGTCATCGACGTACGCCACGAACAGGTCGCCGCCCACGCCGCCGACGGCTACGCCCGCATCACCGGCAAGCCCGGCTGCGCCGTCGTCACCGCCGGCCCCGGCACCACCGACGCGGTCACCGGCGTCGCCAACGCCTTCCGCGCCGAGTCACCCATGCTGCTCATCGGCGGCCAAGGTGCCCACAGCCAGCACAAGATGGGGTCGCTGCAGGACCTTCCGCACGTCGACATGATGGCGCCGATCACCAAGTTCGCCGCCACCGTCCCGGACACCGCCCGCGCCGCCGACATGGTCTCGATGGCCTTCCGCGAGTGCTTCCACGGCGCCCCCGGCCCCTCCTTCCTGGAGATCCCGCGCGATGTGCTGGACGCCAAGGTGCCGGTGGAGACGGCCCGCGTCCCCCGGGCCGGGCACTACCGCGCCTCCACCCGCGGCGCCGGCGACCCCGAGTCCGTCCAGAAACTGGCGGATCTGCTGGTCCAGGCCGAGAAACCGGCGATCCTGCTGGGCAGTCAGGTGTGGACCACCCGCGCCACCGACGCGGCCGTCGAGCTGGTGCGTACCCTGAACGTGCCCGCGTACATGAACGGCGCCGGGCGCGGCACCCTGCCGCCCGGCGATCCGCACCACTTCCAGCTCTCCCGCCGCTACGCCTTCTCCCACGCCGACCTCATCGTCATCGTCGGCACGCCCTTCGACTTCCGGATGGGCTACGGCAAGCGGCTCTCCCCCGATGCCACGGTGGTCCAGATCGACCTCGACTACCGCACGGTCGGCAAGAACCGCGACATCGACCTCGGCATCGTGGGCGACGCGGGGCTGGTGCTCTCGGCCGTCACCCAGGCCGCCTCGGGCAGGATCGACGGCGGGGCGGGCAAGCGCAAGGAGTGGCTGGACGAGCTGCGCGCCGTCGAGCAGAAGGCGATCGAGAAGCGGCTCCCCAACCTCCGCTCCGACGCCTCCCCCATCCATCCGTACCGCCTGGTCAGCGAGATCAACGACTTCCTCACCGAGGACTCGATCTACATCGGCGACGGCGGCGACATCGTCACCTTCTCCGGTCAGGTGGTCCAGCCCAAGTCGCCCGGCCACTGGATGGACCCCGGGCCGCTGGGGACGCTCGGCGTCGGCGTGCCGTTCGTGATGGCCGCCAAGCAGGCCCGCCCCGACAAGGAGGTGGTGGCGCTCTTCGGCGACGGCGCCTTCTCCCTGACCGGGTGGGACTTCGAGACGCTGGTCCGCTTCGACCTGCCATTCGTCGGCATCGTCGGCAACAACTCCTCGATGAACCAGATCCGTTACGGCCAGAAAGCCAAGTACGGCGAGGAGCGCGAGCGGATCGGCAACACCCTCGGCGATGTGCCCTACGACCAGTTCGCGCGGATGCTCGGCGGCCACGGCGAGGAGGTCCGGGACCCGGCGGACATCGGCCCGGCGCTGCGCCGCGCCCGCGAGTCCGGCAAGCCGTCGCTGATCAACGTCTGGGTGGACCCGGACGCGTACGCCCCCGGAACGATGAACCAGACGATGTACAAGTAAGGGAGCCACCACCATGTCCCAGGCTCTTGAGCCCCATCACGCCCCGCCCGGTCAGGCCCAGTCCGGTCAGGCCCTGTCCGGCATCCGCGTCCTCGACATGACGCATGTGCAGTCCGGTCCGTCCGCCACCCAGCTGCTCGCCTGGCTCGGCGCGGATGTGATCAAGCTGGAGAACACCAGCGGCGACATCACCCGCACCCAGCTGCGGGACATCCCGGACGTGGACTCGCTGTACTTCACGATGCTCAACTGCAACAAGCGCAGCATCACCCTCAACACCAAGAGCGAGCGCGGCAAGGAGATCCTGACCGAGCTGATCCGCCGCAGCGACGTCCTGGTGGAGAACTTCGGTCCGGGCGCGGTGGACCGCATGGGCTTCACCTGGGAGCGGATCCAGGAGATCAACCCGCGGCTGGTGTACGCCTCGATCAAGGGGTTCGGCGAGGGCCCGTACACCAAGTTCAAGGCGTACGAGGTGGTCGCGCAGGCCATGGGCGGGTCGATGTCCACGACCGGTTTCGCGGACGGTCCGCCGCTGGCGACCGGCGCCCAGATCGGTGACTCCGGGACCGGGGTGCACTGTGTGGCGGGCATCCTCGCCGCGCTCTACCAGCGCACCCGCACCGGGCGCGGCCAGCGGGTCAACGTGGCGATGCAGCACGCGGTGCTCAACCTGTGCCGGGTGAAGCTGCGCGACCAGCAGCGGCTGGCGCACGGGCCGCTGGCCGAGTACCCCAATGACGACTTCGGTGACGAGGTGCCGCGCAGCGGCAACGCCAGCGGCGGCGGCCAGCCCGGCTGGGCGGTCAAATGCGCGCCCGGCGGCCCCAACGACTACGTCTACGTCATCGTGCAGCCGGTCGGCTGGGAGCCGATCACCCGGCTGATCGGCCGGCCCGAGCTGGCCGAGGACCCGGAGTGGGCCTCGCCCGAGGCGCGGCTGCCGAAGCTGGCCAAGATGTTCCAGCTGATCGAGGAGTGGTCCAGCACCCTGCCCAAGTGGGAGGTGCTGGAGCAGCTCACGGCCCACAACATCCCGTGCGGGCCGATCCTGTCCACCAAGGAGATCGTCGAGGACGCGTCGCTCGCGGCCAACGGGATGATCGTCGAGGTGGACCACCCCGAGCGCGGCTCCTTCACCACGGTCGGCTCCCCGCTGAAGCTCTCCGACTCCCCGGTCCGGGTCGAGCGCTCCCCGCTGCTGGGCGAGCACAACGAGGAGGTCTACATCGGGGAGCTGGGGCTCGGCGACGAGGAAGTGCGGCTGCTCAAGACGGACGGAGTGATCTGACGGTGACGTACGACAAGGACACCGTGCGCGCGGTGCTGGACGCCGCCCGCGCCGAGGGACGCACGGCCCTGACCGCGCCGGAGGGCAAGCGGATCACCGACGCCTATGGCATCCCGACCCCGGCCGAGGGGCTGGCGGAGTCCGCCGACGACGCGGTGGCGCTCGCCGACCGGATCGGCTTCCCGGTCGTGCTGAAGATCGTGTCCCCGGACATCCTGCACAAGACCGACGCGGGCGGGGTCCGGGTCGGGCTGACGTCCTGCGCCGAGGTGCGCGGCGCGTTCACCGCGATCGTCGCGAACGCCCGCGCCCATGACCCGCAGGCCCGGATCCAGGGCGTGCAGGTGCAGCAGATGGTCCCGGACGGCGGGCAGGAGGTCATCGTCGGCGCGGTCACCGATCCGACCTTCGGCAAGGTCGTGGCGTTCGGGCTCGGCGGGGTGCTGGTGGAGGTGCTGAAGGACATCACCTTCCGGCTGGCCCCGGCGAGCCAGGACGAGGCGCTGTCGATGCTGGACGGGATCCGCGCCGCCGAGGTGCTGCGCGGGGTGCGCGGCGGGGCGGCGGTGGACCGCGGGGCGCTCGCCGATCTGATCGTGCGGGTCTCGCGTCTGGTGGCGGACTTCCCCGAGATCGCGGAGGTCGATCTCAACCCCGTGTTCGCCACCCCGAGCGGGGTGCTCGCCGCCGATGTGCGGCTGCTGGTCGGCGCCCCTCCCCCGCCGCCGCGCCGCCGCTACTCGCGCGAGGAGATCCTGGGCTCGATGCGCCGGCTGATGCAGCCGCGCTCGGTGGCGGTGGTGGGCGCCTCCAACGAGCCCGGGAAGATCGGCAATTCGGTGATGCGCAACCTCATCGACGGCGGCTTCCCCGGGGAGATCCACCCGGTGAACCCCAAGGCCGACGACATCCTGGGCCGCAAGGCGTACAAGAGCGTAGGGGACGTGCCCGGCGAGGTGGACGTGGCGGTCTTCGCGATCCCCGCGGCGTTCGTGCCCGCCGCGCTGGAGGAGGTCGGCCGCAAGGGCATCCCGAACGCCGTGCTGATCCCGTCCGGCTTCGCCGAGACCGGTGAACACGACCTCCAGCGGCGGATCGTGGAGATCGCCGAGGAGCACGGGACGCGGCTGCTGGGGCCCAATATCTACGGCTACTACTCCACCTGGCAGGACCTGTGCGCCACCTTCTGCACGCCCTACGACGTCAAGGGCCCGGTGGCGCTCACCTCGCAGTCCGGTGGCATCGGCATGGCGATCCTCGGCTTCGCCCGGACCACGAAGACCGGGGTCTCGGCGATCGTCGGCCTCGGCAACAAGTCGGATGTGGACGAGGACGACCTGCTCACCTGGTTCGGCGAGGACGACCGCACCCAGTGCATCGCGATGCACCTGGAGGACCTCAAGGACGGCCGGGCCTTCGTGGAGGCGGCGCGGGCCACGGTGCCCCGGAAGCCGGTGGTGGTGCTCAAGGCGGGCCGTACGGCGGCGGGCGCCAGGGCGGCCGGCTCCCACACCGGCGCGCTGGCCGGGGACGACGCGGTCTACGACGACATCCTGCGGCAGGCCGGGGTGATCCGCGCGCCGGGGCTGAACGAGATGCTGGAGTACGCGCGGGCGCTGCCCGTGCTGCCCACACCCCAGGGTGACAACGTCGTCATCATCACCGGCGCCGGGGGTTCGGGGGTGCTGCTGTCGGACGCCATCGTCGACAACGGGCTGTCGCTGATGGAGATCCCGGACGACCTGGACGCCGCCTTCCGCCGCTTCATCCCGCCGTTCGGCGCGGCCGGCAACCCGGTGGACATCACCGGGGGCGAACCCCCGTCCACCTACGAGGCGACCATCCGGCTGGGCCTGTCGGACCCCCGGATCCACGCCCTGGTCCTGGGCTACTGGCACACCATCGTCACCCCGCCGATGGTGTTCGCCGAGCTGACCGCGCGGGTCGTGGCGGAGTTCCGGGAGCGGGGCGTCTCCAAACCGGTGGTGGCCTCGCTCGCGGGTGACACCGAGGTGGAGGAGGCGTGCGCGTACCTCTTCGAGCGCGGGGTGGCGGCCTATCCGTACACCACCGAGAAGCCGGTGGCCGTCCTGGGCGCCAAGTACCGCTGGGCCAGGTCAGCGGGGCTGCTCAGCTAGCCACCCGCGTTTCCCGGAGCACGAAGAGTCTGGACACCGGGGCGCTGCCCGGTTCCTTCGAAGCCAAGGGGACGACATGAGCACAGCAGAACGGCCGGAAGGGGTTCTCCCCTACCGGGAAGTGCGGGACAGCAAGGGGCGCATCTATCGCGTCGGCGAGACCGACCGCGACATCCTGGGCCACAGCCGGAAGCTGATGGTCTACCTGCCGTGGATCGCGATGATGGCCATCAGCGTGTCCGAGTACGCGTACGGCTCGGCGGAGGACACCCTCTCCGACGCGCACGGCTGGACCCAGAGCAACACCTTCTGGATCCTCAGCGTCTGGGTGTTCTTCCAGGCGGGTATCGCCTTTCCGGCCGGGTGGCTGCGGGAGAAGGGGTTACTCACCGCCCGCCGGGCCATGTACCTGGGATCGGGGCTGTGTCTGATCGGCTTCGTGGCCCTCTCCCACCTCGACAACGTTTTCGCGGCGATCGTCGGCTTCGGCGTCGTCGGCGGGCTCGGCTCCGGACTCGTCTACGCCACCTGCATCAACATGGTGGGCAAGTGGTTCCCGGAGCGGCGCGGGGCCAAGACGGGCTTCGTCAACGGCGGTTTCGCCTACGGCGCGCTGCCGTTCATCTTCATCTTCAACTACTGGTTCGACACCGGTGACTACCACGAGGTCCTGGACCTCATCGGGGTCTACGTCCTGATCGTCGTGGCGGTCTGCGCCTGGTTCTTCAAGGACCCGCCGAAGAACTGGTGGCCCGCCGACATCGACCCGATCGGCTACGCCGGCAACGCCAAGAGCGCGGCCGTCCTGGCGAAGAACCCGCCGGCGGTACGGCAGTACACGCCCAAGGAGGCCATCAGGACCGGCATGCTGCCCCTGATGTGGGTGTCCCTGGTGCTCACCGCCGGGGTGTCGATCTTCGGCATCTCCTTCCAGGTCGACTACGCCAAGGACGTGGGGTTCGGCCCGCTGGTCGCGGCCTCGTCCATGGGCATCATGTCCGTGATCAACGGTGTCGGACGCGGTGTGGTCGGCTGGCTCTCGGACCTGTGGGGCCGCAAGACCACCCTGGTGTTCGTCATCGTCGTGCTGGGCCTGGCCCAGTTCGGGGTGATCTGGGCCGGCAACGTCCACAACCAGGTGCTGTTCCTCTTCTTCGCCTTCCTCTCCGGCTTCGGCGGCGGCGCCTTCTACCCGATGTTCGCGGCGCTGACCCCGGACTACTTCGGGGAGAACTACAACGCCACCAACTACGGCCTGGTGTACAGCGGAAAGCTGATCAGCGGGCTGTTCGGCGGCGGCCTCGGCTCGATGGTGGTCGACGCCTGGGGCTACGACGGCGCCTACGCGCTGGCCGGGGGCATCTCGATGGTGGCGGCCGCGGTGGCCCTGCTGCTGCGGCAGCCGGGCCGGCCACGGACCCGGGGCATCGCCCCGAACCCGCAGCCGGTCAGCCGCGAGGCGGTCTAGCGGTGCCGCCGTGGCGGGGCCGCCCCATGACCACCAGCACCGGAGACCGCCACGGTCCAGCGGTCCGGCCGCGGCCGGGGCCCTCGCTCAGCCCCGTCCGCCGCACCGCAGCGACCGCAGGTAGCGGGCCGAGCGGCGGGCGGTGGTGAGCGAATCGGCGGGCTGGTCGTGCTCCACCAGCCAGTGGTGGTCACGGCGCCCGCCATGGGTCCGGCCGACCGCGGTCAGGAAGCCGCGGTAGTCGATGTCACCGTCCCCGACGTCCACCATCTGGTAGCCGTCGGGGGCGGTTTCGTCGTGTTCGCCGTCCTTGACGTGGAAGAGCGGATAGCGGTGCGGGGCGCGCAGCACGTAGTCCAGCGGCTCGAAGGGCGCCGGGGAGCCGTCGGCCTTCCTGCCGAAGCGGTACTGGGCCACGTACGCCCAGTAGATGTCCATCTCCAGGTGGACCAGCTCGGGGTCGGTCTCGGCGAGCAGCACGTCGTAGAGCCGGACGTCCGGCCGGTCGGTGGCGAAGGAGAACTCCTCGGCGTGGTTGTGCTGGTAGAACTTCAGCCCGCGCGCCCTGGCCGCCGCGCCGTAGGTGTTGAACTCCTCCGCGCAGCGCTTCCAGCCGTCGACCGTGGTGCCGTAGCGCCAGGGCCCGGAGGCGGTGCCCACGTGCGGCAGGCCCAGTTCCTCGGCGTCGTCGAGCACCTGGGTGAGGTTGGTGGCGAAGGTGTACGCCTTCGGGTCGTCGGAGTAGTAGCCGACATGGCTGCCGATGCCGCGCAGCCCGTTGTCCCGCATCAGCCGCCTCAGCCGCTTGAGGGTGATGTCGCCCGTGCCCTGGGTGTATCCGGCGAACTCCACCTGGTCGTAGCCGTACCGGGCCAGCTCCTGGAAGACCCGGGCGAAGCCGAGGGACTGCACCTGGTCGCGGAGGGTGTAGAGCTGGATGCCCAGATGGCCGCGCGGCACCAGCGGGCCGCCCCGGCCCGTCCGGGCCTCGGTGGCGGTCGGTGACGCCGTGCCGGTCTGGGCCGCCGCGGCGGTGGCCGTGCCCAGCACGGTGGCGGCCGTGGCACCGGCGGCGACGCCGAGGAATCTGCGGCGGCGGAGGGTCTCGGCGAGTTCGGGGTGGTCGTGGGCGCTCTTCACGGGGTGTCTCCTGTGGTTGGGGTCGTCAGGCCGGCCAGGCGCAGCAGCAGGGACTTGACGTCGGTGGCGGCCACCGGGCCGCGCACCGCGCCCGGCTGGGAACAGAGGAGGACGGGCCCGTCCTCGGCGCGGTCCGGGAGGCGGCCGTGGCTGCCGCGCACCGGGGACGGGTCGAGCGGGACGACCGCCATGCGGTAGCGCATCCCGGTCTTCTTGCGGGCCAGCGCGGTGGCGGCCCGCACCCGCACATAGGGGTCCTTGGGGTCCATGAACAGCTCGGCCGGGTCGTAGCCGGGCTTGCGGTGGATCTCCACCAGCCGGGCGAAGTCGGGGGCGCGGGCGTCGTCCAGCCAGTAGTAGTACGTGAACCAGGCGTCCGGCGCGGCGACCGCGACCAGCTCCCCGGCGCGCGGGTGGTCCAGGCCGTGGGCCTTCTTGCCCTCGTCGTCGAGGAGTTCGGCGATCCCGGGCAGTCCGGCCAGGGCGGTACGGGTGGCGTCCAGGTCCTCGGCCCGCCGCACATACACATGGGCCAGTTGGTGATCGGCGACCGCGAAGGCCCGGGAGGCGCCGGGGTCCAGGTACTCCATGCCGTCCTGGGTGTGCACCTCCAGCAGCCCGGCGCGGCGCAGCGCCCGGTTGATGTCCACCGGCCGGGAGACCCGGGTGATGCCGTACTCGGACAGCGCGACGACGGTACGGCCGCGGGCGGTGGCGTCGTCGAGCAGCGGGCCGAGGGCGGTGTCCAGCTCGGCGGCGGCGATGTGGGCGCGGGGGTCGTCGGGGCCGTACCGCTGGAGGTCGTAGTCCAGGTGCGGAAGGTAGGTCAGGATCAGATCGGTGGGGCGGGTCCGCAGGAGGTGGCGGGTGGCGCCGATGATCCACTGCGAGGAGACCAGATCGGCGCCCGGCCCCCAGAAGTGGAAGAGCGGGAAGGTGCCGAGCTTTTCGGTGAGCTCGTCGTGCAGCGCGGCGGGCCGGGTGTAGCAGTCGGGCTCCTTGCGGCCGTCGGCGTAGTAGACGGGGCGCGGGGTGACGGTGATGTCGGTGTCCGAGCCCATCGCGTACCACCAGCAGACATTGGCCACGGTGTAGTCCGGGTGCACCCGGCGGGCGGCGTCCCACAGCTTGTCGCCGCCTACTAGGCCGTTGTGCTGCCGCCACAGCAGCACCTCGCCCATCTCGCGGAAGTACCAGCCGTTGCCGACGATGCCGTGCTCGGCGGGGGTGGTGCCGGTGAGGAACGTCGACTGGGCGGCGCAGGTGACGGCGGGCAGCACGGTGCCCAGCGGAGCGTGGGAGCCGGACCGGGCGAGGGCCGTCAGGCGCGGCATGTGGTCCAGCAGGCGCGGGGTGAGCCCGACGACGTCGAGGACGAGGAGGGGGATCGGGCGGGTCCTGGCGCGCACGTCGTCGCGGGGGCGCGGGGCGCTGTGGGTGCGCGAGTCGCTGCGGGTGTGCGGGTCGCTGCGGGTGCGCGAGTCGCTGCGGGGGTTGGTGCTGGTGGTGCGGGGGGTCGTGCTGGTGGTGTCGTTGGCCCTGCTGGGGTCGTTGCCCCTACTGGTGTCGTTGACCCTGCTGGTGTCGCTCAGGGCGCTGGGGGCGCTCGGGGCGCTGGTGTCGCTCTTGTCGCTCACGTCGCTCACGTCGCTCATGGCAGCTCCTTGAGGCCGAGGTCGGTCAGCAGGTCGCGGGCGAGGGCCAGTTCGGCGGCGATGCCGTCGGCGAGCCGGTCGCGGGTGCGGGGGCGCAGCTCGGGCGGGAGCGCCTGCCAGGTGTAGGTCTCCACTTCGAGGTGGCGGGTCAGCGGGGCGGGCCCGCCGACCAGACGGGCCAGGGCGTCGGCGAGTACCGGGAGGGTGGAGGTGAGCGGGGGCTCGGGCGGGGCGTGCAGCGGCACGTGGAAGTGGGACCGCCAGGGCGCGGTGTCGCCGAGCCCGCCCGCGAGCGCCTGGTCGAGGTCGTCGGTGCCGTGCACGGCGCCCTCGGGGTACCGGGTGCGGGTCTGGTGCAGGAAACGGGGTTCGGCGAAGGCCGCGAGGGCTTCCCGCACATCGGGCCGCGCCGGGTCCTCGGCGTGCAGCGCGGCGGACAGCTGTGCCTTGACGACGGGTACCCCGGCGGCGGTGAGCGCGTCGACGGCCGTGTGCGGATCCTCGAACTGCGTCGCCAGATGGCAGGTGTCCAGGCACACCCCGATGCGCTCCAGCGGCGGGCCGCCGGGCCCGGTGAGCGCCTCGATGGCCTGCGCGGTCGTCTCCACGGTGCAGCCCGGCTCGGGCTCCAGGC
Organism: Streptomyces hygroscopicus subsp. hygroscopicus; assembly: GCF_001553455.1. Classification (GTDB taxonomy): domain Bacteria; phylum Actinomycetota; class Actinomycetes; order Streptomycetales; family Streptomycetaceae; genus Streptomyces; species Streptomyces hygroscopicus. The sequence goes on from NZ_BBOX01000295.1 coordinate 30,106, forward strand.
CGATGCGGACGGAACGGCCGGTGAGCTCCTGGATGGCGTCGAGCCGCTGGGCGAGGGCGGTGAGGTGGCGGCGGGCGGCGCGGGCGCGGCCCGCGTCGAAGGGGGTGCGCCAGGCGAGCGGCAGGGTGGACACGGAGCCGTCGGTGATGTCGTCGGGGAGCAGCGCGGCCAGCAGCCGGGCCAGATGGGTGGTGTGTTCCAGCCGCTCCGGGTCGGTCCAGTCCGGGGTGTAGACGCGGTACTTGACCTCCTGGGCGCCGAACCCCTGGTACGGGAAGCCGTTGAGGGTGACCACCTCCAGGCCGCGGGTGTCCAGCGCCGTGCGCAGTCGGCGCAGCTGGGCGGGGTCGGCGCTCAGGGTGCGGGCGGCGTCGCGGGCCAGCCACAGGCCGATGCCGAGGCGGTCGCGGCCCAGGCGGCGGCGCACCGGTTCGCAGTGCAGCCGGAGCTGCTCCACGACGCCGTCGAGGTCCTCGGCCGGGTGGACGTTGGTGCAGTAGGCGAGGTGGACGGTGGAACCGTCGGGGTGGCGGAAGCGCATGGGGTCCTCACCGTCCCGTCGGCGCGGCGGCCGGGGCGCCACCGCGCAGGATCGAATTGCCCTCGTGGGTGGCGGTGGCCTCGGTCTCCTCGGCGTCGAGGCCGAGGTCCAGGCGGCCACTGAGCCCGTAGAACGCGACCGGGTTGCGCCACAGCACCTGGTCCACGGCGTCCTCGGAGAAGCCCTCGGCGCGCATCAGATCGCCGACCTTGCGGGTCTTGAGCGGATCGCTCCGCCCCCAGTCGGCGGCGGAGTTGACCAGCACCCGCTCGGGCCCGTACGCGCGGAGGATCGCGACCATCCGCTCCTCGTCCATCTTGGTGTCCGGATAGACGGAGAAGCCCAGCCAGCAGCCGCTGTCCCTGGCCTCCTTGACGGTGGTCTCGTTGAGGTGGTCGACCAGGACGCGCTCCGGAGGCAGCGCGGACTCCCGGACGACGTCGAGGGTACGGCGCAGACCGGCGAGCTTGTCCCGGTGCGGGGTGTGGACGAGGGCGGGCAGGCCGTGGTCGGCGGCGAGCTGGAGCTGGGCGGCGAGGGCGGTGTCCTCGGCCGGGGTCATCGAGTCGTAGCCGATCTCGCCCACGGCCACGACACCGTCCTTGACGAGATAGCGCGGCAGTTCGTCCAGGACGGGGGTGCAGCGGGGGTCGTTGGCCTCCTTGGGGTTGAGGGCCAGGGTGCAGTGGTGGGCGATGCCGTGCTGGGCGGCCCGGAAGGGCTCCCAGCCGAGGAGGGAGTCGAAGTAGTCGTAGAAGCTGGCGGGCGAGGTGCGGGGCTGTCCGAGCCAGAACGACGGCTCGACGACGGCGCGCACCCCCGCGGCGTACATGGCCTCGTAGTCGTCGGTGGTGCGGGAGGTCATATGGATGTGGGGGTCGAAGATGCGCATCAGGGCTCCTCGCGGGTCAGGGCGCGGGGCAGGGGTCCCTCGCGGCTCGGGGGCTTCTCGTAGTTCGGGGGCTCCTCGTGGCTCGGGGACGGCTCGTGGCTCGGGGGGTGTCGGCGGCTCGGTGGCGCCTCGCGGGGCAGGGACTCCTCGCGGCTCGGGGACTCCTCGTGGTTCAGGGGGCGGGTCAGGGCCAGTACGCGGTCGAGGTCACCGGGCACGGGGCGGCCGGCGGCGGTGCGCTCGTGGGCGTAGTCGGTGAGCATGCGGCCCAGTTCCGCGTCGCCCCGCGCACGGCGCTCCCAGTCGGCGACCGTGGTGAGCGGGACACCGGTGAACAGGCACTTGAGCAGGGCCTGCCGCCAGCTGTGCGGGGAGAGGTGGCGGGCGGCGTACGGGCCGACGGCGGCGGCCACGAGCCGGGTGTCGTTGGTCCGCAGGGCGTCCTCGACGAGCGGGACGGCGTCGGGTCCGGTGAAGAGGGGGAGGTGGGGAAGGGCGCGCAGCACGGCGCGACGTTCGGCCCCGGTGCCGTGCGCGTACAGCCTCGCGACCGTACGCGCGTCCGCGCCGGCGGCGTGGAGGAGCAGGACTCGGACGGCGTCGGGGGCGGCTTCCTGGGCCTGGGCGGCGGCGGAGGCGGCCGACTGGGTTTTCGGGCCTCGTTCGGCGTCCTGGCCTGTGGTGGCGGGGGCGGTCAGCTGGGCTTCCGTGGAGCGGGGGATGCGGGCGGGGCGTATGTGGCGGCCTGCGGAGGCGAAGTCCAGCTCCCAGCGGGCGGGCCCGGAAGCGTCCGGCCGCGGCCTCGCGCCGGCCGCCTCCGCCAGGGCCCTGTCGAGCCAGGCGCGTCCGGCCCGGTCCAGGGTCTGCTCCACGGCGGCGCGCAGTTCGGCCGGGGTCAGCACCGGATGCCTCCCTCGCTCGCGGCCCGTTCGGCGTCCCGGAGGAAGCGCAGGGAGGCGCGGGCCAGTTCCGGACCGGCGTGGGAATGGCGGGGCAACTCGACGCCGACCAGTCCCCGGTAGCCCGTGGCCCGCAGCGCCTCCAGTACGGGCGGGAAGTCGATCTCCCCGTCGCCGAAGGGCAGATGCTCATGGACCCCGCGCCGCATGTCCTCGATCTGCACATGCCGTACCCACGGCGCCGCCGCGCGGACGCACTCGGCGGGCGGAGCGGGTTCCAGACACTGGCAGTGGCCGATGTCGAGGGTGAGGCCGAGGGCCGCCGGGTCGCCGAGCGCCGTGCGCAGCCGGTGGAATCCGGCGAGGTCGGCGAGGAGATGCCCCGGCTCCGGCTCGACGGCCAGGGCCACACCCGCCGCCGCGGCGGCGTCGGCCACCGGCCCGATGGTGTCCGCCAGCCGCCGCCAGGCCGTCTCCTCCGGCTCGCCGGGCGGCAGGACCCCACTGAAACAGTGCACGGCCGCCGCCCCCAGGTCGGCGGCCACCCGTACGGCCCGCAGCAGCAGGTCGACGCGGGCGGCGCGGGCCTGCGGGTCCGGGTCGAGAAGGGTGGGGTGGTGCTTGCGCCGGGCGTCGAGGACGTACCGGGCACCGGTCTCGACCGCGACACCGAGGCCGTACCGCTCGAGGTCGCGGGCGACGCGGCGGGTACGGGAGGCGAGGTCCGGGGCGAGCGGGTCGAGGTGCATGTGGTCGAGGGTCAGCGACACACCGTCGTAGCCGAGGTCGGAGAGCAGGGCGAGGGCGTCGGTCAGCCGGAGGTCGGTCAGACCGTTGGTGCCGTAGGCGAAGCGGAGAGGGGCGGGGCCGGAGCCGGTCTCCGGTGTGGGGTGGCTCATCTTCTGATCTCCAACGGACTTCTCCGGGCGGGCGGTCGGCGATGAGGAGCGGGAACCGCTACGGCGCGAGCCGTAGGAGTCCCCCTCCTTCAGGAGGGGAGGACGTCACGTCCAGGAGGGCAGGACGTCACGTCCAGAGGGGAGGACGTCACGTCGCGCTGACCTTCCTCGACAACCGGCGGGCGACGGGCATGAGCGCGAGCAACCCGGCCGCCGTCCGGTGCGCCCCGGCGCGGGAGGCGAGCACGGCCTGAAGGGGGATCACCGCGCGGATACCGCTGCCGACGGCACGCTGGAGGAGGTACGGGGAGGGGTTGAGCGCCGCGTGCGCCAACGGCCGGGCGATCGTGGCGGCATAGCCCCCGGCGAGCACGGCCCCCGCGACAGCCGCGACGCGACTCACCGGACGTGTCCGGTGTCCCGCGCCCACGTCCGGGGCGGGCCGCCGGGCGGCCGGATTGGCGGACCGGGACGGCCGCCTGGTCGCGGTCCAGGCGATCGCCGTTCCCACCGCGAGCGCCGCCAGGGGCGCCGCCGAGGAGCCGCCGACCGCCTCCCGCCGGGAGACCGCGGTCACCGCGAGGGTGTGGGCACCCAGGAGGACGGCCGGGCGGAGAGCGGGACGCAGGGCGGAGCGCACACCCGCCGGACGCGGGGTGGAGGGGGCGGAGGCCACCGCTGCCGGGCGCAGGGCGGCAGGGGTGGTGCGCACGACCGCCAGGCGCGGGGCGCCACCGGCGGAACCCACGGCAGCCGGACGCGGGGCGGTGGGGGCGGTGGCCGCGGCGCCGAGGAGGAGGTCCAGCGCGCGGGTTGCGGCCATGGTCGGCGGGCCCGCGAGGGTGTTCTTCAGCCCCAGGTCGTACGCCCACACCGTGCCCGCCAGGGCCGTCGCCGTGGCGAGGGCCGGGCGGCCCGCGGCGGCGGCGCAGGCCAGTCCGGCGGCGGTCAGCCCGGTCGCGGCGGCCAGCGCCGCGGCCGGGGCGATACGGCCCGACGGCAGCGGACGGCCGGGGCGTTCGATGGCGTCGATGTCCCGGTCCGCCCAGTCGTTGAGCGCCATGCCCGCCTCGTACAGGCACAGCGACGCGCACACGGCGAGCGCCGTGCCCCGGTTGGGGCCGCGACCGACCGCGGCCGCGCCCGCCAGGGCGTCACCGGGCACGGTGAACAGGGCCGAGATCCTGAGCAGTTCCGCCCAGTCGCCTCGGCTCCCCCAGCCACCTCGGTTCCCAGAGCCGCCCTGACGCCCGCAGCCACCTCGGTTCTCACAGTCGCCCTGATTGCCCCAGGCGCCCCGGTGGTTCCCCCGCTCCCCCGCCGCCCGCGTCATGACCGCACCCGCAGCCGCCCGGCGAAGGCGACGAGCGCCGCGTACTGGTCGGCGAGCGCGGCCGGGCCGCCGTCCGGGTCCTTGAAGTAGAAGCCGAGTTCGGGGAGCGGGCCGACCAGCCCCAGCTCATGGGCGCGGGCGGCCAGCCGGGCCAGATCGAGGACGAGCGGTGCGGCGAGCGCCGAGTCGCAGCCCTGCCAGGTGGTCTGGAGGATCATCCGGGAGCCGAGGAAGCCGTCGAAGGCGACGTGGTCCCAGGCGGTCTTCCAGTCGCCGAGCGTCGGCACGTTGTCGATGTGCAGCTCACCGTCGGGGAGTTCGCCGAGGGTGTCGGAGAGGACGCGTGCCTTGCCCGCGTTCTTGGCCGCCGCCGCGCCTGGGTCGGCGAGGGCGGCGCCGTCGCCCCCGCCGAGGAGGTTCGTACCGGACCAGGCGCGTACGGCCAGCGCCCGCTGGGCGAACATCGGCGCGAGCACGGACCGCAGCAGCGTCTGTCCGGTCTTGCCGTCGCGCCCCGCGTACGGCAGACCGGATCGCTCGGCGCGCTCACACAGCCGGGGGTGGTGGAGACCGGTGGACGGGGTGAAGTTGACGTACGGGCACCCGGCACGCAGCGCGGCGGCGGCGTAGAGGGAACTGGGCGGCAGGGCGTCGGCGTCCGCCGGGGCCGCTTCGGTGGACGCGACGTTGACGACGACGGCGCGGGCCAGCCCGTGCGTACCGAGGAAGTCGGTGAGGTCGGCCGCGAAGGCCGCGATCAGCTCCTCCTCGCCACGGCCGTCGCCAGGCTGCGGCCCGCCGGGACGGACGGCCGCGTCGGCGGCGGCGAGTTCGGCCCGTACGGCAGCGGGCAGCCCGTGCGGCAGCACTCCGTCGGCGGCCAGCGCCTCGGCCCGCTTGGGCAGCGGGGTCGCGGCGGTGTCATGGCCGCCGAAGACGAGGTCGGCGAGCGCGGGAAGGCCGCTGTCCGCGAACGGGGCGGTCTCGGTGACCATTCCGGTCGCGGGCTGCAACCCCGCGGCGACGGCGGCGCAACCCGCTACGGCGGTGGTGGCGACGGAACCGCGAGCACCGATGAGCCAGACCCCCGTACGGGGCGCGTCGCGGGGTGGGGTGATGTCGTCGGGACGGGTGGTCACTGGCTGCCTCCCGGTGGGGTGGGTTGCGCATGTGGTTCGGGCGCCGCGAATGCGGTGCGGGGTGGTGCGGTCGGTGCGGGGCGGGGCGCTGTGGGGTGGTACGTCGCGGGGCGGGGTGAGGCCGTGCTTGCGTCCCGGCCGGGTGCGCGGGGCGCCCGGACCCAGACCAGGGCACCGGGGCCCGGTTCGGGGCGACGCGGTGGGTGCCGGGTGGGTGGGGTGCGTGGGGTGACCGGGGCTTCCGGGCCCCGGCACCCGCCCCGGCCCCGACACCTGGGCCCCCACCCCAGGGCCCCGCACCCGGACCCCGCACCCGGTCCCGGCACCTCGCTCGATTACTCGGTGGCCGAGGTGGCGGCGGGGAGGAGGCGGCGTACTCCTTCCCGCCGCCACACCGCCCCCACGGCTCCCCTCGGGCCGTCGGGACGGCGGACCGGGGCGCCTAGCGGCCGTGGTGGCCGCCGCCCTTCGCCGGCAGGTCCTTGACGCGGATGTTGCGGAAGGAGACCTCATCCCCCTCCCCGTGGTTCTGGATGCCGACGTAGCCCTGGCGCAGGCTGCGCACCGGGTCCCGGTTGGTGAAGTCGTTGATCTTCACGCCGTTGAGCCAGATCCGCAGCCGCTCGCCCTGCACGCGGATCTCGTACGTGTTCCACTCCCCCGGCGGGTTCAGCGCCGCGTCCCGCTTGGCGAGGTCCGCGGACTGGAAGCCGTAGACCGAACCGGTGGTGCGGTCGGGGGTGTCCGTGGCGTCGATCTGCACCTCGTAGCCGTTGTCGACCGCCGACCAGGGGTCGTCGGAGGCCGGGAAGCCGACGAAGACACCGGAGTTGCTGTCGCCCGTCATCTTCCAGTCGAGCTTGAGCGAGTACGAGCGCAGCTCGCGCGCCTGGTACCAGAGCAGGCCCATGCCGCCCGTCGAGGTGAGCGTGCCGGACGAGGTGTCGAGGGTGAACGCCCCCGGGCCCGCCTGCTTCCAGCCGTCCGTCGAGGTGCCGTCGAAGATCGGGCGGTAGCCCTGTTCGGGGCGGCAGTCGGCGTGTGCGGCGCCGGTGGCGTAGCGGATTCCGCCGAGCAGGTGCTGCCGGAAGGCGGGGTCGGCGTAGGACTCCTTGGTGTGGCCGAAGCCGGTGTAGAAGGCGCGGCCGCCGCGGTAGTCCTGGCACCAGGAGATGGGGTGGTCCTCCCCCATCTTGCCGCCCTGGTACGAGGACTCGTCGAGCGCGGCGAGGACCCGCACCCGCTCCCGGGGGTTGGTGCGGTAGTCGTACCACTCGTCGGTCCGCTCCCACCGGGACCCCAGGTGCGCGGTCGCGGGGTGAGCGTGGTCCTCGACGTCCACGCGGGCCTGCTGGATCGCCGGATGGGACTGGAAGTACGCCCCGACCAGTCCCGCGTAGAAGGGCCAGTCGTACTCGGTGTCGGCGGCGGCGTGGACGCCCACGTAGCCGCCGCCCGCCCGTACGTAGCGCTCGAACGCGGACTGCTGGGCGGTGTCGAGGACGTCGCCGGTCGTGGAGAGGAAGACGACGGCGTCGTAGCGGGCGAGGTTACCGCGGGTGAAGGCGGCGGCGTCCTCGGTGGCGTCGACGGCGAAACCACCCTGTTCGCCGAGTTCCTTGAGGGCGGCGATGCCTTCGGGGATCGAGTCGTGGCGGAAGCCCGCCGTCTTGGAGAAGACCAGGACGCGGCCGGACGGTTCCGCGGCAGCGGCTCCCGACGCGGCCGCAGCTCCCGACGCGCCCGCAGCTCCCGACGCGGCGGCGGCCCCGGACGCGGCGGCGGCCCCGGACGCGGCGGCGGGC
>NZ_BBOX01000296.1 GCF_001553455.1 Streptomyces hygroscopicus subsp. hygroscopicus
GGCCAGTGCGGCTGGCCCGGCCAGCGCGGCCAGTGCGGCGGCGGGTCACATCGCGGGGCGGTCGTTGAGGACGCGCTGGAAGATCAGATGGTCCCGCCAGGCGCCGGCGATGTGCAGATACTCCGGTGCGCTGCCGATCCGGGTGAATCCGCAGCCGAGCAGGACACGTTGCGAGGGGATGTTCTCCACCAGGGTGCTCGCCTCGACCCGGTGCAGCCCGAGGTGTTCATCGGCCGCCCGGCAGGCGAACCGGGTGGCCCCGGTGGCCAGTCCGCGGCCGAGGTGCCCGGCGTCCACCCAGTAGCCGAGATGGGCGTTGCGCCAGGGACCGAGGACGATGTGCGACAGCGTGACCGTCCCCAGGATCCGCCCGTCCCCGGCCAGCACCCAGGGCACCGTCCGGCCGGCCTCCCACTGCTCCAGCTGGTCCCGCAGCCGGGCGGCCTGGCCGTCGCGGGTGAAGAAGCTCTCGTCCCGGTGCGGACTGGTGGGCCGCAGATGCTCGCGGTTGCGGACGTAGGCGTCCAGCAGCGCCTCGGCGTCCTCCTGGACGGCGAGGCGCATCGTGATCCCGTCGGCCAGGGCCACCGGAGGAATGGTCATCCGATCAGCTTAGCCGTCCGGGCGGCTCGTCCAGGGGCGCCGGCCCCCGGTCCGCCGTCTGCGCGACCGCACGCGCCCAGCGGTAGTCGGCCTTGCCGCTGGGGGAGCGCTGGATCCGGTCGGTGAAGACGACGGTCCGGGGGATCTTGTAGCCCGCGAGCCGCTCCCGGCAGTGGTCGCGGACCGCGTCGGCGGTGAGCCCGGACGCCTGGGCCCGGGGCTGGACCACGGCCGCGACCGAAAAGCCCCAGCGGGTGTCCGGGACGCCCGCCACCAGCGCGTCGTACACCTCCGGATGGGCCTTCAGGGCCTGTTCGACCTCCTCCGGGTAGACCTTCTCGCCACCGGTGTTGATGCACTGCGAACCGCGCCCGAGGACGGTGATCACACCGTCCTCGTCGACGGTCCCCATGTCGCCGAGCAGTACCCAGCGCTCCCCGTCCGCCTCGAAGAACGTCTCGGCGGTCTTCTTCGGATCGTTGTAGTAGCCCAGCGGCACATGGCCGCGCTGGGCGATCCGGCCCGGCTCACCGGGGGCCACGGGGGCGAGGGTCGCGGGGTCCACCACCGTCGTACGGGCGTTGACCCGCAGCCTGAAGCCCTTCTCGGGGCCGGAGTCGGCGGTGGCGGTGCCGTTGAACCCGGACTCCGAGGAGCCGAAGTTGTTGAGCAGCAGGGTGTGCGGGGCGAGCGCGGCGAACTGGGCGCGTACGGTCTCCGACAGGATCGCGCCCGAGCTGCTGACGCTGAGCAGCGAGGAGAGATCGGTGCCCCGGAGGGGACCGGCCAGGGCGTCCACCAGTGGCCGCAGCATCGCGTCGCCGACCAGCGAGGCGGTGGTGACCTTCTCCTTCTCGATCGTCCTCAGCACCTCCTCGGGCACGAACTTCCGGTGCAGGACCACTTTCTGGCCGAAGTCGAAGGCGATGAAGGCGGTCAGGGTGGAGGTGCCGTGCATCAGCGGCGGGGTGGGGAAGAAGACCAGGCCCTCGCCGCCCGCCGCCACCCGCTCGGCCAGTTCCTCCGGGCGCCCGACGGGCTCACCGGTCGGCGCGCCGCCGCCCAGCCCGGAGAAGAAGAGGTCCTCCTGCCGCCACATCACCCCCTTGGGCATCCCGGTGGTTCCGCCGGTGTAGATGATGAACCGGTCGTCGGCGGAGCGCGCCGGGAAGTCCCGTCCGGGCGAGCCGGACGCCTCGGCCTCGGTGAACGGCACGGCCGTGGGCGGGCCGTCGTCGCCGCTGCCGACCCGCACCAGATGGCGCAAGCCGCCGGCGCGCGGCAGCGCGGCGGCCACCCGCGCGCCGAACTCGGCGTCGTAGACCAGCGCGGCCAGGTCCGCGTCACGGTAGAGATAGACCAACTCCTCTTCCACGTAGCGGTAGTTGACGTTCACCGGTACCGCACGGATCTTCAGGCAGGCCAGGGCCGTCTGGAGGTATTCGACGCCGTTGCACAGATGCAGTCCGACGTGCTCGCCGGGGGCGACACCGCTGTCCCGGAGATGGTGCGCGAGCCGGTTGGCGGCCGCGTCGAGCTGGGCGTAGGTGAGCCGCCGCTCGGCCCCGCTGCCGGGGTGGTCGAGGTACACCAGCGCCTCTCTGCCGGGCACCGTGTCGACGATCGACTCGAACAGGTCCGCAAGGTTGTACTCCACGGCTCCTCCTGACCCCTCGATCCGGCGGGCTCGGCGCTCATTAGAGCCGCGCCGGGGTGAGGTGGGAAGGCCTGCGGCAGAAGAAATCTGACGAGGTATCAGATTTCTCTTGAAGTCGGCCCCGGGCTGCTGCAACCTGTTCTGGGTCTCCAGACGGGAGGACGTCGTGACGAGCGGGACCGAACACCTCATCGTGGAGCGCGTGGGCGCGACCCTGGTACTCACCCTGAACCGGCCCGAGGCCCGGAACGCGCTCTCGCTGCCGATGCTGGTCGGGCTGTACGACGGCTGGATCGAGGCCGACCAGGACGACGCCGTGCGGTCGGTGGTGCTCACCGGCGCCGGCGGGGCCTTCTGCGCCGGAATGGACCTCAAGGCGCTCGCGGGCGGCGGCCGGCTGGACGGACAGCAGCTGCGCGACCGCCTCGCAGCCGACCCCGATCTGCACTGGAAGGCAATGCTCCGCCACCACCGGCCGCGCAAACCGGTGATCGCCGCCGTGGAGGGCCCCTGTGTCGCGGGCGGCACCGAGATCCTCCAGGGCACCGACATCCGGGTCGCGGGCCGCGGCGCCACCTTCGGGCTCTTCGAGGTCCGCCGCGGACTGTTCCCCATCGGCGGCTCCACCGTACGGCTGGCCCGCCAGGTGCCCCGCACCCACGCCCTGGAGATGCTGCTGACGGGGCGCCCCTACCCGGCGGAGGAGGCGGCGCGGATCGGGCTGATCGGCCATGTCGTGCCGGACGGCACGGCGCTGGAGAAGGCCCTGGAGATCGCCGGGCTGATCAACGCCAACGGTCCGCTCGCCGTCGAGGCGGTCAAGGCGTCCGTCTACGAGACCGCCGAGATGACCGAGGCGGACGGACTGAGGTCCGAACTGACGCGCGGCTGGCCGATCTTCGACACCGCCGACGCCAAGGAGGGCTCGAAAGCCTTCGCGGAGAAACGCCCGCCGGTCTACCGCCGGACGTGACCTCCGGCCGCGGCCCGGGGCCAGGTGTGATCCCCGGCCCGGACCGCCGCCCCCACCCCGCCGGCCGCGCGGAAGGAGACGCACCCCCATGACACCGGCTTCCCCGCCCGAGGCGCTCCAGGCGCCCCTGGTCGTCGAGTTCCCGTTCACCCGCTCGCTCGGCCCGGTCCAGAGCGCCTTCCTCACCGGACTGCGGACCCGCACCGTGCTCGGCGTGCGCACCACCGACGGCCGGGTCCTGGTGCCACCCGTCGAGTACGACCCGGTCACCGCCGACGAGCTGACCGACCTCGTCGAGGTCGCCCCCACCGGCACCGTCACCACCTGGGCCTGGAACCCCGCACCGCGCCGCGGCCAGCCCCTGAGCACCCCGTTCGCCTGGGTGCTGGTGCGGCTGGACGGCGCGGACACCGCCCTCCTCCACGCCCTCGACGCGCCCGGCCCCGACGCGGTGCGCACCGGTGCGCGGGTGCGGATCCGGTGGGCCGCGGAGCGCGTGGGCGCCATCACCGACATCGCCTGTTTCGAGTCGTACGACGGCGCCGAGGGGGGACCGGCCGTTCCGCACCGGGTGACGTTCACCGACCCCGTCCGCGGCATCGTGGCCCCCGCCCGCCTCGACTACACCTACGCGCCCGGCCGCGCCCAGTCGCGCTACCTGCGGGCCCTCGCCGACCGCGTCACCTACGGGGAGCGCTGCCCCTCCTGCCGCAAGGTGTACGTCCCGCCCAGGGGCGCCTGCCCCACCTGCGGCGTCGCCACCGACGAACAGGTGGAGGTCGGGCCGCGCGGCACGGTCACCACCTTCTGCATCGTGAACATCAAGGCCCGCAACCTCGACATCGAGGTCCCGTACGTCTACGCCCACATCGCCCTGGACGGCGCCGATCTGGCCCTCCATGGACGCATCGGCGGCATCCCGTACGACCAGGTGCGCATGGGGCTGCGCGTGGAGCCGGTGTGGAGCGAGCACGGGCGCTATCCCGACCACTACCGCCCCACCGGCGAACCCGACGCCGACTACGACACCTACAAGGAGCTGTTGTAGATGCGAGAGGTGGCCATCGTCGCCTTCGGCCAGAGCGACCACCGGCGGGACACCGCGGAGACCTCCGAGGTCGAGATGGTGATGCCGGTCCTCCACCAGGTGCTCGACGCCGTCGGACTGCGGGCGGGCGAGATCGGCTTCACCTGCTCCGGCTCCTCCGACTACCTGGCGGGCCGCGCCTTCTCCTTCACCATGGCCCTCGACGGCGTCGGCGCCTGGCCGCCCATCTCGGAGTCCCATGTGGAGATGGACGGCGCCTGGGCGCTGTACGAGGCATGGACCAGGCTGTTGACGGGCGAGGCGGAGACCGCGCTCGTCTACGCCTACGGCAAGTCCTCCCCCGGCGATCTGCGGGAGGTCCTCACCCGTCAGCTCGACCCCTACTACGTGGCACCCCTGTGGCCGGACTCGGTCTCCCTCGCCGCCCTCCAGGCCCAGGCGCTGCTGGACGCGGAGGTGGACGCGGAGGGAACCGGCGCCGACGAGCGGACGCTGGCCGGGGTCGCGGCGCGCAGCCGGACCGCCGCCGAGGACAACCCGCACGCCCAGCTGACCGGTTCACCGCCGCCCGAGGCGCTCCTGGCGGAGCCGTATCTCGTGCGGCCGCTGCGCCGCCACGACTGTCCCCCGATCGGCGACGGCGCGGCGGCCGTCGTGCTCGCGGCCGGGGACACCGCGCGCCGCCTCTGCCGCCGCCCCGCCTGGATCCGCGGCATGGACCACCGGACGGAGGCGCACAGCCTCGGCGTACGGAACCTCACCCGCTCCCCGTCCACCCGGCTCGCCGCCGAGCGCGCGGGCGTCTTCGAGGCGCCGCCCGACCTGGCCGAGCTGCACGCGCCGTTCACCTCCCAGGAGGTGATCCTCCGCCGTGAGCTGCGGCTGGCGGAGGCGGTGCGCGTCAACCCGTCCGGCGGAGCGCTGGCCGCCAACCCCATGATGGCCGCCGGGCTGATCCGCCTCGGCGAGGCCGCCGCCGCCGTCCACCGCGGCGCCTGCGACCGCGCCCTCGCCCATGCCACCTCGGGCCCCTGCCTGCAGCAGAACCTGGTGGCGGTCCTGGAAGGGGATGTCCGGTGACCAGGGAACCGGTGGCCGTCGTCGGGATCGGCCAGACCAAGCACACCGCCGCGCGCCGGGACGTGTCCATCGCCGGGCTGGTCCGGGAGGCCGCCGTACGGGCCCTGGACGACGCCGAGCTGGGCTGGGCGGACATCGACGCCGTGGTCATCGGCAAGGCCCCCGACTTCTTCGAGGGCGTCATGATGCCCGAGCTGTACCTCGCCGACGCGCTCGGCGCGGTCGGCAAGCCGATGCTGCGCGTGCACACCGCGGGCTCGGTCGGCGGCTCCACCGCGCTGGTCGCGGCGGGCCTGGTCGCCGCCCGCGTCCACCGGACCGTCCTCACCCTCGCCTTCGAGAAGCAGTCGGAGTCGAACGCCATGTGGGGGCTGTCCCTGCCCATCCCCTTCCAGCAGCCGCTGCTGGCCGGGGCGGGCGGCTTCTTCGCCCCGCACGTACGGGCGTACATGCGGCGCACCGGCGCACCCTCCGGCATCGGCGCCCTCGTGGCCTACAAGGACCGCCGCAACGCCCTGCGCAACCCCTACGCGCATCTCCACGAGCACGACCTGACCCTGGACCAGGTGCGGTCCTCCCCGATGCTGTGGGACCCCATCCGCTACTCGGAGACCTGCCCCTCCTCGGACGGCGCCTGCGCCATGGTGCTCACCGACCGCGCCGGCGCGGACCGCGCCCCGTACCCGCCCGCCTGGATGCACGGCGGCGCCATGCGCAGCGAGCCGACGCTCTTCGCGGGGAAGGACTTCGTCTCACCGCGGGCCGGCCGGGACTGCGCGGCCGATGTCTACCGGCAGGCCGGGATCGCCGATCCGCGCCGGGAGATCGACGCGGTGGAGATGTACGTGCCCTTCAGCTGGTACGAACCCATGTGGCTGGAGAACCTCGGCTTCGCGGAGGAGGGAGAGGGCTGGAAGCTCACCGAGTCCGGGGTGACCGGGATCGACGGCGAACTCCCGGTCAACCCCTCCGGCGGAGTGCTGTCCACCAACCCGATCGGCGCCTCCGGCATGCTGCGGTTCGCCGAAGCCGCGCTCCAGGTGCGCGGACGCGCGGGCGAACACCAGGTCGACGGCGCCCGCAAGGCGCTCGGTCACGCCTATGGGGGAGGCTCGCAGTTCTTCTCCATGTGGGTGGTCGCGGACACACCGCCCACCGGCTGATCTCGTGCTTCGTACTCCTTTCGTGGCCTGTCCGGCACCGGCCACGAAAGCTTAAGGTGGGGCCGGGACGACGATCCGGGAGGATGAGCTGACGTGGCCGACACCACCACCACCGCACAGCCGCTGACAGGAAGCGGCGAGAAACCCGATCTCGACCTCTCGGGCGCTCAGTGGCAGTCGAGCAGCCAGGGTGTGGGCGATGTGGAGATCGCCTTCGTCGAGGGCTTCATCGCGATGCGCCACGGCCGCCGTCCCGAAGGCCCGGCGCTGATCTTCACCCCGGCCGAGTGGCGCGCCTTCGTGCTGGGCGCACGTGAGGGCGAGTTCGACCTCACCTGAACGCGGGCCGCCGATGATCGGGGGCGGGCGGGTCCGGTCGCACCCGGGCCTCCCGCGCCGGGCCGCACGTTTCCCGCCGGGCCGAGCGCTCCGCGCGAACGCGGGCGCTCGGATCGCGTCGGCTTCCGGCCCGGCTACCGGGGGCGCGAACCGCTGGAGTGCGGGGGCAGCGCGGCTCCCCGCCCGGCGCGGACCGGCTCCTGCGCACCGGTCAGCTGGGCCCAGGGCCGCTGCCGGCCCCCGCTGACCGCCTCGGTGCCCCGTTCGTCGTAGCGGGCCGTGCGCAGTGACCAGCCCAGATTGCCGGTCATCACATACCGCATACCGTCGACGTAACGCGCCACGGCGTGGTGTGTATCGGGGTCCGCCCCCGCCTCGGTGAGCAGCGCCGGCAGCCTCGCCGCGGTCTCCTCGAACCAGTGGTAGCGGGCGTTGGCGAGGCCGGCGATATGGCGTACCGCGTCCTCCAGTTCACCACCCGCGCGCTCCCACTGGACGATGACGCTGTTGTGGACGTCGCCGACGGCCAACTCCTTGTCCAGCGAGGCGATGTCATTGGTGAAGACCACGACATCGTCCGTAGCCTCCCGCATCCGGGCCAGGGGAAAGCCCCCGTGCAGCGCGGGCGGCAGGGTGTAGCCGCCGAACGGCTCGTTCAGGTCGAGGCAGGGCTGCACCCCGATCGAATGGCGCCGCAGCGCGAGCACGGCCTCCACCGAGCGCGGGGCACCGGCCTCGCCGCCGGTGCCGGCCTCGCCGCCGGCGCGGGGCAGAGCGCCGGTCCGCTCCAGGGCCTCGCGGTGGTAGGAGTGCAGATACTCCAGCCAGTGGTGGCGGAAGCGGTCCCGCCACACCCGCGGCCTCCCGGAGTTGATCCGGCGCCACAGGTCGCGGAAGCTCTCCAGGAGCGGCCCGTCGCCGCTCCCGGCTCTGCCGTGCTCCTCGTCCTCCTCGGTGATCCGGACGACGGCCGCCACCAGCCGCGCCACCGCCTCCGGGCGGCAGCCCAGCTCCCCGTCGAACTGGTCGTCGAAGACGAAGTACCAGCCCACGAGGTCATTGCCCAGATCCAGCTCGGCGCCGCTCGCCCGGGGGTAGAACAGCCCCGCCAGCACGTCGAAGCGGAGCGCGTCGTACTCCGCGACCGACGCGCGGTCCTCGAAGACGCCGAACCGGGAAAGCCACTGGATGGTGTGGTGCCTGGCCGCCTCGGTGCCGGGACTGAGGTCGGTGGAGGCCGGAAAGTCGAACAGGGCCGCCCGGCGCAGCAGTGCCGTCCGCCGGGCGTGTGGTCGCGAAGCGTGCGTGTGCATGAGTCGTGTCCGCCCCTTCGTGGTCCGGGCGGCCCGAGCCCGCACGTACCACAGACGTACGCGGCATCCGGCCAACCCGATGAACCTGGTCATCCTTCCGTGCGGAACATGCCATCGATAGAGGGGGTGGTGAATTGGCGTGTGCCAGTGGCAATGCCAGGCGGAAATCCCACCATCGGGCGCTACGTAGCGTGCCATCCGCGCTACGCTCGGCGTCACCTGCCGGAGGGGAAGAATGTGGCGGAGTACATGAGCCAACAGAACCGGACGCACCGGACACTGCTGGAACGGGAGCGGGAACTGCGCGCGGTGGACGCCGCGCTGACGGAACTGTGCGGGACGGATCCCGGCGCCCGGACCGAGACCCGCGGCGGCGGGGTGATCGCCTTCGAGGGGCCCGGCGGCGTCGGCAAGACCGCGCTGCTGGGCGAGGTGCGCCGGCAGGCCGCCGCCCGCGGCTGCACGGTGCTCCGGGCCCGTGGCGGCGAACACGAACAGGGCGCGGCCTTCCACGTGGTGCGCCAGCTCTTCCAGCCGGTGCTCGCGGCGACCGGCGAGGACGAGCACCGCCGGATCCTCGGCGGCTGGTACGACATCGTCGCCCCCGCGGTCGGCCTGGTGGTCTCCGGCAGCGGCGGCGCCCCCGATCCGCAGGGCGTCCGCGACGGCCTGGACTGGCTGGTCACCCGCTTCGCCCTGGAACGCGCCCCGGTCGTGGTGATCCTCGACGACGTCCACTGGGCCGACCCCGAATCGCTGGACTGGCTGACCCGGTTCGCCTCCCGCGCCGTGGACCTGCCCCTGCTGCTCGCCGTCGGCTACCGCCCGGAGGACCTCACCGCCGACTGCGCCGCGATACGGGGCCTCGCCGAGCGCCAGGGAACACGGCCCCACGTGCTGGCACCGCTCACCCCGAGCGGAGTCGGCAGCATCGTCCGGGAGGCGCTCGGCGACCACGCCGAGGAGGCGTTCTGCCGGGAGTGCTGGGCGATGACCGGCGGCAACCCCTGGGAGGTCACCGAGCTCACCGCCAAGATCCGCGACCGCCGGCTGAAACCGCAGTCGGAGAATCTGCCCGCACTGCGCGAACTGGTCTCCTCGGCCAAGGACAGCGGGCTCAACGACCGGCTGACCCGCCTGGGCACCGCCGCCGTCCGCCTCGCCTGGGCCGTCGCCGTCCTCGGTATCGAGGCCACCCCGGCGCTGACCGCCAATGTCGCCGGGCTCAGCGAGACCGAGGCCACCGAGCTGGTGGCGCGGCTGGTCGACGCGCGGATCCTGGCCCCACCGCGCCCCGGGGACGGCACCCGGCCCCTGGAATACCTCCACCCGCTCATCGCCACCGCCGTCTACCAGGCCATACCCGGCGCCCTGCGGGTGGCCATGCACGGCCAGGCCGCCGTCGTGGTGCTCGGCGCGGGCCTGGGCTCCGCGGCCGCCGGCCGGCATCTGCTGGAGATGCACCCCGAGGGCGATCCCTGGGTGGTGCGCCATCTGCGGGCCGCGGCCCGGGAGTACCTGCGCGCCGGAGCCCCCGACGCCGGGCGCCGCTGTCTCGCCCGTGCCCTGCGCGAACCGCCCGACCTCCAGGAGCGTGCCGCCGTGCTGTACGAGCTGGGCTGCGCCGCCCAGCTCACCGAGCCCGACGTCACCGTCAACCATCTGCGGGCCGCGCTGGAGGAGCCCGAGCTCGGCCCCGAACTGCGCGAGGCGATCACCTACCGGCTCGCCCAGGCGTACGGCCACAGCGGCCGTATGGAGGAGGCCGCCCAGGTCGTCGCCGCCGAGATCGGACGCGCCACCAGCGCCCGCACCCGGCTGCGGATGCAGACCGAGCAGCTGATGTGGAACATGTTCCGGGCCGATGAGAAGGAGTCGCCCGCCCGCTCCCGGCGGCTCGCCCGGCTCGCGGGCCATCTCACCGGCCGCGGCATGGCCGAGCGCTATCTGCTGGGGCTGCGCGCCTGGGACGCGATGACGCGCGGAGAACCGGTCGCCACCACCCTGCACTACGCGGAGGAGGCCCTCGGCGACGGCCTCAGCTGGACCGACGACGACTGGGGCTTCGAGGTGCCCATCCTGGTCGCCCTGGTCTTCCTCCACTGCGACCAGCCCGGACGGGCCGAGGAGCTGTTCAACAAGGGCATCGCCGAATGCGAGCGCAAGGGCTGGCGCGGCTCCCATCTGGCGTTCGGCCTCACCCTCCTGGGATACGCCCGGCTGCGCCGCGGGGCGCTCGGCGAGGCGGAGGAGCTGGCCCGCGAGGGAATGCGGATCGCCGATCGGGTGGGCTCCTCCACTCCCGCGCACTGGACCGCGGTCGGCACCCTCATCGAAACCCTGATCTGCCGGGGCCGCATCCGGGAGGCGCAGGAGTTCGCGGCCGCGCACGGCGGTGAGAGCCTTCCGCAGGCCACACTCTGCCCCGATGTGCCGGCGGTCCGCGGTGAGCTGCTGCTGGCCGCCAATCTGCACCGCGAGGCCCGGCGGCAGCTCACCGAGGTCGGCCGCCGCATGGACGGGCGCGGTATGCGCAACCCCGCCTGGTGCCCCTGGCAGCTCCACCTCTCCCAGGCCCTGGCGCTGACCGATCCCCGGCAGGCCGCCGAGGTGGCCGGCGACGCGGTGCGCCGCGCCCGTCAGTTCGGCACCCACTCCGCGCTGGGCAGGGCGCTGCACACCGCGGCCGCCGTCACCCAGGGATCGGAGCGGATCAAGCTGCTGGCCGAGGCCGTCGGCCATCTCGAGCGGTCACCGTCCGCCTACGACCTGGCCGTGGCGCTGGTGGACCACGGCGCCGCGCTGCGCCGCATCGGCCTGCCCCAGGAAGCCGGCGACCGGCTCTACCGCGGTCTGGAGGGAGCGGTGCAGTGCGGGGCCGAGGCGCTCGCCGCCCGGGCCCGTGACGAGCTGTCCGCGGTCGGGCTGCGCCCGATGCAGCTGCGGGTCGATCACACCAGCCCGCTCACCTCGCAGGAGCAGGCCGTCGCCGAGCGGGCCGCCGAGGGCTGGCCGGACGCCCGGATCAGCGAGGCGACCGGGCTGGAGGAGCGCGAGGTGGCCCGGCTGCTGTCGGATGTCTACCGCAAGGTCGGCACCGACCGGGCCGGGCTGGCGAAGCTGCTCATCACCCCGGCCGTCGGCCTGCCCCGGCGCCCGGCGTCCGACCCCGGCTGAGGGCGGCGGCCCGCCCGCTCCCCGGCGCGGTAACCGGCGCGCGGCCACGTACCATATCCGCATGTCCTTCCTCCGCCGCCGCAGCGCCGCCACGCCCACCGGGCCGGACTTCGATGTCCTGGCCATGGACCCGGGAGACTGGCCCGGCGATCTCGGGGCGGGGCTGCTGCCCGCTCCGGACGGCACCTGCCAGGGCGTCTTCCTGCGCTACGACCTGTTCGGCGGGCGCGGCCCGGCGATGATCATCGGCAATCTGCCCGAGGGGTCCCCGGCCCGGGAGGTGGCCGAGGGCCAGCCGCCGTTCGAGGTGACGCAACTGCTGGCGGCGCTCGGGAACGACGAGCCGGTCCAGGTGGTGGACATCGAGGACAGCCCGGTGATGCACGAGGACAACCTGCTCATCGTCCGCCGGATCAAGCTCTCCGAGGGCCGGATCTCCTGCGCCCAGTTCGACCGCAGCGACGGTGTGCTCGTCACCATCGCCAGCTGGGACCGGCCGATCACCGACGATCTGTACCGGCTGCTCAAGCCGCTGCCCGCGGAGATGTTCCAGCAGCGCTGAGGGGCGGCGCCGGGGGCCGTGAGACGCCCGTACGGCACACAGCCGGTACGGGCGGGCGCCCACGGCCCCCGGCGGCCGTGTCCCCGCCACGGGGCCCGTGTCCCCGCCACGGACCGCGGCCGAGTCACCGGAGTGGCCGGGCGGAACGGACGGGCCGTCAGGTTCACTTCCCGGAGCGCCGGACCGTCACATCGGCGGCCCGGACGAACGCCACCCGGTGCCCGAACTGGATCTGGTAGTACACGTCCTGGCCGCGCACCACCTGGTGACCGGCCTGATCGAAGGTGGTCGCCCACAGATACTCGCCCCGCGTCCTCAGCCCCAGGGGATAGGACTGCCCGGCGAGCAGCTTGTACGGCAGCGGCGAGACCGCCTGCACCGGCACGCCCTGCGGATACGCCTCCTTCTCCGGATAGGCGCGGCCGTACACCGGAACCTCCGCCACCCCGTCCTTGGGCGTCACCACCAGCCCCTTGGCGCTCACCGCCGTGGGCCGCCGCTTGGGGTTCCGGAACCAGGCCCGCCCGCCGAGGTACCAGATCGCCGTCCAGTCGCCCCGGCGCCCAGCGACCGCGAACTGCTGCCCGGTGGTGGCACGGGCGCCGGTGTCGTTGACCCCGGTGGTCGAGTCGGAGCCGTCCGGGCGCAGCCCGATGTCCTTCACCAGCGGGGCGTCCGCGCTCGGCGCGGTGTGCAGCCGCACCGCGGCCGAGCCGTGCGGGGCGCACGCCTGGCCCGCCGTCTCGCAGCCGGTGTAGACGGGCCGGTTGGCGCGGTAGTCGGGACGGATGGTGACCAGGCCGCCGGAAGCGCCCGCGGTGCGCCGGAAGGGCGCGCCGAGCAGGGTGAAGTAGTGCGCCCAGTCCCAGTAGGGGCCGGGGTCGGTGTGCATGCCCTTGATGCCGGCGGTGGTGGTGCCGGGCACATTGTCGTGGCCCAGGATGTGCTGGCGGTCCAGCGGGATGTCGAACCGCTTCGCGAGGTAGCGCACCAGCCGCGCCGAGGAGCGGTACATCGCCTCCGTGTACCAGGCGTCCGGAGCGGTCAGGAAACCCTCGTGCTCCAGGCCGATGGACTTGGCGTTGACGTACCAGTTCCCCGCGTGCCAGGCGACGTCCTTGAGCGGCACGTGCTGGGCGATGTGCCCGTCGGAGGAGCGCAGGGTGTACTGCCAGGACACATAGGTGGGGTCCTGGACCAGCTTGATGGTGGTGTCCCAGGAGCCCTCGGTGTCATGGATGACGATGTAGTCGATGGACTGCGAGGCGGGGCGGGAGGCCAGGTCGTGGTTGCCGTAGTCGCCGTCCCCGAACCGCTCGTAGGGCGCCGGGATCCACTCGCAGGACACGTTCTCGGGAGCCTCGACCCGTGGATCCCGCGCGGGGGACGGCAGACCCAGCGTCCGCAGCTGCCGGGTGTCCGGTGTGACGCCGGGGGCCGCGTCGAGCCGGACCCGCTGACCGTCACCGGTCGTCCGCGCGGCCCCGCCGCGGATCACCTCGTACACGTCGTCGGCGAAGACGGCCGCCGCCGTGGCGTCATCGGCGCCGGAGTAGGCCGCCACCGCCGCGTACCAGTCGGCGGGGTCCTCGCTCGGCGGCAGGCCCAGCCGCTTCTGCGCGGCGGCCAGCAGGGCCGCGCCACCGCGCACATTGGCGCCCTCGTCGCCGCGCAGCGCCGCCGCCGGCAGACCGGTGAGTTCCGCGGCCCGGCTGAGGGTGCGCAGCCGGGCGGGCAGCTGCCGCGGCTCGGGGACGCTCGGCTCGGGGACCTTCAGCGGCCGGGCGAGATCGCCGCGGGCGTCCTCGGTGCCCTGGCTGTGATGCGGGGCGGTGAGCAGGGCGGTGTGGGCGTCGGTGAGGTGCATGGGACCGTAGCCGCCGGTGACACTGGGCGCACCACGGTGGCCGTCCCAGCGCGACTGCAGATACGAGACGCCCAGGAGCACGCTCAGCGGAACGCCGTACTCGGCGGCCGCGGACACGAAGGCCCGCTGCAGGGCGCCGTCGTCGGCGGGAGGACCGTCGGTTCGCGGCTGGTCGGCATGGGCCGCGGGCGTCGCGGAGACCAGCGGCAGCAGAAGGGCGGCGGAGGCCGCGGCCCCCGCGGTCCGCAGGGTGGCTCTCCGGCTGGGGCCGGACGCGTTTCCGTTCGGGTCGTGGGCGCTGTCCTGTGCGGATCCTGGCATTGCAGCCTCCTCAAGCGGGCCGGGCCGAGCCGAGCCACTTAGAGATATGCGCTGCCAGACGCCGCGTCAATCTCCGTCACCCAGACGGACGTTCGCATGTCATCCCGCCTGCGGCGCGTCACCGGTCCAGACCGGTGACG
>NZ_BBOX01000297.1 GCF_001553455.1 Streptomyces hygroscopicus subsp. hygroscopicus
GGTCCAGACCGGTGACGCGCTCCTCGGGCCGCTGCCCCGCCTCCTCAGCGGGTGCCGACCGCCGCCCGCACCGCGCGGCGGGCCAGCCCGCAGTCGTCGTGCAGCCGGCGCAGCAGCAGCCGCTGCTCCTCACCGGCCGGGACGGCACCCGGCACCACCGGGGCCGGATCGTGCATGGTGCGCTGCACCGCGGTCTCGTACCGGCGGATCTCCCGTGTCAGCACCAGCATCAGATTCACCAGGAAGGAGTCCCGCGCGGCCGGGCCCGCGGCCTGCGCCAACTGGCTGATCTGGCGCCGGGTGACGGGCGCGTCGCCCAGCACCGTCCACAGCGTGGCCAGGTCATAGCCGGGCAGATACCAGCCCGCGTGGTCCCAGTCCAGGAGCACCGGGCCCGCGGGGGACAGCAGGACATTGCTCAACAGGGCGTCGCCGTGGCAGAACTGCGCCGGGGCCTGCCGCCCCGGGCCGTGCGAAACACCGCGCAGCAGCTTCCGCAGATCGCCCATGTCCCGGTCGGTCAGCAGCCCGAGCTCGTGGTAGCGGGCCAGCCGGAGGGCGTAGTCGATGGGGGCGTCGAACATCCCGGCGGGCGGCCGCCACTGGTTGACGCGGCGGACCGCGCCCAGCACCACGCCCAGATCGGCGCGCGGCGGGGGCTCGGTGGGGTGGCGCTGCGCGGCCGCGATCCGCCCGGGCACCCGCTCGATGACCAGCGCGCAGTTGTCCGGGTCGGCGGCGATCAGCCGGGGCACCCGCACCGGCGGGCGGTGGCGGACGAACGCCCGGTACATCGCTATTTCCCGGCGGAACCGCTCGGCCCATGCCGGGGAGTGGTCCAGCAGGCATTTGGCCACCGCGCTGCCGCGCCCCGTCGTGCCGGCCAGGAGCACGGACCGTCCGCTGCGCCGCAGCACCTGCACCGGGTTGAACTCCGGGCAGATCCGGTGGACCGAGGTGATCGCGGTGCGCAGCTGCGCACCCTGGGGACCGGACAAGTCGAGTCTCCCGCGGGGCGGCACGGGGCCGAGGGCGGCGGTCCGCGGGGCCCGGCCGCCAGGGGCGGGATCGAGGTACGGCCCAGTGCCGGGCAGCTGCCGCCGGTACGGCCGGGGCGGGGCGGACACGGAGGACGACGCTGCGTACATGGGCGAGACAGATCCCTTCGTGTGCCGACGAATTGCGTACGCACCCGGCCCCGGGGGCGGGGCCGCACCCTGGGGAATGCGGTCGGTTCAGCTCGAGCCGCCACCGGGCCGGGTAACGCGCTCCTACATCACACCCCCGTGCGGGTGGCACACCATCTGGCGCACCCTGGCGAACCCTGGCGAATAGTCGCACGGCTCGTGACGGGGCCGTTACTGTCAAGTCAGCCGAGGAACCTGGGGGCTTGACGTGACGAGGGAACCCAACACCCGTCTTGCGGACCTGTTCGGCCTCGCCGGCTGGTCCAAGGGGGAACTCGCGAGGCTCGTGAACCGGAAGGCGGCGGCCATGGGCCATCCGCAGCTGGCGACCGACACCTCGCGGGTGCGGCGTTGGATCGACACCGGCGAGACGCCGCGCGATCCCGTGCCCAAGGTGCTGGCGGCCCTGTTCACCGAGCGCCTCGGTCGAGTCGTGACCACTGAGGATCTCGGGTTCGGACGAGGGGGGCGCGCGGGAAAGGGGCAGCGCGCCGACGGGCTGTTCTGGCCGCCCGAGTCCACGGCCGAGGTCCTCACCGAATTCACGGGAATGGACCTTATGTTCAACCGACGCGGCTTGGTGGGTGCGGGCGCCGCGCTCGCCGCAGGATCCGCCATCACCGGTGCCATGAGCGACTGGCTGCTCTCCGACCCCACCCTCGCCACCGACGCGCCCCGTACCGACAACCCCCTGTCCGCCGAGCCCGTGGGCTTCGACCGCTACGAGGCCGCCCCCGTGGGCTCCCAGGAGATCGACGCCCTGGAGACATCGGTCGAGGTCTTCCGCGCCTGGGACGCCGCCCGCGGCGGCGGGCTCCAGCGCAAGGCCGTGGTCGGCCAGCTCAACGAGGTGGGCGGCATGCTCGCCTACCGCCACCCCGAGCATCTGCAGCACAGACTGTGGGGGGTGGCGGCCAATCTGGCGGTGCTCGCCGGCTGGATGTCCCATGACGTCGGCCTGGAGCCCACCGCCCAGAAGTACTTCGTCATCGCCGCGCACGCGGCCCGCGAGGGCGGCGACCGGCCCCGGGCGAGCGAGGCGCTCTCCCGGGCCGCCCGGCAGATGGTGCACCTGGGCCGCCCGGAGGACGCGCTGGAGCTGATGAGACTGGCCGCGTCCGGTGCGGGCGAGGAGGCGCTGCCGCGCACCCGGGCCATGTTCTGCACCATCGAGGCGTGGGCGCAGGCGTCGATGGGCAACGGCCCGGCGGTGCGCCGGGCGCTGGGCGAGGCGGAGGAGCTGTTCGTCGCGGACGAGGACGGCAGGCCCGTGCCGAGCTGGATGCAGTTGTTCAACGAGGCCGATCTGCACGGGATGCAGGGGCTGGTCTACCGCACCCTCGCCGAGCACGAGCCGGGGGCGGCGGCCATCGCCCAGACCCATGCCCAGGAGGCGCTGCGGATGCGGGAGGGCGGGCGCCAGCGGTCCCAGATCTTCGACCACATCTCCATCGCCTCGGCCTGTTTCATCGGCGGCGACCCGGAGCAGGCCGACCACCATGCCCGGCTGGCGCTGCGGACGATCGAGCAGAACTCCTCGCACCGCACCTGGGACCGGCTGCGTGAGATGTACCGGCTCACCGGGCGATACACCACCTCGGCCGCCATCCGGGAGCTGCGGGAGGAGATCCAGCAGGCGCTGCCGAAGGGGGCGGGGAAGGGCGCCGCGGGGTTGAAAGGTTCCGGCTCCATCGCCAGGAGCGCGGCCGTCTAGTGCCGCGTCAGTCACGGTGTGCCCGGTAGCGAGGCGTCCCGGCGCGTGCGGTCGCAAGGCGGCCGGAAGCCCTCGTCGTGGGCCTGATCGGGTTCTGGGCCCACGCGGCGAGCGTATGTGCCAGGGCGCCCCCGAGCGCGGGGCGGGCCGTGGCTGATGCGGCACCAGGTGTGCTGTCCCGGGTTGTTGGTGACGGGCGAGCCGGTTCACGCACCGGTTCCGGCGACCCTGGCGATCAGCACACAGGCGTCGCTCTCGCGCGGCTCGTCGCCGAACGCCTCGGCCACGATCCGGACGCACTCCTGCGGGGAGCGGGCGGCGGTCAGCCGTGGCGCGAGCGTGAGCAGCCGCTCGGTGGCGCCCTCGGCCTCCCGGGCGAGCCGGCCGGTGTGCAGCACCAGCAGATCGCCCGGCTCCAGCCGCTCCTCTGCCTGGGCGTACGCGGCGCCCGCCGTGGCGCCGAGCAGTACGCCGGCGGGCGAGCGCAGCGGGCGCCCCGTCCCCTGACGGAAGAGCAGCGGGGCGGGGTGCCCGGCCTGTGCCCACACCAGGGTGCGGGTGCGCGGGTCGTACTGTCCGCAGACGGCGCCGACCAGCGAGGGCTGGGCGGAGACGGCCAGCAGCTGGTTGAGCCGCCCCATCAGCGAGCCCGGCTCGATCCCCGCCACCGCCATGCCGCGCACCGCGCCCAGCAGCATGGCCATGCCGCAGGTCGCGGCCACACCATGGCCGGTGAGCCCGCCGACGCTCAGCAGGGTCCGCCCGTCGGGTAGTTCGAGCGCGTCGTACCATTCACCGCCGATCCGGTCGCCGGACTCCGAGGGGAGGCAGTGGGCGGCGAGGTCGAGGGCGGCGCCGCCGGCCGCCGGGCCGGCGCCGGGGAAGCCGTCACCGCTCGGCAGCCGGAGGGAGCCGCGCCAGGGCGGCAGCACGGCCTCCCGCGCCTCCACCGCCAGCCGGCGCTCGGTCCGCGCGATCCGCTGCTGGTGCCGCAGCGTGTCCCGGCTCTCGCGCACCGCCCGTTCGCTCCGGCGCAGCTCGCTGACGTCCCGGAGGACGGCCCACATGGAGGCAGTGCCGCCGTCGTCGTCGAGCACCGGCTCGCCCGCCATATGGATGGTGCGCACCACCTCGTCCGCGCGCACGACGCGGAACTCCCCGTCGATCGGCTTTCCGTCCACGAGGCAGTCGGTGACCATTCCGGTCAGGATCGGCTGATCCTCGGCGAAGACCCAGGAGGGCAGCTCGTCGAGGGTGAGCCCGCCGTCCCCGGGGTCGCGGCCGAAGATCCGGAAGAGCTCGTCGGACCAGGTCACCTCGTCGGTGAGCAGGTTCCACTCGGCGCTGCCGACCCGGCTGAGCAGCGAACCGCGGCCGGTGCGGGCGCCGCCCGTGGCCTCGACTCCACCGGCGGCGCGGCCCGCGGCCCCGCTGCCGGCCGCGGCCCCGGCCGCCGTCCCGGCTTCGGGCGCCGTCCCGGCTCTGGAGGTTTCCGCGTCCGTCTCGGGGTGATCGGCGGGCAGCCCCTCGCGCAGCTCGCCCAGATGGCGGCCGAGATCGTCCAGCTGGTGGACGGCGAGCTCGCACAGCGCCCGCTGCCAGCGCAGCCGCGCGTCGTCCGCACCGCCCGGGTCCGCCGCCGTGTCGCGGCGGACCGCGTCGAGCCCGCCGCGGAGCCGCCGGGTCTGCGAGATGAGGGAGTCCACCGTGTCACGCTGGGGAGACGATACGGCGGGATGGTCCGCGGAGCGGGGGGACGGCATGACGTTCTCCGAAAGGGGCGCGGCGCGGCCGGGTCGTGCGGGGAGGGACCGGTTACGACTCTTGCACAGGGCGCGATATCCCGTAAGCGGTTTGGCGATACCCGATCCGGTGGTGCCTTTGGCGTATGCCAGTGGCCTTCCGGGGGAGCGTGGGACCGGAGTCGGCGGAAGACAAGATTCCGGGTAGGCTGCGGCGCTCGGGAATCCCTCAGTCCCACGCCGTTCATCAGGCATACGGCGGCAGGACATCGGCAAGAATGCCGATCGACGGAAATCCCGTTGCCAGCGAACCTCCCGCACCGGATGCTGACCTCATGTTCGATCCAGACATAGCGCCCAGCGGCACCCTGCTCGGCCTCCTCCAGCGAGGCCGCGGCGACGGGACCCTGCATGCCCTCGCCGCGCCGCGGGCCGAGGCGCTCGCGGCACTGCACCACTGTGTGCTGCGCGACCCCCGCCGTGACTGGCAGGTCGAGAACCGTTCGCTGTACTACGCCAGGCTCTGCCTGGACCTCGACGCCGGGCTCGACGAAATCGAACAGCATCTGTTCCACCCCGACGACCTGATCAACGACGACGAGGCGCGCACCGGGCTCGCCCTCTCCGTCCTCGGCCACCTCGCCGCTTACGGCCGGGCCGACGCCCTGCGGCTGCTGCGCCGCTACGCCGCGGCGGGCAGCAACTGGGAATGGGCCCTCGACGAGCTGGCCCTGCGCGACGACGACACCGGGCTGCGCGGCCTCGCCCCCGCGATCCTCGCCCACTTCCCCGAGACCCCCGACGGCGACGCCGCACTGGCCACCGTCGTCCGCGGCGCCTATGAACCCCGGCCCTGGCGGCTGTGGGCCGACCATCCGCGCCACGGGCCGCGGGTGCGCGCCGCGGCGGAACGGGGCGCCTTCGACCGCTGGCAGCGCCAGCTGCGCCCCTCGGGGCCGCGGCCCGGCTGGAGCGTCCGCGACATCCTGGCCTGGGCCCAGCGGGAACACGAGCTGAAGCCGGACGCCCGCCGCCCCGACGCGGCGGCCCGCTGCCTGGCCGCCGTCGCGGGGCCCGAGGACCGGCCCGAACTCCTCACTGCCGCCGCGTCGGCCCCCGGCGCCGCCCGCGCCGCGGCGCTGCGGCACCTCGCGGAGACCGGCGACCCCGAGGTGCTCGACCTGATCGAGACGGCCGTGACCGAGCCGGACGCCTCGGAGCTGGTCTCCCAGGCCGCCCTCTCCGCCTTCGAACGGATGCGCGGCATTTCCGCCCTCGACCGGGCCCGCGTCTGGGCCCACCGCCCCGACGCCCTCGGCGACGCGGCCGCCGCGATGCTCGCCTGCCGCGGCGGGCAGTACGACAGCCAGCTGGTGCTGGCCGCCCTTCGCCGGACGGTCCGGGCCGAGGGCCCGGACGCACAGACGCTGTGGACCCTCGTCGATGGCGCCGGGCGCCTGACGATCTCCTGCGCCGCGCCCGTACTGCGCCACATCTACCGGGAGACGGCCTCCTCCCACCTCCGCGGCCGCGCCGCCCGCGCGCTCGCCGCCACCGATCCGTCCTTCGGGGCGGGGTTCGCGGTCGAATGCCTCTGGGACTGCGAGGAGAGCACCCGCGAGCTCGCCGCCCGGCACGCCGCCACCGCCGACGCCCGCGTCGTCGAACAACTCCGCCGGCTGGCCGCCGACCCGGCGGAGGAGGCCGAGGTCCAGACGGCGGTCCGCAGCCGTATCGGCCCCGAGGCCCCGGGCTTCTGACTCTGACTCGCCGAACCCGCTCTGGCGCGCGGCAGTGGCAGTGGGCGGCGGGCAGCGGAGGCATCGGGCGGCGGAGGCGTTGCCCGGCGGGGCATTGGGCGGCGGAGGCGTTGCGCGGCGGGGCATTGGGCACAGTGGACGCATTGGGCGGCGGACCGGGGCGGGTGGCCCCGTAAGGGAAGCGTGGGCACCTGGAGAGGGTAGGGCGGCCGGAGAAGGCGGGGCACCCGGAGAGAGCGGGCCACCCGGAGGGCGGGGCGGTCCGAGTGGATGGGCCCCGGAGAGGGCGGGGCGGCCGGAGAAGGTGGGGCGATCCGAGGGGATGGGCCACCTGGAGGGCGGGGTGGCCCGAGAGGTGGGGCCTGGAGAGGGCAGGGTGGCCCGAGAAGGTGCGGCACCCGGAGAACGGTGCGGCCCGAGAAGGTGGGCACCCGGAGAGGGCAGGGCGGCCGGAGGGCGGGGGTCCGAGGGGGGACGGGCCACCCGGAGGGCGGGGTGACCCGAGAGGTAGGGCCCCGGAGAGGGCGGGGCGGCCCGACACGGTGAGGCCCCCGAGAGGGCAGGGCGGTCCGAGAGGGCAGGGACCCCGGAGATGACCCCGCGCTCGGCGGAGGCTCCTCCCCGGCGGGGTGAGGGCGTTGTCACCCTACGTATCTCCACCTCACCCGAACGGGGCGAATAGGCGGCGATATTTTTACGCCCAGTGACCGATCGCGGATTCGGAGGGGTTCGTACCGGTTCGGCGGACCTCGTGGGGGCCGGGGACGGGATCCGGACAGCGCGAGGGCCAACGCTCATGGGACGTTCCACGGCGCGAAACGTGCTCGATGCCGGGGCCACCCTTCGTACGCCGACAACACCGGTATGCGTGTCGCCATCGTGACCGAATCCTTCCCGCCCGACATCAACGGCGTTGCCCATTGCACGCTGCAGACCGCCGACCACCTCCACCGCCGTGGCCATCAGCCCCTGGTCATCGCCCCCGCCGGTCCCCCCGGAGGCCCACCGCCCGCCATGGCCGACGGGAGGCCACCCGAGAGCCAAGGGGAACTCGACCGGTCGCATCCGTACCCCGTCGTCCGCATTCCGTCCCTCCCGCTGCCCGGCTATCCGCAGGTGCGGGTCGCGCTGCCCAGTCGGCGGCTCGCGGCCGCGATCACCTCCCACCACAGCGACGTCGTCCACCTCGCCAGCCCCTTCGTCCTGGGAGCGCGCGGGATGACGGCCGCGCTCCGGCTGCGCATACCGGCGGTGGCCGTCTACCAGACCGACCTGGGCGCCTATGCCCGTACGTACCTGGGCGCGGGCGAGAACGCGGCCTGGCGGCGTATCCGCGCCGTGCACACCGCCGCCGACCGCACCCTCGCGCCCTCCACCGCCGCCGCCCGCGACCTGGACGAACACGGTGTGCCGCGGATCCGGCTGTGGCCGCGCGGGGTCGACACCGAGCGCTTCCACCCGTCGCGCCGCGACCCGGAGCTGCGCCGCTCCCTCGCCCCCGGCGGTGAGCTGATCGTCGGATACATCGGCCGCCTCGCCCCGGAGAAGAGCGTCGAACTGCTCGCGCCGCTGAGTGAGCTCCCCGGCGTCCAGGTGGTCGTGGTCGGGGACGGGCCGAGCGAGCCCGCGCTGCGGGCGGCCATGCCCAGGGCCCGTTTCCTCGGCCGCCGCACCGGCGAGGACCTGGCCCGCCTCTTCGCCTCACTGGACGTCTTCGCCCACACCGGGCCCCAGGAGACCTTCTGCCAGACGGTGCAGGAGGCGCAGGCCAGCGGCGTCCCGGTGATAGCGCCCGCGGCGGGCGGCCCGCTCGACCTCGTCGACCACGGACGTACCGGGCTGCTGGTGCCGCCCGGGGACGCGGCCGGGGTGAGCGACGCCGTAACCCTGCTCGCGGCCGACGCGAGGCGGCGCGCGGCGCTGGGCCGGGCAGGCCGGGAGGCGGTCGAGGGCCGCACCTGGGAGGCGATCGGCGACCAGTTGATCGACCACTACGCCGAGGTGCTGGCGGTCCGTACGGCGGTCGCGGCATGAGCGCCGCCGTACGCGCGGACGCCGGGCGGTGCCCGGAGCCGATGCCCGCGCCGGTGCGCCGTGCGGGCGCGGGAGCGGAGGAAGAGGGCACGTGCCGCGCCGCGTGCGCGGCCGAGCAGGGCGCCGCATGAGCTTCGTGGGAGGAGAGCAGAGCATGAGCGAGGACCCAGGGCTGCGCATCGTCCGGCTCGCCAACTTCGTCACCCCCGCCTCCGGCGGCCTCCGCACCGCGCTGCGCGAGCTGGGGGCCGGTTATCAGGCAGCCGGGCACGAGGCCGTTCTGGTGGTGCCGGGGGAGCGGACCTCGGACGAGCACACCCGTCAGGGGCGGGTGATCACGCTGCCCGGCCCGACCGTCCCCGGCACCGGCGGCTATCGCGTCCTGACCGACCGGCGGCGGCTCGTCCGGCTGCTCGACGGACTGGCACCGGACCGGCTCGAGGTGTCGGACCGCACGACCCTGCGCTGGACGGGGGAGTGGGCGCGGCGCGCCCGGGTACCGGCCGTGATGGTCTCCCACGAGAGCGCGGACGCCGTGCTGCGCACCTGGGGGGTGCCGGGCGCGTTCGCCCGGGGCGCCGCGGACCGGCTCAACCTGCGCACCGCACGGGCGTACTCGCGGATCGTCTGCACCACCGAGTGGGCGGCGCGCGAGTTTGTACGGATCGGCGCGCGGAATGTCGTACGCGCCCCTCTGGGCGTGGACCTGGACCACTTCCACCCCTCCCACCACGACGGTGCGCTGCGCGACCACCACCGCGGCGAGGCCGCCGTTCTCCTCGCCATGTGCTCGCGGCTCTCGCCGGAGAAGCGGCCGGGCCGGGCGCTCGACGCGCTCGCCGAGCTGCGGCGGCGGGGCGTCTCCGCGGCGCTCGTGGTCGCGGGGGACGGTCCGCTGCGGCCGCGCCTGGAGGCCCGCGCCCGCACCGAGGGGCTTCCGGCGGCCTTCCTCGGCCATGTGGCGGACCGGGCTGGGCTCGCCGCCCTCCAGGCGAGCGCCGATGTCGTGCTGGCGCCGGGTCCGGCGGAGACCTTCGGGCTCGCGGCGCTGGAGGCGCTGGCGTGTGGTTCCCCCGTCGTCGTCAGCGCGCTCTCCGCGCTGCCGGACATCGTCGGCCCGGCGGGCGAGACCGCCGCCGACAGCGGACCGGCCTTCGCGGACGCCGTCGAGCGCGTCCTCGCCCGCCCGGAGTCCCGCCGCCGCGCGGCGGCCCGGGCACGGGCCGAGCGCTACGGCTGGCCCGCGGCCGTCGCCTCCTTCCTGGCGGCCCATGACGCGTCCACCGAGGG
>NZ_BBOX01000298.1 GCF_001553455.1 Streptomyces hygroscopicus subsp. hygroscopicus
CGGCTGGCCCGCGGCCGTCGCCTCCTTCCTGGCGGCCCATGACGCGTCCACCGAGGGCGTCGGACGCGTCGATGGTGGCCGGTCCGCCGAGGGCGGCCGGTCTGAGGAGGGTGGCTGGTCCGCTGAGGGTGCCCGGTTCGCTGAGGATGGCCGGGTTCCGGCCGTCGCGCACCCGGCCGTCCCCGTGGCCCCCGCCCATCAGACGGCCGGCGGTGCGGGGTGAGCGCGACCGGCGCTCACCCTGATACCTCGCCGCGTGCTGCGACGATGGCGGGGTGAGGGGTCGGTGGGAGCTTTGGGTGGCCGGTCCGCCGAGGGCGGCCGGGTTCCGGCCGCCGCGCGCCCGGCCGCCCCGGTGGCCCCCGCCCAGCAGACGGCCGGCGGTGCGCGGTGAGCGTGACCGGCGCTCACCCGGCACCCCGCCGCGCGCTGCGACAATGGCGGGGTGAGGGGTCGCTGGGAGTTCTGGATCGACCGGGGCGGAACCTTCACGGACGTCGTCGGTAAACGTCCGGACGGCCGCCTGGTCGCTCGTAAGCTGCTGTCCCACCACCCCGAGCGCTATACGGACGCCGCCGTCGCCGGGATTCGGCAGACGCTGGGGCTGGGCCCCGGCGAACCGGTCCCGGCCGACCGGATCGCCGTTGTCAAGATGGGTACCACGGTCGCCACCAACGCCCTGCTGGAGCGCAAGGGCGAGCCGACCGTCCTTGTCGTCACCGAGGGGTTCCGGGACGCGCTGCGCATCGCGTACCAGAACCGTCCCCGTCTCTTCGACCGCCGGATCCTGCTCCCCGAGGCGCTCTACGACCGGGTCGTGGAGATCCCCGAGCGGGTGGACGCCCACGGCGGCGTCGTCCGCCCCCTGGACCTCGAGGCCGCCGCCGAGGCGCTGCGCGCCGCCCACCGCGACGGCTTCCGCAGCGCCGCCGTGGTCCTGCTGCACGGCTACCGGCACGCCGCGCACGAACAGGCGGTCGCCGCGGTGGCGCGCGCCCTGGGCTTCCCGCAGGTGAGCTGCTCCCACGAGGTCAGCCCGCTGATGAAACTGGTGTCGCGCGGCGACACCACCGTGGTCGACGCGTATCTCTCGCCCATCCTGCGCCGCTATGTGGAGGACGTGGCCGCCGAACTGCGCGGTGTCCGGCTGATGTTCATGCAGTCCAACGGCGGCCTGCGGGAGGCCGCGCACTTCCGGGGCAAGGACGCGGTGCTGTCCGGACCGGCGGGCGGTGTGGTGGGCATGGCGCGCTCCTCGGGCGAGGCCGGACACGACCGTGTCATCGGCTTCGACATGGGCGGCACCTCGACGGATGTCTCCCACTACGCGGGCGAGTTCGAGCGGGTCTTCGGCACCGAGGTGGCCGGGGTGCGGATGCGCGCCCCGATGATGAACATCCACACCGTGGCGGCGGGCGGCGGCTCGGTGCTCCACTTCGACGGCCGGCGCTACCGCGTGGGGCCGGACTCGGCCGGTGCCGTGCCCGGTCCCGCCTGCTACCGGCGCGGCGGCCCGCTGACCGTGACCGACGCGAACGTGATGCTCGGCCGGATCCAGCCGGACCACTTCCCGGCGGTCTTCGGCCCGCACGCCGACCGGCCGCTGGACGCGGCGGTGGTCGGGGAGCGGTTCGCCGCGCTCGCCGGGGAGATCGCGGAGGCGACCGGCGACCGGCGCGGACCGGAGGAGGTCGCGGCGGGCTTCCTGGACATCGCGGTGCTCAACATGGCCAACGCGGTGAAGAAGATCTCCGTGCAGCGCGGCCGGGACGTCACCCGCTACGCGCTCACCAGCTTCGGCGGCGCGGGCGGCCAGCACGCCTGCGCGGTCGCCGACGCGCTCGGCATCGGCACGGTGATCGTGCCGCCGTTCGCGGGGGTGCTCTCCGCCTACGGCATCGGGGTGGCCGACGCGACCGCCATGCGCGAACAGGCCGTCGAGGCGGAGCTGGGCGAGGAGACGCTGCCGCGCGTGCGCGAGGTGTGCGCGCGGCTGGCCGCCCGGGCCCGCAGTGAACTGCTGGCGGACGGCGTTCCGGAGGACACCGTGGACACCGTCGCCCGGGTCCATCTGCGGTACGCGGGCACCGATTCCAGCATCCCCGTCCCGCTGGACTCCGCCCCCGCGATGACCGAGGACTTCGTCCGGGCGCACCGCACCCGCTACGCCTTCACCATGGACAAGCCGCTCGTCGTCGAGGCGGTGTCGGTCGAGGCGGTCGGCGCGTCGGGACCCACCGGCGGCCACGCCGTGGAACGGCCGCCCAGGGAGGGCGAGCTGACGCCCGTGACGACCGTAAGGATGTTCACGGAAGGGCGGTGGCAGCGGACGGAGCTGTACGAACGCGACCGGATGCGCCCGTCGGACCTCGTCACCGGCCCCGCGATCATCGCCGAGGAGGACGCCACCACCGTGGTCGACCCCGGCTGGCGGGCCACCGTGGGCGAACGCGGCCATCTGCTGCTCACCCGGGTCCGGCCCCGGCCGCGCACCACCGCGGTCGGCACCGAGGTGGACCCCGTGATGCTGGAGGTCTTCAACAGTCTCTTCATGGCCATCGCCGAACAGATGGGCGTGCGCCTGGAGAACACCGCCCACTCCGTCAACATCAAGGAGCGTCTCGACTTCTCCTGCGCGCTCTTCGACACCGAGGGCAATCTCATCGCCAACGCCCCGCACATCCCGGTGCACCTGGGCTCCATGGGCGAGTCCATCAAGGAGGTGCTGCGGCGCAACGGGGACGCGATGCGGCCCGGCGATGTGTACGCGATCAACGACCCGTACCACGGGGGCACCCATCTGCCCGATGTCACCGTGGTCACCCCGGTCTTCGACGAGGCGGGGGCCGAACTGCTCTTCCTCGTCGCCTCGCGCGGCCACCACGCCGAGATCGGCGGTGTCACCCCCGGTTCCATGCCCGCCTTCAGCCGCACCGTCCAGGAGGAGGGCGTCCTCTTCGACAACTGGCTACTGGTGCGGGACGGGTTGCTGCGCGAGCGCGAGACCCGTGGGCTGCTCACCGGCGGGCCGTATCCGTCCCGCGCCCCGGACGCCAACCTCGCCGATCTGCGCGCCCAGATCGCGGCCAACGAGAAGGGCATCCAGGAACTGCGCCGGATGATCGGGCAGTTCGGGCTCGACGTGGTGCACGCCTATATGGGCCACGTCCAGGACAACGCGGAGGAGTCGGTGCGCCGTATCGTCGCCGGCCTCCGGGACGGCTCCTACCGCTACGAGACCGATGGCGGGGCGGTCATCCGCGTCGCCCTTACGGTGGACCGCGCGGCCCGCGGCGCCGTACTGGACTTCACCGGCACCTCGTCCCAGCGGCCGGGCAACGACAACGCGCCCAGTTCGGTGGTGATGGCGGCGGTGCTCTACGTCTTCCGGACGCTGGTCGCCGAGGACATCCCGCTCAACAGCGGCTGTCTGAAGCCCCTTCAGGTCCGCATCCCCCAGGGCTCCATGCTGGCGCCCGTCTTCCCCGCCGCCACCGTCGCCGGGAACGTCGAGACCTCCCAGGCCGTCACGGGCGCCCTGTACGCGGCCCTGGGCGTGCAGGCCGAGGGCTCCGGCACGATGAACAACGTCACCTTCGGCAATGACCGCGTCCAGTACTACGAGACGGTCGCCAGCGGCTCCGGCGCGGGGGACGGCTTCGACGGCGCGGACGCCGTGCAGACCCATATGACCAACTCCCGGCTGACCGACCCCGAGGTGCTGGAGTGGCGCTATCCGGTGCGGGTGGAGAGCTTCGCGATCCGCCGGGGCAGCGGCGGCCGGGGCCGCTGGCGCGGCGGCCACGGCGTGACCCGCCGCATCCGCTTCCTCGAGCCGATGACCGTCGCCCTGCTGACTGGCCACCGCCGGGTCGCCCCGTACGGCATGGCGGGCGGCGAACCGGGCGCGCTGGGCGCGAACCTGATCGAGCGCGCCGACGGCTCGGTGGACCGCCTGGACGGCCGCGACGCGGCGGACGTCGGGGTGGGTGACGTCCTGGTCGTCCACACCCCGGGCGGCGGCGGTTACGGCCCGCCGGCGGGCGCGGGGACGGGCCGCGGTGGACCGGCCGGCCGGGCGGCGGCGTCCTCCGGTTCCTCCCCGGCCGCCCGCGGGACCGATCCCCGGGACGAGCCGGAGGACGCCCTCAAGGGGCGCCCCGGGGCTCGCTGAGGAAGCCCGGTACGACGTCGGCGCGTTCGGACCAGTTTGCCGCCGCCCCGATCGGAAACCCGACCCCTGTCAAAGCCCGCTCGGACACGCATGATCATGGGCTCTCGCCCCGCGGACGATGCGCGGTGAGCCCGGCAGCGGGCAGCGTCAGCACCGTCGTTCAGGGAAGGGACAGCCATGGCCTGGTGGCAGGACGCCGAATGCACACATGTCGACCCGGAGCTGTTCTTCCCGGTGGGGGTGGCGGGGCCGGCCGCCCAGCGTCAGGAGGCGCGGGCCAAGGAGGTCTGCCGCCGCTGTCCGGTGATCCAGGAGTGCCTGGAGTACGCGCTGGAGACCGGTATGACCCACGGGGTCTGGGGCGGCACCGGTGAGGAGGAACGCCGCGCGCTGCGCCGCAAGGCCCGCAGCGGCACCCGGCGGGCCCACTGAGCACCGCTCACGGCGTCATTCGGCGTCGTCGGCGACTCATGCGGGACAGCCACCGTGACCGCCGCCCATGGGGTTGTGGTGCGGCGTCCGTGACCGTCATCCACGGCGTCGTGCGGCGGCCTCCGCCTCCCGCCGGGCAGACGGCACCCAGGAGACCCGCCCCAGCGGGGTGAACCGCACCGGAGTGCCGGGGACGGCCTGCGCGGCGGCGGCCAGATGCGGCTCCGGTACGACGCCCACGACGGGGTAGCCCCCGGTCGTCGGGTGGTCGGCGAGGAAGAGCACCGGCCGCCCGTCCGGCGGGACCTGCAGCGCGCCGAGCCCCATTCCCTCACTGGCCAGCTCGCCGTCCTTCGCCCGCTCCAGCGAGGGGCCTTCGGTCCGCAGCCCGATCCGGTTGCTCGCGGCCGAGACGCGGAAGTCCCCGGTGGCCAGGGTGCGCAGCCCGGCCGTGGTGAACCAGTCGTCGCGCGGGCCGAGCAGCACGGGCAGCACCAGCTCCCGTGCGACGCCCCGATGCGGCACCCCGTCCACACCGGGCGCGGGGCCGCCCGGCGGCCCGAGCCGCAGCACCGCGCCGTCCGCGAGCGGCGCCGGGCCCAGGCCGGAGAGCACGTCCGTGGCCCGGCTGCCGAGCACCGCCTCGGCCGCCACACCACCGTCGAACGCCACATAGCTGCGCACCCCGTGGGTGGCGGCCCCGGCCTCCAGGAGCGCGCCCGCGGGCACCCGTACGGCCGCCCCCCACGGGGCGGGGCGGCCGTCGACCGTGACCGGGCAGGGGGCGCCGGTGACCGCGACCGTCGCCGGGCGGCGCAGCCGCACCGCACAGCCGGTCAGCGTGGTCTCCAGGGTCGCGGCGTGTTCCGCGTTGCCCACCAGGCGGTTGGCGAGCCGGTGGGCGGGCTGGTCGAGCGCCCCCGAGTGGGGCACCCCCAGATGGGCGTGGCCGACGCGGCCCAGGTCCTGGACGGTGGTCAGCGCTCCCGGCCGTACGACCACGAAGGCGCTGTCGGTCATGGCGCCTCCCCTTCCCGGGCCGGGGCCCCTTCCCGGGCCGGGGCCCCTTCCCGGGCCGGGGCCGGTTCCCGGGGCCGGGCGGGGGACGTGTCAGTGGCGTCCGGTTCCGGTTCCGGTTCCGGTTCCGGTTCTGGTTCTGGTTCCGGGAGGACCGTGCCCGGTTCCGGGACGAAGCGGACGCGGGTACCAGGGGCGAAGAGCGCCGCCGGTTCCCGCGCGGTGTCCCACAGCACCGCGTCCGTGGTGCCGATGAGCTGCCAGCCGCCGGGGGACGAGCGCGGGTAGACACCCGTGTACGCGCCCGCGAGGGCCACCGAGCCGACCGGCACCCGGGTCCTCGGCGTCGCGTGGCGCGGCACGTGGAACCGCTCGGGCAGCCCGGTCAGATAGCCGAAGCCGGGCGCGAAACCGCAGAAGGCCACCCGGAACTCGGTGGCGGAGTGGATCCGTACGGCCTCCTCGGGCGTCACCCCCCACAGCTCCGCGACACCGGCCAGGTCGGGCCCGTCGTAGCGCACGGGCACCTCGACGGTGGCGCTGTCGTCGCGGTCCAGGGGCGGTATCCGCCAGCCGGGCAGCTCTGCGGCGAGCCGCCCGGGGTCGGCGAGCCCGTCGAGGAACACCGTGCGGGCGGCGGGCACGATCTCCCGTACGGCGGGCAGCCGTCGCGCGGCGGCGCGGCGCAGCAGTTCGGCGTGGAGCGCCTCGGCCGCCTCACCGCTGTCGAGTTCGACGAGCAGCCCGTGCTCGCCCACCGGCAGGCTCCTGATGGTCATGCGAACGCCGCCACGCGCACACCGGCGGCCGTCAGCTCGGCCCGCACCCGGCGGGCGAGGTCGGCGGCGCCGGGGGTGTCGCCGTGGACGCACAGCGAGCGCACGTCCACTTCGATCCGCTGGCCGTCGATCGAGGTCACCGCGCGGTCACGGGCGAAGCCGAGGGCCCGCTTGACCACCGTGTCCGGATCGGAGACCACGGCGCCGGGCTCACCGCGCGGTACGAGGGTCCCGGCGGCGGTGTAGGCGCGGTCGGCGAACGCCTCGGAGACCACCGGAAGCCCGGCCGCGCGGGCCGCCTCGTGCAGCCGGGACCCGGGCAGCCCGAGCACCGGCAGCGGACCGCCGGCCGCCAGCCGTATGCCCTCGACCACGGCGGCGGCCTGGGCCTCGTCGTGCACGCTGCGGTTGTAGAGGGCGCCGTGCGGTTTGACGTAGTCCACCCGTGTCCCGGCGGCACGCGCGAAGACCTCCAGGGCGCCGATCTGGTAGGCGATCTCGTCGGTCAGCTCGCGCGGCGGGACGTCCATGCTGCGCCGCCCGAAACCGGCCAGGTCCCGGTAGGAGACCTGGGCCCCGACGCGCACCCCGTGCTCGGCGGCCAGCTGGCACACCCGGCGCATGGTCGAGGGGTCTCCGGCGTGGAAGCCGCAGGCGACATTGGCGCTGGTGACGATGGACAGCAGGGCTTCGTCGTCGGTGAGCCGCCAACGGCCGAACCCCTCGCCGAGGTCGGCGTTGAGATCGATGGACAGGTGCGCCAAGGATGCGGTCATATCCGTCCGTTCGGGCGTGGGGGACAGGGGGTGCGCTGTGGATGGCACCACAAGGTAAGCGATCGTTGAACGATCCGACAAGAAGCATGTTGTTCGGTAGCGGTTTGTGGGCTTGACTTCTCGCTATACGGGACGAACGAGACACCAAACAGGGGCTGATGTGACAATCGGGGCAAAAGGCGCGAAAGGCCGGTCCGGCGGACCGTCGGAGGGGGCGGAGGGGGTCGAGCGGACCGGGGGAGCGGAGGTGGCGGACGCGGCGGAGCGCTCCCGGGGCTCCGGCCTCGCCGCCGGACTCGAGGCCGACCGGGCGCTGCTGGGGCGCACCAGTACGGCGGAGCGCGTCGCGGACATCCTGCGCGACCGCATCGCCGAGGGGTTCTTCCCGCCCGGCACCCGGCTGTCCGAGGACAGCGTGGGCGGCGCGCTCGGCGTCTCGCGCAACACCCTCCGGGAGGCGTTCCGCCTGCTCACCCACGAGCGGCTGCTGGTCCACGAGCTCAATCGCGGGGTGTTCGTCCGCGTCCTCACGGTCGACGACCTCAATGACATCTACCGGGTGCGGCGGCTCGTCGAATGCGCCGCGGTGCGCGGTCTGGGGGAGCCGCCCTACGCGGTGGAGGCGGTCGAGGCCGCGGTCCTGGCGGGCGAGCGCGCCGCCCAGGACCGGGCCTGGCAGGACCTGTCCACCGCCAATATCCGCTTCCACCAGGCGATCGTCTCCCTCGCCGGCAGCCCCCGCGCGGACGAGCTGATGCGCGGAGTGCTGGCCGAACTGCGACTGGTCTTCCACATCATGGCCGACCCCCGCCGCTTCCACGCCCCCTATCTGGTGCGCAACCGGCAGATCCTGGAGGTGCTGCAGGGCGGGGACGCGGTGGAGGCGGAGCGGCTGCTCGCCTCCTATCTGGACGATTCCCAGGGGCAGTTGGCCGACGCCTATGGGCGGAAGATGTCCCGCCGGTAGGGGGTTCCCAGCGGTAAACGATCCGGCGGGATGGACACAAGTTTGTTTCAAGCTCTTGTCGGATCGTTGAACGAACACCTAGCCTCCGGTGCACCCTCCTCACGTCCCTGTGAGGTCCTGTGCGCGGAAGGCGGGACGCATGATCGTTCTCCTTGGCGTCCTCGTGGTGATCCTCGGATTCGCCACACGACGCAACCCGTTGCTGGTGGTGGGGGTTGCCGGCATCGCCACCGGACTGCTGGGCAAGCTCTCGCCCCAGCAGATCCTGGCTGCCTTCGGCGACGGCTTCGCCTCCAGCCGCTCGGTGACGATCTTCGTCATCACCCTGCCCGTGATCGGCCTCCTGGAGCGCAACGGCCTCCAGGAACAGGCCCGTACCCTCATCGGCCGCCTCGGCAAGCTCACCACCGGCCGGTTCCTCGCCCTCTACCTGCTGCTGCGCCAGCTCACCGCCGCCCTCGGGCTCACCAGCATCGGCGGCCCGGCCCAGAGCGTGCGGCCCATGGTCGCGCCGATGGCCGAGGGCGCCGCGGAGCGCCGCCACGGCCCGCTGCCCGAGCGGGTCCGTGAGCGCGTCCGCTCCTACTCCTCCAGCGCCGACACGGTCGGGCTGTTCTTCGGCGAGGACTGCTTCCTGGCCATCGGCTCGATCCTGCTGATCACCGGATTCGTCAACACCACCTACCACACCCATCTGGAGCCGCTGCAGCTGGCGCTGTGGGCCATCCCCACCGCAGTCTGCGCGTTCTTCATCCACGGCTTCCGGCTGCTGCGCCTGGACCGCTCCCTGGACCACCAGCTCGCCGCCGCGGGCGGCCGGTCCGCCGCCGACGGCAGCCGCACCGCGGAGGAGACCAAGTGATCAAGGCTGAATGGTTCTACTGGCTCGTCGGCGCCGTCTTCCTCGCCATGGCCGCGCAGATGGCCGTGGACCGCACCAACCCCAAGCGCCACGGTTCCGCCGCCTTCTGGGGGCTGCTCGGCGGCTGCTTCTTCTACAGCAGCTGGGTGGTGGAGAAGAAGGCCCCGGCCGAGCCGCTGGGCGTCGCCGTCCTCGCCATGGTCTGTCTGGGCGGCTTCCAGCTCACCGGGCGCGGTGTGCCGCGCACCACCACCCCCGAGCAGCGGACCGCCTCGGCCGCCCGGCTCGGCAGCAGGCTGTTCATCCCGGCGCTCACCATCCCGCTGGTCGCGGTCGTCTGCGCCTCGGCCGTCAAGCACTGGCGCATCGGGGGCGAACCGGTCCTGGAGACCGGCAGCGAGACCATCCTCGGCCTCGGCTTCGGCGCGATCGCCGGGCTGGCGGTCGCCATGGTCGTGGTCCGCGAGCGGCGTCCCACCGTGCCGCTGCACGCCGGCCGGAACCTGCTGGAGTCCATGGGCTGGGCGCTGCTGCTGCCCCAGCTGCTCGCCGTGCTCGGCTCCATCTTCCAGGTGGCCGGGGTCGGCACCCAGGTCGGCAAGATCACCGAGCAGATGCTGCCGGACGGCCAGAAGTACGTCGCCGTCGCCGTCTACTGCGTCGGAATGGCCCTGTTCACCATCGTCATGGGCAACGCCTTCGCCGCCTTCCCGGTGATGACCGCCGCCATCGGCTGGCCCGTGCTCATCCAGCAGATGCACGGGGATCCGCCCGTCGTCCTCGCCGTCGGCATGCTGGCCGGTTTCTGCGGCACGCTCGTGACCCCCATGGCCGCCAACTTCAACCTGGTGCCCGCCGCCCTGCTGGAACTCAAGGACCAGTACGGCCCCATCAAGGCGCAGCTCCCCACCGCCGGGGCACTGCTGGTCTGCAACATCGTCATCATCTCGCTCTTCGCCTTCTGAGGGAGCCCGCTGTGACCCGAGTGCTGCTCACCGGTTTCGAGCCCTTCGCGGACTCGGCCGTCAACCCGTCGTGGCAGGCCGTCTCCCTTGTCGCCGCCGACCCGCCGCCCGGTACCGAGGTGACCGCCGTACGGCTCGCCTGTGCCTTCGGCACCGCGCTCGAGGAGCTGTCCGCCGCGGTGGCGGCGGCCGATCCCGAGCTGGTGCTGTGCGTGGGCCAGGCCGGGGGCCGTCCCGGTGTCACCGTCGAGCGGGTGGCGATCAACGTGGACGACGCCCGCATACCCGACAACGCCGGGCGCCGGCCCATCGACGAACCGGTCGTGGCGGGCGGCCCCGCCGCCTACTTCGCGCCCCTGCCGATCAAGGCGTGCGTCGCGGCCGTCCGCGCGGCCGGGATCCCGGCCGCCGTCTCCCAGACGGCCGGAACCTTCGTGTGCAACCACGTCTTCTACGGCCTGGCCCATCTCATCGCCACCGAGCGGCCCACCCTGCGCGGCGGCTTCATCCATCTCCCGTACGCTCCCGAGCAGGTCGTGGACCGCGCCGAACCCTCACTGCCCGCCACCGTGTCGGCCGAGGCGCTGCGGGCGATCATCGGGGCGCCCCTGAGCACCCGGACCGATGCGCGCATCGCCGAGGGGGCAACGCATTGAACGCGCCGCATGAGCCGAGCGGGACGGACGAGCCGACCAGGGCGAACGGGATGAGCGGGATGAGCGGGACGAGCGGAACGGACGAGTCGACCAGGGCGAGCGGGACGAGCGGGATGAGCGGGACGGACCTGAGCCGGAGCGAACTGGGCCGGTACGCGGCCCGGTTCGCCGCCCTCGCCGTCGCCAACGTCACCCGGGCCTACCCCAACGCCCCGGCACATCTGCTGAGCGGACCCGAGGACCTTCTTGAGCCGCGCCGGTACCACCCCGCCTTCTACGGCTCCTACGACTGGCACTCCTCGGTGCACATGCACTGGCTGCTGGTCCGGCTGCTGCGCCGCTGCCCCGACCGCGTCCGCGCCGACGAGGTCACCGCCGTACTGGACGGGCACCTCACGGCCGGTGCCCTCGCCGTCGAGGCGGAGTACCTGCGCGCCCATCCCTCCTTCGAGCGCCCTTACGGATGGGCCTGGCTGCTCGCGCTGACCGCCGAGTGCCGGAGCCTGAAGGCGCCCGCGGG
Organism: Streptomyces hygroscopicus subsp. hygroscopicus; assembly: GCF_001553455.1. Taxonomy (GTDB): domain Bacteria; phylum Actinomycetota; class Actinomycetes; order Streptomycetales; family Streptomycetaceae; genus Streptomyces; species Streptomyces hygroscopicus. The sequence goes on from NZ_BBOX01000298.1 coordinate 11,149, forward strand.
CGAGCGCTGGGCGAAGGCCCTGGAACCGGCCGCCGACGCCGTCCGCGCACTGCTGACCGGATGGCTGGAACGCGCCACCTACCCGGTGCGCCACGGCGTCCACACCAACAGCGCCTTCGCCCTCGGCCTGGTCCTGGACAGCGCGGCCGCCGCCGGTGTCGAGGAGGTCGTCGAACCGGTCACCGAGGCCGTCCTGGGCTGGTTCGCCGACGATCACGACGCCCCCGTCCACTGGGAGCCCTCCGGCCAGGACTTCCTCTCCCCCGCTCTCACCGAGGCCGAGGTGATGTGCCGGGTGCTGCCGGAAGGGGAGTTCGCGCGCTGGCTGGAACGTTTCCTCCCCGGCCTCGAACGGGGCGTGCCCACCACCGTGCTCACCCCGCCCGTCGTCTCCGACCCCGCCGATCCGCAGATCGGCCACCTCCTCGGCCTCACCCTCAGCCGGGCCGCCGCACTGCGCCGCCTGGCCGCCGCCCTGCCGCATGGCGATCCGCGGGCGGACGTGCTGCGGACGGCGGCCGGTGACCACCTGGCCGCCGGGCTCCCGGGCACCGTCTCCGGGGACTTCACAGGAGACCACTGGCTCGCCACCTTCGCGGCGCTCGCCCTGGACGGACCACCGGCCGGTGAGCCGTAGACTGACGGACCGGTGAGGTGCGGGCGACGCTCCGGTTGTACGCCCGTGCGCGCACGGGGATCTTGTGTGCCATAGCGGGATCTCCGCGCCGTTTCGTACGTTGTCGGTGCGACCGCCTACTCTGTGCGACGTGACATCTCCACCCCCGGGGGCCGCCGCGCCCCAGCTCAACACCGCCGAAGGGGCCGGCCGGCCGGCCCCCGGCCCGGCCGCCGACGAGGGCCTGGCCCGGCGGCTGCGCGCGCTCGCGTGCACCGCGCCGCTGCACGACCTGGACGCGCGCAAGGCCAACCTGGCGGGTGAGTACGGGGTGTACGCGATGGCGGAGGTGGCCCTGGCCGCCATCGACCTCGTCACGCTCCACATGGACTTCGACACCGGCGCCGACCACGAGCAGATAGTGGCCAGGCTGCTGCCCCGGGTGGCGGCCCAGGCGCCCGAGCGCCCCGCCGCCGAGCACGACCGGGTCGCCCGCTGGGTGCTGGAGAACCTGATCAACGTCGGCAGTGTGGACCGCGGCTTCCGCGCCGTGTACGGCACCTTCGGGCCCGATGGGGTCTATGTCCGCAGGGACTACGACTTCAAGCTGATCGAGGAGGTGCCCGGCCCCGGCGGCAGTGTCTATCTGCGCACCACCGACGAGGCCGTCAACGTCCTGGTCGGCGCCCTCGACACGGACGTCACCAGCGCTCAGATCGCCGCCGAGGTCAAGCTGGAGGTGCTGATCAGCCGGGGCCGGCTGGCCGATGCCCAACTCGCCGCCGAGCAGGCCCGCTACCGCACCGTGCAGTACGCGGAGACGCTGCGCCGCACCCTCGACGCCACCCGGCGCAACGTCCGCGCCGTCGACTGGCTCAGCACCGTCCCCGAGCTGATCAGCGAGGCGCTGGACCACGTCGCCGACCGCTACCGCCACGAGAACGCGATCCTCACCAACATCCGCAAGGCGCGCGACGAGGCTGAGGGCGCCGAGCACAAGCGGCGCGCCGCCGAGCTCGTCGACATCGTCAAGGACTGCATCCGGCGCCACACCCAGCTCCAGTCCCGGCTGCTGGAGGCCGGTCCGCTGTTCCGCGCCGAGCAGGACCGGCAGGCGTTCGCACCCCCCGCCCCGCGCTCCGGATACGACCTGTACGGACAGCTGCTGGCCCCCGTCCTCCCGCTCCCCGTCGAGCGCGCGGGCCGGGTCACCGACGCGTTCTTCGCCCGCGGCACCGGCCTGCGCACCCCGACCTCGGTACGGATGGGCGACCTGGTCGAGATGCTGCTCACCCCGCCCGTGGAGCGGGAGCACCTCGGCGCGGAGATGCCCGAGCCCGACCTCATCGCCACCCCCGACGACAGCCGCTTCAGCGAGGAGCAGCTGGCGGCGGCCATGGAGCTGCTCGAGCTGCCCGCCGACGCCCCCCGGCGGCTGTCCGGGCTGCTCGCCGACGCCCGCCGCCGCGACCCCGATCTGCCCTATCTGATCGCCCTCCTCGCCGTCCACGCCGCCAGCCCCCCGGTCGGCACCGCCTACCGCCAGGGCGAGCAGCGGCTGCTGTTCGCCGTGGACGACGGCACCGAGCTGGACGACCCCGAGTTCGGCGGCGCCGACCTGATCGTGGGCACCGCCCTGCTGGACGCGGCCGGTATGGCGGCCGACCGGGCGGAGGTGGCGTGATGCCGGTGTGGTGTGACCGCGGCTCCGGCCGCGGCGGTCCGGGCGCCGCCCGGCGCCGCCACGAGGTGTCTCCCCGCC
>NZ_BBOX01000299.1 GCF_001553455.1 Streptomyces hygroscopicus subsp. hygroscopicus
CGCTGCCGCCGCTCCACCGGGGCCTGGTGCGCACACCGGTGCGCCGCGCCGCGACGGGCGGCCCCGCCGGCACGGAGGCCGCGGCGGACACCGGGGACGGCACCCTGGCCCAGCGGCTGGCCGGGCAGTCGGAGGCCCAGCGGCAGCGGACCGTGCTGGACCTGGTCCGCCGCCAGGTGGCCGCCGTACTGGGCTACGCGTCGAAGGACCAGGTGGGCGCCGAGCAGGCGTTCAAGGAGCTGGGCTTCGACTCGCTGACCGCCGTGGAACTGCGCAACCGGCTGAACGCGGCCACCGGGCTGCGGCTGACGGCGACGCTGGTCTACGACTACCCGACCCCGGTGGCACTCGCCCGGCACCTGCGCCAGGAAGTGGCGCCGGAGGCCGAGGGCCCCGGAGTGTCCGTACTGGAGGAGCTGGAGCGGCTGGAGAACAGCCTGTCCTCGCTGACGCCGGAGGAGCTGGCGTCGGTCACGGAGGACGAGGCCGCGCACGCGAACGTCGCCGTGCGCCTGCAGACGCTGCTGGCGAAGTGGAACGATGTGCGCCGCACCGCGGACGACGCCGGGGCGGATGCCGGGGCGGACGCGTTCGAAGAGGTCAGTGACGACGAGCTCTTCGACTTCATCGACAAGAGGTTCGGCAACGGCTGAAGCGCGGCAGCACCCCCACCCGGACCCCCCGACGATCCAGAACATTGCGAATAGGTGAACGTCCATGGCGACTGCGAACGAAGCCAAGCTCCGCGAATATCTGAAGAAGGTCACCACCGATCTCACCGCCGCCCACCGGCGGTTGCAGGAAGTCGACGACCAGACCCATGAGCCGATCGCCATCGTGGGCATGAGCTGCCGCTTCCCCGGAGGTGTCCGCACCCCCGAGGAGCTGTGGCAGCTCATGGTCTCCGGTGGTGAGGCGCAGACGGAGTTCCCGGCCGACCGCGGCTGGGACCTGGCGAACCTGTTCGACCCGGACCCGGACACCCCGGACACCACCTACACCCGCGAGGGCGGGTTCCTCGGCGACGCCACCCGGTTCGACGCGGAGTTCTTCGGTATCTCGCCGCGCGAGGCCATGGCGATGGACCCGCAGCAGCGGCTGCTGCTGGAGACCTCCTGGGAGGCGTTCGAGCGGGCCGGGATCGACCCGGCGGCGCTGCGCGGCAGCCGGACCGGTGTCTTCGCCGGGATGAACGCCTCCGACTACCTGACGGTGGCGCTCGACGCCGAGGACGACTTCGGCGGCCACCTGGGCACCGGCAACGCCGCCAGCGTCGTCTCCGGCCGGCTGTCCTACGTGTTCGGTCTGGAGGGTCCGGCCGTCACCGTGGACACGGCCTGCTCCGCGTCGCTGGTGGCGCTGCACCTGGCCGTCCAGTCGCTGCGGCTGGGCGAATGCTCGCTCGCGCTGGCGGGCGGCGTCCACGTGATGTCCACCCCCGGCCTGTTCATCGAGTTCAGCCGCCAGCGCGGACTGTCCTCCGACGGCCGCTGCAAGGCGTTCTCGGCGGACGCCGACGGCTTCGGCCCGGCCGAGGGCGTGGGCGTCCTGCTGCTGGAGCGGCTCTCGGACGCCCGTCGCCAGGGCCACCAGGTGCTGGCCGTGGTGCGCGGCTCGGCGGTCAACCAGGACGGCGCGTCCAACGGTCTGACGGCGCCCAACGGCCCGTCCCAGCAGCGCGTCATCCAGCAGGCGCTGGCCAACGCCCGGCTGTCGGCGGCCGACGTGGACGTCGTCGAGGCCCATGGCACCGGCACCTCGCTGGGCGACCCGATCGAGGCGCAGGCGCTGCTGGCCACCTACGGTCAGGACCGGCCCGCGGAACTGCCCCTGCTGCTGGGGTCGGTGAAGTCCAACATCGGCCACACCCAGGGCGCCGCGGGCATCGCGGGCGTGATGAAGATGGTCCTGGCGATGCGGCACGGCGTGGTGCCCGAGTCCCTGCACATCGCCGAGCCGTCCCCGCACATCGACTGGTCGTCGGGGAAGGTCGAGCTGGTCAGGTCGGCCACGCCGTGGCCGGAGACCGGCCGCCCGCGCCGCGCGGGCATCTCCTCGTTCGGCTTCAGCGGCACCAACGCGCACACCATCATCGAACAGGCCCCCGCCGAGGAACCGGGACCGGTCGAGCTGGTGTCCAAGCAGCCGGGTGTGGTGCCGTGGGTGCTCTCCGGCAAGAGCGAGGTGGCGCTGCGCGCCCAGGCGCGGCGACTGCTGGACCGGCTGCACGACGAACCGGCGCTGCGCCCGGTGGACATCGGCCTGTCGCTGGCCACCACCCGCTCCGCGCTGGACCACCGCGGCGTGGTCCAGGGCCGGGACCGCGAGGAGCTGATGGCCGGGCTCGCCTCCCTGGCGGACGGCGGCATCGCGGCCGGTGTGGAGCGGGGCACCGTGGTGGCCGGACAGACGGCGTTCGTCTTTCCGGGGCAGGGGTCGCAGTGGGTGCGGATGGGCGTGGGGCTGATGGACGCCTCGCCGGTGTTCGCCGCGCGGATGGAGGAGTGTGCGGCGGCGTTGGCGGAGTTCACCGACTGGTCGTTGGTGGATGTGTTGCGGGGTGCGGAGGGTGCGCCGTCGCTGGATCGGGTGGATGTGGTGCAGCCGGTGCTGTTCGCGGTGATGGTGTCGTTGGCGGAGTTGTGGCGTTCGCTGGGTGTGGTTCCGGCGGCGGTGGTGGGGCATTCGCAGGGTGAGATCGCGGCGGCGTGTGTGGCGGGAATCCTGTCGCTTCGGGACGCCGCCCGTGTGGTGGCGTTGCGGAGCCAGGCCATTGGCCGGGTGCTGGCGGGCAAGGGCGGCATGGTGTCGGTGGCGCTGCCGGTTGCGGAGGTGCGGGAGCGGATCGCGGCGTGGGGTGAGGAGCGGATCTCGGTGGCGGCGGTCAACGGGCCGTCGTCGGTGGTGGTCTCGGGTGAGCCGGGGGCGCTGGATGAGCTGGTGGCGGCGTGTGAGGCGGATGGGGTGCGGGCGCGTCGGGTGCCGGTGGACTATGCCTCGCATTCCGCGCAGGTGGAGTTGCTGCGTGCGGAGTTGCTGGAGTTGCTGGCGCCGGTGCAGCCGAGGGTGGCCGAGGTGCCGTTCCTGTCCACTGTCACGGGGGAGTGGGTCGAGGGTCCGGAGCTGGATGCCGCGTACTGGTTCACCAATCTGCGGCGCACGGTGGAGCTGGAGGGTGCCGTCCGGCGGTTGCTGGACGAGGGCTTCGGGGTGTTCATCGAGTCCAGCGCGCACCCTGTCCTGACGGTGGGGGTGCAGGAGACGGCCGAGGACGCGGGCCGGGAGGCCGCCGCGATCGGGTCGCTGCGCCGTGACGAGGGCGGGTTGGACCGCTTCTGGGCGTCCGTCGGCGAGGCGTGGTCGCGCGGTGTGGCCGTGGACTGGCAGGCGGTGTTCGAGGGTACGGGCGCCAAGCGCGTCGAGCTGCCCACGTACGCCTTCCAGCGACAGCGCTACTGGCCCGAGGCCGCGCCCGCGCGTGCGGCGGGGGAGAGCGGGCACGACGCCGTGGAGGCGAAGTTCTGGGCCGCGGTGGAGGCCGAGGACTGGCAGACGCTGGCCGCCGAGCTGACGGTCGACGGCGATCAGCCGATGAGCGCCGTCCTGCCCGCCCTGGCGTCCTGGCGCAAGCAGGCCCGTGAGCGGTCCGTGGTGGACGGCTGGCGCTACCGCGTCGCCTGGAAGCCGCTCGCCGAGGAGCCGCCCGCGCGGCTGACCGGCGGCTGGCTCGTCGTCGTGCCGGGCACCAGGGACACCCCGGGCACCAGGGACACCCCGGGCACCGAGGACACCTGGACCGACGCCGTGGCCGGAGTGCTGGCCGAACGCGGCGCCGAGGTGCGGCGGATCGCCGTGGACCCCGCGGCGGACGGCCGCGAGGAGCTGGCCGAGCGGCTGCGCACCGCGCTCGCCGAGGCCGGCGGCACGCCGTTCGCCGGAGTGGTCTCGCTGCTGGCCCCGGCCGCGGGCACCCACCCCGAACACCCCTCCCTGCCCGCCGGAACGGCCGCCCAGCTCGCGCTGGTCCAGGCCCTCGGCGACGCCGGGATCGGCGCACCGCTGTGGTGCCTGACGCGCGGCGCGGTCTCCGTCGGCGGCTCGGACCGGCCGGCCTCGCCCGAGCAGGCGCTGGTCTGGGGCCTGGGCCGGGTGGCCGCGCTGGAGCACCTGGACCGCTGGGGCGGTCTGATCGACCTGCCCGAGGAGCCCGACGAGCGCGCGCTGTCCCGGCTCGTGGGCCTCCTCGCCTCCGACGGCGACGACGACCAGGCCGCGATCCGCGCCGCGGGCGTCTTCGGGCCCCGTCTGGTGCGCGCCCCGCTGGCCGACACCTCCGCCGTACGGGCCTGGCGGCCGACCGGCACCACGCTGGTCACCGGCGGTACGGGACGGCTCGGCGGGCAGGTCGCCCGGTGGCTGGCGCGCAACGGCGCGGCCCATCTGGTGCTGGCGAGCCGCCGGGGCGCGGACGCCCCCGGGGCGGCCGAGCTGGAGGCCGAACTGACCGGGCTGGGCGCCAAGGTCACCCTCGCCGCCTGCGATGTGACCGACCGGGCCGCGCTCGCGGAGACCCTCGCGGCGATCCCGGCCGACCAGCCGCTGACGGCCGTCGTGCACACCGCCGCGGTCATCGACGACGGGGTGATCGAGGGGCTGACCCCCGGGCAGGTCGAACGGGTGCTGCGGCTCAAGGTGGACGCCACCCGCCATCTGCACGAGCTGACCCGGGACCTGGACCTGACCGCGTTCGTGCTCTGCTCGCACTTCTCCGCCACCTTCGGCGCGCCCGGCCAGGGCAACCAGGCGCCCGGCAACGCCTTCCTGCACGCCTTCGCCGAGCAGCGCCGCGCGGACGGGCTGCCCGCCACCACGCTGACCTTCGGCCCGTGGGGCGACGGCACCACCGTGGACGGTGCCGTCGGCGACCGGATGCGCCGCCACGGCATCAACGAGATGGCGCCGGAACCGGCCACCGCCGCGCTCCAGCACGCGCTGGACCGGGACGAGACCGCGCTGACCGTCATCGACATGGACTGGCGGCGCTTCACCCTCGCCTTCACCGCAGACCGGCCGCGTCCGCTGCTGCACGACCTGCCCGATGCGCGCGAGGTCATCGAGGAGTCGCGGGCCGACGCCGCGGACGAGGCGGCCGCCGGGGCGGCCCTGGCCGGGCAGCTGGCGGCGCTGCCGGAGACCGAGCGGGAGCGGGTGCTGCTGGATCTGGTGCGCGGCGCGGTGGCCGCCGTGCTGGGCCACTCCGGGGCCCAGGCGATCGAGGCCGGCCGGGCCTTCAAGGACCTGGGCTTCGACTCGCTGACCGCCGTCGAACTGCGCAACCGGCTGGGGGCCGCGAGCGGGCTGAAGCTGCCCCCGTCCCTGATCTTCGACCACCCGACCCCGGCCGCGGTGGCCGCCTATCTGCGGGCCGAGATCGCGCCCGGCGAGGCGGACGGCGGCACCGCGGTGCTCGAGGAGCTGGACAAGCTGGAGACCGCGCTCACCGGCAGCGCGCCCGACAACATCACCCGGGCCCGGATCACCATGCGGCTGCGGTCGCTGCTGGCGAAGTGGAACGAATCGGACGGCACGGCGGTCACCGCCGAGCCCGCGGCGGCGGCGCCGCCGGAGGCCCCGGCGAAGGACACGGTCGACGCCGACCAGCTCCAGTCGGCCAGTGACGAAGAGCTGTTCGCATTCATCAACAAGGGTCTCGGAAGGGCGTGATACTCCAGCTGTAGATCGTGATCCCCACGTCTGGGATGCGACGTGTCGTCGATAATGACGGGTGCGAGGACCGGGCTTGACGGCGGCGCCAATCGGGCCAGCCGAGTCGGTGGGCTGCGTGGCTGTCAAGCCTTTTCCCTGGCAGACGCGCTGCAATGATGTTTGGGACGTCAGGCACGTTCTGCCCAAGGCTGGTGGGCGGCTGCCCCGCTCACGGTGAGGAATTCGATTGCGGGGCAGCCAGTTGTGGCTCAGCGGAGTGCTTGGACAACGCGCTGCTTGAGGCGCTCATCGTGGAGGCTCTCGACCTCCCGCCAGGCGGCGTCGGAGACCTCTTCGGTCTGCAGCTCGCCGATGTCGGCGGTGGTGCGGAAGAGGAAGCGGAAGTCGAAGTGCTGGTGGACGGGTTCGTCCTTGGCGGGGTTCGCGTCGATGGGGTGGATGTCGACGTGGAGCGGGACCTCGCCGTGCGGGGTGACGACGTGGGACGGGATGCCGGTCTCCTCGGTCAGTTCGCGGCCGGCGGCCTGCAGGAGCGTGTGATCCGATGCCTCCAGATGGCCGCCAGGCAGCAGCCACTTCTGGGTCGCGTTGTGGAGAATGTGCAGGATGCGGCCGTCGGGGCCGACGAGGATCGCGCCGGCGGTGACGTGGCCGGGCAGGGTCTTGCGGCTGGTGAGGTCGTCGCCGTCGTCCAGGAGGCCGAGGACGACGCCGAGTTCGCGCTTGTCCTCTGGGTGCTCGTCGAGGTAGGCGGCGATGGTGGTGCGGATGTGGTCTGCCGTGATGGGAATGGTGATCACCTGTTGAAGTAGGAGAGCCAGGTCGCCGCGATAGCTTCGCGGTCGGGTGCGGGGACCTCATGGATACCGGGGGCGAGGTCGCCGCGTGTGAGCATCCTGATCGCGGCGAGGATCTCGGCCTGGACCAGGAAGATGAATGGCCCAACGCCGGCGCCGTGGATGAAGTTGACGGCATTGCCGCCGTTCACCAGATAGAAGTAGTGACCCGTGGTCTGGTAGCGGGTGACGTGATCACCCACTTGGGTGCGGGTGTAGACGTCCGGGAGTCCGGCGAGGTCGAGTTCGTCCTCGCCGGAGGTGACGGTGGCGACGTAGGCGCCGTTGCGCAGGTGGGAGAAGTCCTCGCCGCGCAGGGACATCGCGCCGGTGGCGCAGAGCACCAGCCCGGCTCCGGTCAGGGCGGCTTCGCGGTCGCGGGCGACGGTGAAGCCTTGGGAGAGGGCCTGGGTGCGGCGGACGGGGTCGATGTCGCAGACGGTGACGTGCACTCCCTTGGCGTGCAGGAGGCGGGCGATCGAGCTGCCGAGCTTGCCGAATCCGATCACCAGGGCGGGGCGTCCGTGGAGGATGTCGCCGCGGTCGCGCATGACGGCCTCGGTGGAGAAGACCACGGACTGGCCGACGAGGAAGTCCTCGGGGTCCTTCAGCGGGGACCGGGCGACGGAGATGACGGGACAGGGCAGTTTGTCGAGGTCCTCGTAGCGTCGGTGGCCGTTCTCGGTGTCCTCGATCACCCCGGCGAGTCGGCCGGTGAAGCGGCTGTGGATGGTGGTGAGGGTGGGGGCGAAGTAGCCGCCGACGTCCAGCAGCGTGACGGTCTGGTCGGCGGCCCGGGATTCGAGGTAGTCCAGCGCGGTGGTCTCGTCGGTGAACAGGTCACGGGTGAGGGTATCGACCATATGGGTCTGCTCGACCTCGCGCCGGGCGGCGGGGCGGATGGACTTCGGCTTGGGCAGCACCGCGGCAAGCCGGGTCATCGCGGCGACGGCGCGGACGAACGCGGGTCGTTCGGCCAGCAGGTGCGTGACCAGGAACGACGCGGTTTGCTCGGCCGGGGTGAACTGTGCGGCGATCCGGGCGAAGTAGGCGTCCAGTCTGGCGCGTTCGAAGGTTTCCATGTCAGTTCCCTCTCATCCGTCCATCGGGGGGCCGTGCGAGAAGTTCCAGGGGTTCAGCGGGTGTGGGCGCGTCCGAACAGCAGTCGGTCTGCCGCGAGGGCGGTGTCCAGGAATGTGTCGACCTCGGCGGCCTTCGGAGACGCACAGACAGATGTCCTCGACGTGGTCATGAAGGCCCCACCCGGCCAGAGTCGCGGTCGTGAAATCCCGTGCCTTCCGATGAATTCGGGCCGGGCCTTGAAGAACTGCTCGTTCGATTCGGTCATCGTGGTCTTCATGACTCGGGGTCCAGGACGCGGGTGGTCGCGGGACTGCGGCGGCGGGCCGGCCCGCTCCGGGAGACCGATGGGTGTTTGGGGCGGGCCGGGCGGATGAGCAGCAGACGCGAACCGGTCGCCTCGATGCGCCGGCGGCGCTCGGCGGCTATGGCCTTCGGGCCCAGGTGCGACATCGCAGGGGCGATCACTCCGTAGACGTCCGGTATGGCCAGCACGTCCAGTAGGCCGGTGAAGGCCGCCGAGGCGGGCCCGGAATTCACCTCGCGGTCCGAGAGGACACCGGACAGCTGCAGTTCGTGGCTGCGGCAGAACTCGGCGAGCGAGGCGGTCAGTGCCTCCTGCCGGGCCGGGGAGACCCGCACCAGCCGCAGAAAGCCGTAAACGACCGGGCCGCTGACCAGGCGATGCTCCGTAAGGGGTGCCATGCTGGGGCCCTCCAAAAGGTCGACAAGTGGTGACGCCCTTGAGCGTGGTCGATGCCGAACTCCCGGCCAATCACCGGCCGTGCTACTTCCGTTCCACTTTCGTCCCGCCGCCTGCACGCATCTGCTTCGATGACCGGTGGAAGGGGGCGACGCGTGGCGACCGTGCACCACTGGACCGGCTTGGAGGCCAGGGCCCTGCGGCTTGCTCTGCGACTGAGCGTGCGGGCCTTCGCCGAGCACCTTGGCGTGGCCGTCGCGACCGTCTCCAAGTGGGAGAGCAAGCGCGCCGACACCGAGCCCAGACCCGACACCCAGGCCATCCTCGACACGGCCCTCGGCCGCGCGGACCCCTCCGTCCACCTGCGCTTCGAGACGCTCCTGTCGGAGATGGCCGGCACCGTCACGAACGCCGGACGACGCGTCACCGCCCCCGGGCCCCGGGCCTGGGAGTACGAAGCATGGGCCGACGACCTGGACCGGGTCGTGATCGCTCTGTCCCGTCAGAGCTTCGCCTTCGCCGACAAACTGCTGGGTCGCCGGCTCGGGCGATTCCGGCCGCTGGAGCTGGACGACAAGGGCCTGTATCTGTTCGCCCGGTCCACCACCCTGCTCGGCGACCTCAGACGCGACCAGGGCGCCGTGCTCGGCCCGCTCTCGGCCCAGCACTCCTATGCCGGGGCCCGCCAGGTCTTCACCCAGCTTGACACCCCCCGCCGTGTCGCTCAGCTTGACCTGTCCCTGGCCGTGGTCGCGGAGATGTCCGACAAGCTGGAGATCGCCGCCCGCCAGTACGAAACCCTCGCCGTCGACGACCGGCTCTCCCGCCGCGATCGGGCCAGGGCCCGGCTGTGGGTGGGAACCGCGCTGAGTAAGGACGGCAACCACGACTGTGCCGTCCGCGTCATGCTGGCCGCGACCCGCGACTTCGAGGACCTGGGCGAAGTGGACGACTGGTCAGTCGCCCACCAGAAACTCGCCCTCGCCCGGTCCCTGGCCCCCGTGCTGGACGCCTTCGACACCGGGCGGACCGCGACGGTCGCCGAGACCTCCACCCGCGTCTTGCTGGACCTGGTCGGCTGGCAAGGCCACGTCCTCACCAGCAGTGCCCTGCCCGCCCGTCCGGGCCGATCCCAGAGGCTCGCCGACCTGGCCGCCGCGACTGGCGCCCGCGCGTATCTGTGCGGGACCGGCGGCATGACCTATCTCGACCAAACCCTGTTCGCGGCCCAGGACATCGCCGTAGCCCTGTTCCGGCCGCCGACGACCGGCATCTGGTCCTCCAGCCGCCGGATCAGTGCCCTGTGGGCTCTGGCGGCACTCGGTCCGCAGACCGTGGCCGCCCGCCTCCAGCTTGGCGATCATGAACGGCAGCGTCTCACGACGCCTGATCACGATCTACATCTGGAGCATTGACAAAATCTCGCTATTGACGTCGTATCCGATGTCGGACAGGATTTTCTCCACCCTTCAATAGAGTTACCGAATACCGGTTGCCCCCTATTGCTCCTTGGGTCGCCAGGGGGTCATAGGGGGCATCTAGGGGTTGTTGTGAGGGTTAGTTCGCACATAGCCTCTCAGCGAGAAGTCGACTGATTTGGTTGTTGGTTACCGGCTCCCCTGTTGAGGATCTGTGGAGCATTTCCGATGCCGTCTGCCGTAAATGGATTGCGTAAATGGCGAATGAAGAGACGCTGCGGGACTACCTCAAGCTGGTAACGGCGGATCTGCATCAGACTCGCCTCCGCCTGCAAGAGGCCGAGGCGAAGAACCACGACCCCATCGCCATCGTGGGGATCGGCTGCCGTTACCCGGGGGGCGTGACCTCGCCCGAGGACCTGTGGCGCATCGTCAGCGAGGGCGTCGACGCGGTCAGCGAGTTCCCGCTGGACCGCGGGTGGAATGTCGACACGATGTACCACCCGGACCCGGACCACCCCGGCACCAGCTATGTGCACGAAGGCGGATTCGTCGACGGGATAGCCGATTTCGACCCGTCGCTGTTCGGCATCAGCCCGCGCGAAGCACTCGGTATGGACCCCCAGCAGCGCATGCTGCTGGAGACGTCCTGGGAGGCGTTCGAACGGGCCGGAATCGACCCGGTCTCGGTGCGCGGCCGGCAGATCGGCGTCTTCGTCGGCACCAGCAATCACGATTACCTGGGCGCGATCCTCAGCTCCAACGAGAACTTCGAGGGCTACTTCGGCACCGGTAACGCCGCGAGTGTCGCCTCCGGCCGCCTTTCCTACACCTTCGGTTTCGAGGGCCCGGCCGTCACCGTCGACACCGCCTGCTCCTCCTCGCTGGTGGCGCTCCACCTCGCCGTCCAGGCGCTGCGCAACGGCGAATGCTCGCTCGCCCTCGCCGGCGGCGCGACCCTGATGTGCGCGCCCGGCGTCTTCGTCGACTACAGCAAGATGCGCGGACTGGCCCTCGACGGCCGGTCCAAGCCCTTCGCCCCGGAGGCCGACGGCTTCTGCCTGGGCGAGGGCGTCGGCATGCTGCTGGTCGAGCGGCTGTCGGACGCCCAGCGCAAGGGCCACCCGGTCCTCGCCGTGGTGCGCGGCTCCGCCGTCAACCAGGACGGCGCCAGCAACGGCCTCACCTCGCCCAACGGGCCCTCGCAGCAGCGGGTCATCCTCCAGGCGCTGGCCAACGCCCAGCTCACCCCCGACCAGGTCGACGCCGTCGAGGCCCACGGCACCGGCACCGCCCTCGGCGACCCCATCGAGGCACAGGCGCTGCTGGCCACCTACGGCCAGGACCGGCCCGAGGGCAAACCGCTGCTCATCGGCTCCATCAAGTCCAACATCGGCCACGCCCAGGCGGGCGCCGGTGTCGGCGGCGTCATCAAGATGGTCATGGCCATGCGGCACGGCGTGCTGCCCAAGACCCTCCACCTCACCGAGCCCACCCCGCACGTGGACTGGACGGCCGGGGACGTCGAACTGCTCACCACCGCCACCCCGTGGCCGGGAGACCCCGAGCGCATCACCCCGCGCCGCGCGGGCGTCTCGTCGTTCGGCATGAGCGGCACCAACGTGCACACCATCCTGGAGGAGGCCCCGGCCCCCGCCACCCCCGCCGAACCGGAGCCCGAGCGGGCGGACCCCCACCTCACCCCGGTCGTGCTGTCCGGCAAGAACCAGGACGCGCTGCGCGCCCAGGCCCTCCGCCTCCGGACCCACCTGGCCGCCCACCCCGGACACCGCCTCGCCGACATCGGCTACTCCCAGGCCGTCACCCGCGCCGCCCTCGACCGCCGTGCCGCGGTCGTCGCGGCCGACCGGGACGAACTCCTCGCGGGCCTCGACGCGCTCGCCGAAGGCCGCCACCACCCCGAGGTGACCGAGGGCCCGGCCACCGAGGGCAAGGTCGCGTTCCTCTTCACCGGACAGGGCAGCCAGCGGCTCGGCATGGGCCGTGAGCTGTACGAGACCTACCCGGTGTTCGCCGAGGCGCTGGACGCCGTCTGCGCCCAACTCGACCGCTTCCTCGACCGGCCCCTGAAGGACGTGCTGTTCGGCGACGACGCCGCCACGCTCGACCGGACCGGCTACACCCAGCCCGCGCTGTTCGCCGTCGAGGTCGCCCTCTTCCGCCTCGTGGAGTCGTGGGGGCTGCGCCCCGACTTCCTCTCCGGCCACTCCATCGGCGAGCTCACCGCCGCCCACGTCGCCGGGGTGCTCTCGCTCACCCACGCCTGTGCCCTGGTGGCCGCGCGCAGCCAGCTGATGCAGCAACTCCCCGCCGGCGGCGCGATGATCGCGGTGCAGGCGTCGGAGGAGGAGGTGGCGCCGCTGCTGACCGAGCGGGTGTCGATCGCCGCCCTCAACGGGCCCACCTCGGTGGTCATCGCCGGTGACGAGGACGCGGCGCTGGAGATCGCCGCGTCGTTCGAGGCGCGGGGCCGCAAGACCAAGCGGCTCACCGTCAGCCACGCCTTCCACTCCCCGCACATGGACGGGATGCTGGAGAACTTCCGTCAGGTCGCCCAGCGGCTGACCTACGAGGCTCCGAAGATCCCGATCGTCTCCAACCTCACCGGCACCCTGGTGAGCGCCGACGAGATCACCACGCCCGAGTTCTGGGTCCGCCACGTCCGGGAGGCCGTCCGCTTCCTCGACGGCGTCCGCCGGCTGGCCGACCACGGCGTCACCACCTTCGTGGAACTCGGCCCCGACGGGGTGCTCTCCGCCATGGCCCAGGAGTGCGTGCCCGGCGGGAAGAACCGCGCGTACGCGTTCCTGCCCGCCCTGCGCTCCGGCCGCCCCGAGGCCCGCACCCTGACCCACGCGCTCGCCCAGGCCCACGTCCGCGGCGTGCCCGTGGACTGGCACACCTACTACGCGGGCACCGGCGCCCGCCGCGTCGAGCTGCCCACCTACGCCTTCCAGCGGCAGCGCTACTGGCCCGCCAACCCCTTCTCGTACGGCGCCGACTCCGCCGCCGCCGAAGCCGCCGCACCGGCCCTGGCCGACGCCCGGTTCTGGGAGGTCGTACACAGCGAGGACCTGCCCGCCCTGGTCGAAACCCTCGGCCTCGACGGCGACCGGCCGCTCAGCGAGGTGCTGCCCATCCTGTCCGCGTGGCGTCGCCGCAGCCACGTCGACACCACCGTCGACGGCTGGCGCTACCGCATCACCTGGACACCGCTGCCGCAGGCCCAGGCCAAGCCGCTCACCGGCACCTGGCTCGTGGTCACCCCGGAAGGACACGCCGACCACCCCTGGGTGGCGGAGCCGCCGCGGCTGCTGGCCGACCGCGGCGTCACCGTCCACCAGGTCACCGTCGACGGCACCACCGCCGACCGCACCGCCCTCGCCGAGCGCATCCGCACCGCCCTGCGCCCGCACACGGCGCCGGAGACCGCACCGGAGAACGGCCGGGCGCCACGCGTCGACGGGGTGCTCTCCCTGCTCGGCCTGGACGAGCGCCGGCACCAGCGGCACCCCTCCCTCAGCGCCGGACTCGCGGGCACCCTCGCCCTCGTCCAGGCCCTCGGCGACGCCGGGATCGACGCCCCGCTGTGGGCCGCCACCCGCGGCGCGGTCTCCGTCGGCCGCTCCGACCGGCTCACCAGCCCCGACCAGGCCCAGATCTGGGGCCTGGGCCGCACCGCCGCCCTGGAACACCCCGAGCGCTGGGGCGGTCTGATCGACCTGCCCGAGACCGCCGACGACCGCGCCCTCGGCCGGCTCGCCGACATCCTCGCCGGACCCGAGGGCATCAGCGGCGAGGACCACCTCGCCATCCGCCCGCAGGGCATCCACGTCCGCCGGCTGGCCCGCGCCCCGCGCCACGAGACCACCGGCGACGGCTGGACCACCCACGGCACCGCCCTCATCACCGGCGGCACCGGCGCCCTCGGCGGACACGTCGCCCGCTGGCTCGTGGCCCACGGCGCCCAGCACATCCTGCTCGCCGGGCGCCGCGGCCCCGACGCCCCCGGCGCCGCCGCGCTCCGGGACGAACTCACCGCCCTCGGCGCCCAGGTGACCATCGCCGCCTGCGACGTCGCCGACCGCGACGCCCTCGCCGGGCTGCTGGCGACCGTACCGGCGGAGCTGCCGCTGACCACGGTCGTCCACGCCGCCGGAGTGCTGGACGACGGGGTGCTCGACGCCCAGACCCCGCAGCGGATGGCCGAGGTGCTGAGAGCCAAGGCCGACGCCGCCCGCCACCTGCACGAACTCACCCGCGGACGCGACCTGTCCGCGTTCGTGCTCTTCTCCTCCATGGCCGCCACCTTCGGCGCCGCCGGACAGGCCAACTACGTGGCCGCCAACGCCTACCTCGACGCGCTCGCCGAACAGCGCCGCGCCGAGGGCCTGCCCGCCACCTCGATGGCCTGGGGCGCCTGGGCCGACAGCGGCATGGCCACCGACGAACTGGTGGCCGAACGGCTCCGGCAGTCCGGGCTGCCCGCCCTCGCCCCCGAACCGGCGACCGCCGCCCTCGGGGCCGCGCTCGACCTCGACGAGACCTTCTCCCTCGTGGTCGACATCGAATGGGACCGCTTCGCGCCCGGCCTCTCCGGCCACCGCCCGAACCCGCTGCTCGCCGACCTCGCCGAGGCCCGGCGCGCGATCGAGGCGGCACGCACCGCCTCCGGCGGCCCCGCCATCCCCGGCCAGCCGACGTCGCTGGCCCAGCGGCTCACCGACGCCGGGACCGACGAGGAACGCGACCAGATCACCCTGGACTTCGTGCGCACCCAGGTGGCCGTCGTCCTCGGCCACCCCGGGCCGGAGTCGGTGGAGCCCACCCGCGCCTTCCGCGACCTCGGCTTCGACTCGCTGACCGCCGTCGAGATCCGCAACCTGCTCGCCACGCTCACCGGGCTCAAACTGCCCGCCACCATCATCTTCGACTACCCGACCCCGATCGCCCTCGCCGATCACCTCCAGACCGAACTCATCGGCTCCCGCCCCACGGTGACCGGCGCCTCCTCGGTGGGCGTCGCCCTGGACGACGACCCGATCGCGATCGTGGGGATGAGCTGCCGCTTCCCGGGCGGGGTGGACTCGCCGGAGGAGCTGTGGCGGCTGCTGGTGTCCGGTCAGGACGCGGTGACGGGCTTCCCGGCCGACCGTGGCTGGGACCTGGAGGCGCTCTACGACCCGGAGGGCGCGGCCGAGCACACCAGCTACGTCCGCGAGGGCGGATTCCTGGCGGACGCCGGGGACTTCGACGCGGCCTTCTTCGGGATCTCGCCGCGTGAGGCGCTGGCGATGGACCCGCAGCAGCGGCTGCTGCTGGAGACCTCCTGGGAGGCGTTCGAGCGCGCGGGCATCGACCCGACCACGCTGCGCGGTCAGCAGGTCGGCGTGTTCGCCGGCACCAACGGCCAGGACTACCTGCCCGTGATCCTCTCCGCCCCCGACGGCTCGGAAGGCTTCATGGGGACGGGGAACGCGGCCAGTGTGATGTCGGGCCGGGTGGCGTATGCGCTGGGGCTTGAGGGTCCGGCGGTGACGGTGGATACGGCGTGTTCGTCGTCGTTGGTGGCGTTGCACTGGGCGATTCAGGCGTTGCGGGCGGGTGAGTGCTCGTTGGCGCTGGCCGGTGGTGTGACGGTGATGTCGACGCCGGGTTCGTTCGTGGACTTCAGCCGTCAGCGTGGGCTTGCGGCGGATGGGCGGATCAAGGCGTTCGCGGCGGGTGCGGATGGCACT
>NZ_BBOX01000300.1 GCF_001553455.1 Streptomyces hygroscopicus subsp. hygroscopicus
CCGTCGAGGCACACGGCACCGGCACCAAGCTCGGTGACCCGATCGAGGCGCAGGCGCTGCTCGCCACCTACGGCCAGGAGCGCGACGCCGACCAGCCGCTGTGGCTCGGCTCCATCAAGTCCAACTTCGGCCACACCCAGGCCGCCGCCGGTGTCGCCGGTGTGATGAAGATGGTGCTGGCCATCCAGCACGGTGTGCTGCCGCAGACCCTCAACGTCGATGAGCCCACCCCGCACGTGGACTGGTCGGCGGGCGCGGTCGCCCTGCTGACCGAGGCGCGGGAGTGGCCGGAGACCGGCCGTCCGCGCCGGGCCGCGGTGTCCTCGTTCGGCATCAGCGGCACCAACGCGCACACCATCATCGAACAGGCCCCGGTGGCCGTGGACGAGACCGAGGCCCCGGCGCCCGCCGCCGCGCCCCGGACCGGCGTCCCCACCACCTGGGTGCTCTCCGCCAAGTCCTCCGAGGGCCTGCGCGACCAGGCCGCACGGCTGCGCGCCCACCTCGCTGACCGCCCCGGGCTGGACGCCGCCGACGTGGCGTTCACGCTCGCCACCCGCCGTACGGCCTTCGAGGAGCGCGCCGCGCTCGTCGCCGGGGACCGGGACGGGCTGCTGTCCAATCTGGACGCGCTCGCCGAGGGGCGCGGCGCCGCCGGGCTGGTCGTGGACACGGTCGGCGATGGCAAGGTGGCGTTCCTGTTCACCGGGCAGGGCAGCCAGCGGCCCGGCATGGGCCGTGAGCTGTACGACGCCTTCCCGGCGTTCGCGGACGCGCTGGACGAGGTGTGCGCCCACCTGGACGCGCATCTGGAGCAGCCGCTGCGGGACGTGCTGTTCGGGGATGACGCGTCGGTGCTGGACCGGACCGGGTTTACCCAGCCCGCGCTGTTCGCTCTCGAGGTGGCGCTGTTCCGGCTGGTGGAGGCGTGGGGTCTGCGGCCGGACTTCCTGTCGGGGCATTCGATCGGTGAGCTGGCCGCCGCGCATGTGGCGGGTGTGCTGACGCTCGCCGACGCGGCGAAGCTGGTGGCCGCTCGTGGCCGTCTGATGCAGGAGCTTCCGGCGGGTGGCGCGATGATCGCCGTCCAGGCGTCGGAGGACGAGGTGGCGCCGCTGCTGACCGAGCGGGTCAGCATCGCCGCCCTCAACGGGCCCACGTCGGTGGTCATCGCGGGTGACGAGGACGCGGCGTCGGAGATCGCGGCGTCGTTCGAGGCGCAGGGTCGGAAGACCAAGCGGCTGACGGTCAGCCACGCCTTCCATTCGCCGCGTATGGACGGGATGCTGGAGGCGTTCCGCGAGGTGGCGCAGGGGCTCACCTACCAGGCCCCGCGCATCCCGATCGTCTCCAACCTCACCGGCGACGTCGTGTCCGCCGAGGAGATCACCACGCCGGACTTCTGGGTGCGCCACGTCCGGGAGGCCGTCCGCTTCCTGGACGGCGTCCGTGCCCTGGAAGCCCGGGGCGTCACCACGTTCGTGGAGCTGGGTCCGGACGGTGTGCTCACCGCCATGGCCCAGGAGTGCGTGACCGGCGAGGACACCGCGTTCGCCGCCGCGCTGCGCAAGGACCGCCCCGAGGCCGAGGCGCTGCTGTCGGCCGTCGCGCGGGCACACGTCCGCGGGGTGGCGGTGGACTGGGCGGCCTACTACGCCGGGACCGGCGCCGCACAGGTCGAGCTGGCCGCGTTTCCCACGTATGCCTTCCAGCGGCAGCGCTACTGGCCGAAGGTCTCGTCGCTGTTCCTCGGCGACGTGGCCGCGGTGGGGCTCGGCGAGGCCGAGCACCCGCTGCTCGGCGCCAGCGCCGAACTGCCGGACGCGGACGGGATGCTGTTCACCGGGCGCTTGGCGCTCTCGACCCACCCGTGGCTCGCGGGCCACACCATCCTGGACACGGTGCTGCTGCCGGGCACCGCCTTCGTGGAGCTGGCCATCCGGGCCGGTGACCAGGTCGGCTGCGACTACCTCGAAGAGCTGACCCTCGAAGCGCCGCTGGTCCTGCCCGCGCAGGGCGGCGTCCAGCTGCGGCTCTCGGTCGGCGCGGCCGACGGGACGGGCCGCCGTCCGCTGTCGCTGCACTCCCGGCTGGAGAGCCTGCCCGCCGAGGAGCCGTGGACCCGGCACGCCGCCGGTGTCCTGGCGTCCGGCGGCCGTCCGGAGGCGTCGTTCGAGCTGAGCGCATGGCCCCCGGCGGACGCGACCGAGCTGGAGCTGGACGGCCGCTACGAGGGCCTGCGGGACATCGGCTTCGCCTACGGCCCCGCGTTCCAGGGGCTGCGCAGGGCGTGGCAGCGCGGTGGCGAGGTGTTCGCCGAGGTGGCGCTGGACGAGGCCACGGCCGAGGAGGCCGCCGCGTTCGGGCTGCACCCGGCGCTGCTGGACGCCGCGCTGCACGCCATCGGACTGGGCGGCCTGGGCAACACGGGCGGGGAAGGGCGGCTGCCGTTCGCCTGGACCGGAGTGTCGCTGTACGCGAGCGGCGCCTCGGCGCTGCGCGTCCACCTGGCCCCCGCGGGCGGCGACGGGGTCCGGCTGGAGATCGCCGACACCACCGGCGCGCCGGTCGCGGCCGTCGAGACGCTCGGGCTGCGCCCGGTCTCGGCCGAGCAGCTGCACAGTGCGCGCACGGCGTACCACGAGTCGCTGTTCCGCCTGGAGTGGACCACACCGGCCGGGCTCGCCGACGCGGCCGGTGCGCAGGTGCCGGCCGACGGCCGGTGGGCCGTGCTGGGCGCCGATCCGCTCGGGCTCGGGGCCACCGCGTACGGGGACCTGGCGACGCTGGCCGAGGCGGTCGCCGCGGGCTCGGCGCCCGCGCCCGAGTACGTCATCGTGTCGCCGTCCGCCGAGTGCGGTGAGCGGACGGCCCGCGCGGCGCACCGCGCCGCCGCCGCGGCGCTCGACGCCGTCCAGCGGTGGCTGGACGAGGAGCGGTTCGGGGATGCCCCGCTGGTCGTGGTGACCCGTGGCGCGGTGGCCGTCGAGGCCGGGGAGCCGGTGGCGGATCTGGCCGGTGCGGCGGTGTGGGGTCTGGTGCGCTCGGCGCAGTCGGAGAACCCGGGCCGTTTCGTGCTGGTGGACATCGACGGCCGGGACGAGTCCTCGCGTGTGCTGTCCGCCGCCCTGGCGTCGGACGAACCGCAGCTGGCGATCCGCGCGGGCGCGGTGTCCGTACCCCGGCTGGCGCGGGTGCCGGTGGCGGAGGAGACGGCCGCCGAGGGCGTCTTGGACCCCGCGGGCACGGTGCTGGTGACGGGTGCGTCCGGTTCGCTGGGTGGTCTGGTGGCCCGCCATCTGGTGGCGGAGCGCGGGGTGCGGCATCTGCTGCTGGTGAGCCGCCGTGGTGAACGGGCGCCGGGCGCTGCCGAACTCGCCGCCGAACTCGCTGAGTTGGGTGCGGAGGTGCGTTGGGCGGCGTGTGATGTGGCGGACCGGGAGGCGCTGGCGGAGGTGCTGGCGGGTATTCCGGCCGATCGTCCGCTGACGGCTGTGGTGCATACGGCCGGTGTGCTGGACGACGGGGTGATCGGTTCGCTCACCCCGGAGCGGCTGGAGCGGGTGCTGCGTCCGAAGGTGGACGCGGCCTGGAACCTGCACGAACTGACCCGCGACCTGGACCTCGCGGCCTTCGCCCTGTTCTCGTCCTCCTCCGGTGTGTTCGGCGGCCCGGGACAGGGCAACTACGCCGCCGCCAACGCCTTCCTGGACGCCCTGGCCGTACACCGCCGGGCCGAGGGGCTGCCCGCCACCTCGCTGGCGTGGGGCCTGTGGGCCGGGACCGGTATGGGCAGCACCCTGGACGAGGCCGACATCGCCCGGATGCGGCGCGCGGGGCTGCCGCCGCTGCCGGTGGCGGAGGGCCTGGCGCTGCTCGACACCGCGCTGACCGTCGACGAGGCGGCGTTGGTGCCGATGCGGGTGGACCTCGCCGCGCTGCGCACCCAGGCCGCACAGGGCGCGGTCTCCCCCCTGTTCCGGGGGCTGGTGCGGGTCCCGGCGCGGCGGGCGGTGGACGCGGTCGCGGCGGGCGGCGAGACCGGTCTCGCCGGGCGGCTGGCCGGGCTGTCCGAGTCCGAGCAGGAGCGGCTGCTGCTGGACCTGGTCCGCGGTCAGGTGGCGACCGTGCTCGGGTACGCCGGTGCCG
>NZ_BBOX01000301.1 GCF_001553455.1 Streptomyces hygroscopicus subsp. hygroscopicus
GCCACCTGCGCGCCGAGCTGGTCGGCACGGGTTCGGCGGCGGTGCACACGCCGGTGCCGGTCGTGGCCGCCACCGACGACGAGCCGATCGCCATCGTGGCGATGAGCTGCCGCTACCCCGGCGGGGTCACCACCCCCGAGGAGCTGTGGCAGCTGCTCGCCGCGGGCGAGGACGGCATCTCCCGCTTCCCGGACAACCGCGGCTGGGACCTCGAGGCGCTCTACGACCCGGACCCGGAGAGCCAGGGCACCTCCTACGCCCGCGAGGGCGGGTTCCTGCACGACGCGGCCGACTTCGACCCGGCGTTCTTCGGGATCTCGCCGCGTGAGGCGCTGGCGATGGACCCGCAGCAGCGGCTGCTGCTGGAGACCTCCTGGGAGGCGTTCGAACGCGCCGGGATCGACCCGCTGTCGGTGCGCGGCAGCAAGACCGGTGTCTTCGCGGGCGTCATGTACCACGACTACGGGTCCCGGCTGCATGCCGTGCCCGGCGAGGTCGAGGGCTACCTGGGCACCGGCAGCTCCAGCAGTGTGGTGTCCGGCCGGGTGGCCTACACCTTCGGCCTGGAGGGCCCGGCCGTCACGGTCGACACCGCCTGCTCGTCCTCGCTGGTCGCGCTGCACCTGGCGGCGCAGGCGCTGCGGCAGGGCGAATGCTCGCTGGCGCTGGCCGGCGGTGTCACCGTGATGTTCACCCCGGGGACGTTCATCGACTTCAGCCGGCAGCGCGGACTGGCGGCGGACGGCCGCTGCAAGTCCTTCGCCGCCGCCGCCGACGGCACCGGCTGGGGCGAGGGCGCGGGCGTGCTGCTGCTGGAGCGGCTGTCCGACGCCCGCCGCAACGGCCATGAGGTGCTGGCCATCGTGCGCGGCTCGGCCGTCAACCAGGACGGCGCGTCCAACGGTCTGACCGCGCCCAACGGCCCGTCCCAGCAGCGCGTCATCCGCCAGGCCCTCGCCAACGCCCGCCTGGCCCCCGGTGAGGTGGACGTGGTCGAGGCGCACGGGACGGGCACGACGCTGGGCGACCCGATCGAGGCGCAGGCGCTGCTGGCCACCTACGGCCAGGACCGGGACGCGGAGCGTCCGCTGTGGCTGGGGTCGGTCAAGTCCAACCTCGGCCACACCCAGGCCGCCTCCGGTGTGGCCGGTGTCATCAAGATGGTCATGGCGATGCGCCACGGCCTCCTGCCGCGGACCCTGCACGTGGACGAGCCGTCGCCGCACGTGGACTGGTCGGCGGGCGCCGTGTCGCTGCTGACCGAGGCGCGGGAGTGGCCGGAGACCGGGCGTCCGCGCCGGGCCGCGGTGTCCTCGTTCGGCATCAGCGGCACCAACGCCCACGCCATCATCGAGCAGCCGCCCGCGCCCGAGCCGGGCGAGCCCACGGCGGAGCCCGCGGCCCTGCCGTACGTCCCCGTGCTGCTGTCGGCGCGCACCGAGGACGGGGTGCGGGCCCAGGCGCGGCGGCTGCGGTCGCGGATCGCAGCCGAACCCCGGGCCACCCTCACCGACCTGGGCTTCTCGCTCGCGACGACCCGCGCCGCGCTCGAACACCGCGTCGCCGTGGTCGCCGGCGGCCACGACGAGGTGCTGGACGCGCTGGACGCGCTGGCGCGCGGTGAGCAGCCGGCGCGGGCGCTGCGCGGGGTGGCCACCGAGGGCAAGGTGGCGTTCCTGTTCACCGGACAGGGCAGCCAGCGGCTCGGCATGGGCCGGGAGCTGTACGACACGTTCCCGCGCTTCGCGGAGGCGCTGGACGAGGTGTGCGACGAGCTGGACCGGCACCTCGAACAGCCGCTGAAGACGGTGCTGTTCGGCGAGGACGCCCAGCTCCTGGACCGCACCGGCTACACCCAGCCCGCACTGTTCGCCCTCGAGGTGGCGCTGTTCCGGCTGGTCGAGGGGTGGGGTCTGACGCCCGACTTCCTGTCCGGCCACTCCATCGGCGAACTGGCCGCCGCCCATGTGGCGGGCGTGTTCTCGCTCGCCGACGCGTGCGCGCTGGTCGCGGCGCGTGGGCGGCTGATGCAGGAGCTTCCGGCCGGTGGCGCGATGATCGCGGTGCAGGCGTCGGAGGACGAGGTGGCGCCGCTGCTCACCGAACGCGTCAGCATCGCCGCCCTCAACGGCCCGGCCTCCGTGGTCATCGCGGGCGACGAGGACGCAGCGCTGGAGATCGCCGCGTCCTTCGAGGCGCGGGGCCGCAAGACCAAGCGGCTCACCGTCAGCCACGCCTTCCACTCCCCGCACATGGACCCGATGCTCGCGGACTTCCGCAAGCTCGCCGAGGGCCTGACCTTCAACGCCCCGAAGATCCCGCTGGTGTCCTGCCTCACCGGCGCGGTGGTCTCCGCCGACGAGATCCGCATGCCGGACTTCTGGGTGCGCCACGTGCGTGAGTCCGTGCGCTTCGCCGACGGTGTCCGCACCCTGCGCGACCAGGGCGTGACCACGTATCTGGAGATCGGCCCGGACGGGGTGCTCTCCGCGCTGGGCGAGGACTGCCTCGCCGGGACGGAGGCCGCGACCGACGGCGACAGCGACACCGGCGCGGTGTTCGTCCCCACCCTGCGGGGCGCCCGCTCCGAGGTCCAGGCGCTGGCCACCGCGCTCGCCCAGGCCCACGTCCGCGGCGCGGCCCCGGACTGGGCGGCGGTCTACGCCGGGCGCGGCGCCCGCCGGGTGGAGCTGCCCACCTACGCCTTCCAGCGCCAGCGCTACTGGCTCGACGTGGGCATCTCCGTGGAGGACGTGGTCCTGGCGGGCCTCGGCACCGCGGACCACCCGCTGCTGGGCGCGGCGGTGGAACTCCCCGACACCGGTGGCTACGTGTTCACCGGGCGGCTGTCGCTGCCGACCCACCCCTGGCTGGCCGACCACGCCGTCATGGACACCGTCCTGCTGCCCGGCACGGCCTTCGTCGAGCTGGCGCTGCGCGCCGGCCACGAGGCGGGCTGCGACACGGTCGAGGAGCTGACCCTCCAGGCGCCGCTGGTCCTGCCCGAACAGGGCGCCGTCCAGCTGCGGCTGGAACTCGCGGCGGCCGACGGGACCGGGCGGCGCGCGCTGACCCTGCACTCCCGCCGGGAGGACGCCCCCGCTGACGAGCCGTGGATCCGCCACGCCACCGGCTTCCTCGCCCCGGGCGAGCCGCCGGCCGAGCGGGTGGACCTGGACGTCTGGCCCCCGGCCGACGCGACGGCCCTGGCGACCGAGGAGTTCTACCAGGGCGCGGCCGCCGCCGGACTCGGCTACGGCCCGGTCTTCCAGGGGCTCCACCGGGCCTGGCGGCGCGGCGACGAGCTGTTCGCCGAGGTCCGGCTGCCCCAGGGCCACGAGCCCGAGGCCGCCGCGTACGGGGTGCATCCGGCCCTGCTGGACGCCGCCCTGCACACCCTCGGCCTCGACCCGGAGGGCGAGGGGAGCGACGGGGCACGGCTGCCGTTCGCCTGGACCGGCGTCCGGCTGTACGCCGGGGGCGCGGCATCGCTGCGGGTACGGCTGCGGCCCGCCGCCGACGGGGTGTCGCTGCACCTCGCCGACGGCACCGGCGCCGCCTTCGCCGCCATCGACGGCCTGGTGCTGCGGCCACTGTCGGCCGAGCAGCTCGACGCCTCGCGCACCGCACACCACGAGTCGCTGTTCCGCCCCGACTGGACCGAGCTGCCCGCCGTGTCCGCCACCGCCACCGGCATCCCGCTGGGCGAGCGCTGGCTGACCCTCGGCGCCGGCACCGGCTTCGCGGTGGGCGGCGAGCGGCTGGAGGACCACCCGGATCTCGCGGCCCTCACCGCCGCCCTCGACGGGGGCGCGCCCGCCCCGGACGTGGTCGTGGCGCCGCTCACCGCCACCGGTGGCGCGGCACCCCTGCCCGACACCGCCAGGACCGCCGCCCGCGACGCCCTGGAGCTGGTCCAGGGCTGGCTGACCGAGCGGCGGCTCGCCGACACCCGGCTCGTCCTCGTCACCCGTGGCGCGGTCGCGGCGGGCCCCGGCGAGGACATCGCCGACCTCGTCCACACCACCGTCTGGGGCCTGGTCAAGTCCGCGCAGTCGGAGAACCCCGGCCGCTTCGTCCTGGTCGACACCGACGGCACCGACGCCTCCCAGCGGGCCCTGCCGGCGGTGCTGGCCACCGGTGAACCGCAGCTCGCCGTGCGCTCCGGCGTCGGCCACGCCTACCGGCTCGCCCGGGTCCCGGCCCGGCCGGACACCCCCGAGCCGGGCGGATTCGGCGACCCGGACGGCACCGTGCTGCTGAGCGGCGCCACCGGCGCCCTGGGCGGCCTGTTCGCCCGCCACCTCGTGCAACGGCGCGGCGTCCGCCGTCTGCTGCTGCTCAGCCGGCGCGGCGGCGACGCCCCCGGCGCGGCCGAACTCGCCGCCGAACTGGGCGCGTTGGGCGCCGAGGTCAGCTGGGCGGCCTGTGACACCGCCGACCGGGACGCCCTGGCCGCGACCCTCCAGGCGATCCCCGCCGCGCATCCGCTGACCGCCGTGATCCACACCGCGGGCGTCCTGGACGACGGGGTGATCAGCTCGCTGACCGGTGAGCGGATCGACACGGTGCTGCGCCCGAAGGTGGACGCGGCCTGGAACCTGCACGAGCTGACCCGCGAGCTGGACCTGGCCGCGTTCGTGCTCTTCTCCTCCGCCGCTGGGGCCTTCGGCAGCTCGGGCCAGGGAAACTACGCCGCGGCCAACACCTTCCTGGACGCGCTCGCCCGGCACCGCCACGCCCAGGGCCTGCCCGCAAGCTCGCTCGCCTGGGGCCTGTGGGAGGCGGCCGACGGCATGGCCGGCACCCTCGACGCCTCCGATGTCAGCCGCATCTCGCGCGGTGGCTTCGCGGCCCTCCCGCAGGACGAGGGCCTGGCCCTGTTCGATACGGCGGGCACCCTGCCCGAGCCCGTGCTGGTGCCGATCCGCATCGACACCGGCGCGCTGCGCGGCCAGGCCGCCGCCGGGCTGCTGCCGCCGCTGCTGCGCGGTCTGGTCCGCACCCCCGTACGGCGCTCCGCCGACACCGGGGCCACCGGCGCCGCCGCCGGGGCCATGGCCGACGCCGGTGCGGGCTCGCTCGCGGCACGGCTCTCCGCACTGCCGGAGGCCGAACGCGACCGGGAACTGCTGGACGTCGTCCGCGGCCATGTGGCGGCCGTCCTCGGCTACGCCACCCCGGACGACGTGGACGCCGGCCGCGGTTTCCTGGACCTCGGCTTCGACTCGCTCACCGCCGTGGATCTGCGCAACCGACTGGGCGCCGCCGCCGGGCTGCGCCTGCCGGTCACGCTGATCTTCGACTATCCGACGCCCACCGCGCTCGCCGGGTACCTGCGCGAGGAACTGGCCCTGGATGGCGCGCCCGGCGCGGCCGGACACCAGCCCGTGCACGCGGAGCTCGACAGGCTCGAGGCGATCCTCGCCACGATCGCCCCGGACGACATCGAGCGCCCCGGCATCACCACCCGCCTGCGCGACCTCCTGTCGAAGTGGAATGAAACGCACAGTGCTACGGACAGCACCGCAGAAGACCGTGAAATCCAGTCCGCTACGGCAGACGAGATCTTCGATCTCCTCGATGACGAGCTCGGGCTCTCCTGACCTGCTCCACAAGAGCTCATCGACTCACCTCAGCACCGCGGGGACGGCGTAATGGCGACGGCGAACGAAGAGAAGTACCTCGACTACCTCAAGCGGGCCACCACCGACCTGCGCGAGGCGCGGCGGCGGCTGCGCGAGGTGGAGGAGCGCGAGCAGGAGCCCATCGCCATCGTGGCGATGAGCTGCCGCTACCCCGGCGGGGTCACCACCCCCGAGGAGCTGTGGGAGCTCGTCGCCCGCGGCGGTGACGCGGCCACGCCGTACCCCACCAACCGCGGCTGGGCCACCGACGTCCTCTTCGAGCCGGACCCGGACAGCGGCCAGGAGCCCTACCGCCACGAGGGCGGGTTCCTGCACGACGCGGCCGACTTCGACCCGGCGTTCTTCGGGATCTCGCCGCGTGAGGCGCTGGCCATGGACCCGCAGCAGCGGCTGCTGCTGGAGACCTCCTGGGAGGCGTTCGAGCGCGCGGGCATCGACCCCACCACGCTCAAGGGCAGCCAGACCGGTGTGTTCGCGGGCGTCATGTACCACGACTACGCCTCCCGGCTGTTCTCCGCGCCCGAGGACGTCGAGGGCTTCCTCGGCAACGGCAGCTCCGGGTCCATCGCCTCCGGCCGCGTCGCCTACACCTTCGGCCTGGAGGGCCCGGCCGTCACCATCGACACGGCCTGCTCCTCCTCCCTGGTCGCCCTGCACTTCGCGGCGCAGGCGCTGCGCCGCCGGGAGTGCTCACTGGCCCTGGCCGGCGGTGTCACCGTCATGTCCACCCCCGGCACCTTCACCGAGTTCAGCCGGCAGCGCGGACTGGCGGCGGACGGCCGCTGCAAGTCCTTCGCGGCCGCCGCGGACGGCACCGGCTGGGGCGAGGGCGCCGGCATGCTGCTGCTGGAGCGGCTGTCGGACGCGCGGAAGAACGGCCACCAGGTGCTGGCCGTGGTGCGCGGCTCGGCCATCAACCAGGACGGCGCCAGCAGCGGACTGACCGCCCCCAACGGCCCCTCCCAGCAGCGCGTCATCCGCCAGGCCCTGGCCGCCGCCCGGCTCTCCGCCGGACAGATCGACGTGGTCGAGGCGCACGGCACCGGCACCACGCTGGGCGACCCCATCGAGGCGCAGGCCCTGCTCGCCACGTACGGGCGCAACCACACCGAGGACCAGCCACTGTGGCTGGGGTCCATCAAGTCCAACATCGGTCATACGCAGGCGGCGGCCGGTGTCGCGGGCATCATCAAGATGGTCATGGCGATGCGCCACGGGGTGCTGCCGAAGACCCTGCACGTGGACGAGCCCACCCCGAACGTCGACTGGTCGGCCGGCGCCGTCTCGCTGCTGACCGAGGGGCGGGCCTGGCCCGACACCGGCCAGCCGCGCCGCGCGGCCGTGTCCTCGTTCGGCATCAGCGGCACCAACGCGCACACCATCCTCGAGCAGGCCCCCGAGCCGGAGGAGGCACCGGCCGCACAGACGGCCGACGACGGCTCCCCGGACCGGGCCCGCGCCGCCGCCCTGCCGCTGTGGACCGTGGCGGCCAAGAGCCGCCCCGCGCTGCGCGCCCAGGCCGCGAACCTGCGCGCCCACCTCGACGCCCACCCCGAACTGCGGCTCAGCGACGTCGGCTTCTCGCTGGCCACCGGCCGGGCGGCCTTCGAGCACCGGGCGGCCGTCGTCGCCGACGACCGCGAGGGGCTGATACGGGCCCTCGACGCGCTGTCCCGCGAGGAACCCGCGACCGGGCTGGTCGAAGGGAAGACCACCGGTGGCAAGGTGGCGTTCCTGTTCACGGGGCAGGGGAGCCAGCGGCTCGGCATGGGCCGTGAGTTGTATGACGCCTATCCGGTGTTCGCGGAGGCGTTGGACGCGGTGTGCGCGGAGTTGGATCCGCGTCTCGAACGGCCTTTGAAGGACGTGCTGTTCGGGGATGACGCGTCGGTACTGGACCGGACGGGGTTCACCCAGCCCGCGTTGTTCGCGGTGGAGGTGGCGCTGTTCCGGCTGGTGGAGGCGTGGGGGCTGCGGCCCGACTTCCTGTCCGGGCATTCGATCGGTGAGCTGGCCGCCGCGCATGTGGCGGGTGTGTTGTCGCTGGCGGACGCGTGTGCGTTGGTGGCGGCTCGTGGGCGGTTGATGCAGGAGCTGCCCGCCGGTGGCGCGATGATCGCGGTCCAGGCGTCGGAGGACGAGGTGGTGCCGCTGCTGACCGACGGCGTGAGCATCGCCGCCCTCAACGGGCCCACGTCGGTGGTCATCGCGGGGGATGAGGACGCGGCGTCGGAGATCGCCGCGTCGTTCGAGGCGCAGGGGCGGAAGACCAAGCGGCTCACGGTCAGCCACGCCTTCCACTCGCCGCGTATGGACGGGATGCTGGAGGCGTTCCGTGAGGTCGCGCAGGGGCTGACGTATGAGGCCCCGAAGATCCCGATCGTGTCCAACCTGACCGGCGATGTCGTGTCCGCCGAGGAGATCACGACGGCCGACTTCTGGGTGCGCCACGTCCGCGAGGCCGTCCGCTTCCTCGACGGCATACGGACCCTGGAGGAGCGCAACGTCAGGACGTTCGTGGAGCTGGGCCCGGACGGTGTGCTCACCGCCATGGCCCAGGACTGCCTGACCCGCGACGACGCCACCCTTGTGTCCGCGCTGCGCTCCGGCCGCCCCGAACTCCAGAGCCTGGCCGCCGCCGTCGCCGGGGCCCACGTCCACGGTGTGTCCCCGGACTGGACGGCGGTGTTCGCCGGAACGGACACCGTACGCACCGACCTTCCGCTCTACCCCTTCCAGCGCGAGACCTACTGGCTGGACACCGGCTCCTGGACGGGCGACATGGCGTCCGCCGGGCTCGGCGCGGCCGACCACCCCCTGCTGGGCGCCGCGGTGGCGCTCGCCGACTCCGACGGCTTCCTCTACACCGGCCGTCTCGCCCTGGACACCCATCCCTGGCTGGCGGACCACGCGGTGGCCGGGGCGGTACTGCTGCCCGGCACGGCCTTCGTGGAGCTGGCCATCCGCGCCGGTGACCAGGTCGGCTGCGATGTGCTGGAGGAGCTGACGCTGGAGGCGCCGCTGGTGCTTCCCGAGGCGGGCGGTGTCCAGCTGCAGCTGTCGGTGGGCGCGCCCGACGCGTCGGGGCGGCGTTCGCTGGCGGTGTACTCGCGGTTCGAGGACGCGGCCGTCGACGAGCCGTGGGTGCGGCATGCGTCGGGTGTGCTGGGCTCCGGTGCGCCCGTGGCCTCGTTCGACCTGGGGGTGTGGCCTCCGGCGGGGGCGTCGGAGCTGCCGGTCGAGGGGCTGTACGAGGGCCTGGCCGAGGCGGGGCTGGCCTACGGTCCGGTGTTCCGGGGGCTGACGTCCGCCTGGCGGCTGGGCGAGGAGGTCTACGCGGAGCTGGAGCTGCCGGAGGAGGCGCGGTCCGAGGCGGGTTCGTTCGGTCTCCACCCGGCGCTGCTGGATTCCGCGCTGCACGCGGTGGGGCTCGGCGGCCTGATCGAGGGCGACGGCGCCAGGCTGCCGTTCTCGTGGTCCGGTGTGTCGCTGCACTCGGTCGGAGCCTCCGTGCTGCGGGTGCGTCTGTCGGCCGCCGGCGCGGACGCGGTGTCGCTCGCGGTGGCCGATGGCGCGGGGCGTGCCGTGCTGTCGGTGGATTCGCTGGTGCTGCGGCCGGTGTCGGCCGAGCAGATCCAGGGCGCGCGGGGCGGCCGTCAGGAGTCGCTGTTCCGGCTCGACTGGGCCGAGGTGTCCGCCCAGGGCGCGGCGGGACGCTGGGCGCTGGTCGGACCGGACGTCCTCGGCCTGGCGTCGAGCGGGCAGCGGTTCGACAGCTACGCCGATCTGGACGCGCTGGCCACGGCGGTCGAGTCCGGCGCCGCGCTGCCGGATGACGTGGTCGTCGCGTTCGCGCCCGCGGCGGACGGTGGTCCCGCCGCCGTCCACCGGGCCACCGCCGAGGCGCTCGCGCTGGTCCAGGAGTGGCTGGGCGACGAGCGGTTCGACCAGGCGCGGCTGACCGTGCTGACCTCGGGTGCCGTGGCGGCCGGTACGGACGAGCCGGTGGCCGATCTGGCCCATGCCGCCGTCTGGGGTCTGGTGCGCTCCGCCGAGTCGGAGAACCCGGGCCGGTTCGTCCTGGTGGACCTCGACGGGGCGGCCGATGCGCCGAAGGCGGTGCCGGACGCGCTGGCGTCGGGCGAACCGCAGGTGGCCGTGCGGGACGGGGTGCTGCGGGCGCCGCGTCTGGCACGGGCCGTGGCCGCGGGCTCCGGCGAGGACGTGCCGGAGTTCGACGCCGACGGCACGGTCCTGGTGACCGGGGCGAGTGGCACGCTGGGCGGTCTGTTCGCCCGCCATCTGGTGGCGGAGCGCGGGGTGCGGCATCTGTTGCTGGTGAGCCGCCGTGGTGAGCGGGCGCCGGGCGCTGCCGAACTCGGCGCCGAACTGGCCGAGTTGGGTGCGGAGGTGCGTTGGGCGGCGTGCGATGTTGCCGACCGGGAGGCGCTGGCGGAGGTGCTGGCGGGTATTCCGGCCGGGCGTCCGCTGACGGCCGTGGTGCACACGGCCGGTGTGCTGGACGACGGGGTGATTGGTTCGCTCACCCCCGAGCGGCTGGAGCGGGTGCTGCGGCCGAAGGTGGACGCGGCGTGGAACCTGCACGAGCTGACCCGCGACCTGGACCTGTCGGCGTTCGTCCTCTTCTCCTCCGCCGCCGGTGTCTTCGGCGCCGCCGGACAGGGCAACTACGCCGCCGCCAACGCCTACCTGGACGCGCTCGCCCAGCACCGCGCCGCCCAGGGGCTGCCCGGCACCTCGCTGGCCTGGGGCCTGTGGGCCGCCGGGTCCGGCGGAATGGCCGGGGAGCTGGACCAGGCGGATGTGTCCCGGATGAACCGGGGCGGGGTCGCCGCGCTCTCCGCCGAGGAGGGCAAGGAACTGTTCGACGCGGCCGGACGCGCCGGCGAGGCGCTCCTCGTACCGGTGCGGCTGGACCTGGCGGCGGCACGGGCCGAGGCGGCGTCCACCGGTGTGGTGGCGCCGCTGATGTCCGGGCTGGTCCGGGTCCCGGCCCGGCGTACGGCGGAGGGCTCCGCCGGAACGGGCGCCCTGGCGCAGCGGCTGGCCCGCCTGAACGAGGCCGAGCAGCTCCAGACGCTGCTGGACCTGGTCCGTACCCAGGTCGCCGCCGTCCTGGGCTACGGCACCGCCGACTCCGTGGACCCCGACCGCGCCTTCCGCGACCTGGGCTTCGACTCGCTGACCGCCGTCGAACTCCGCAACCGGATGAACGCGGTCACCGGGATGCGGCTGCCCGCCACCCTGGTCTTCGACTACCCGACCTCCCTCGTCCTGACCGAACACCTCCGGGACGAACTGGCCGGTACCCGCGCCCCGTCAGGCCTGCCGGTCCCGACCGTGGCCGGGGCCGATGACGAGCCCATCGCCATCGTGGCGATGAGCTGCCGCTTCCCGGGCGGGGTGCGGACCCCCGAGGACCTGTGGCGGCTGCTGTCCTCCGGCCAGGACGCGATCTCCGGCTTCCCCGTCGACCGTGGCTGGGACCTGGACGCGCTCTACCACCCGGACCCGGAGCACCCCGGCACCTCGTACACCCGCGAGGGCGGCTTCCTGCACGACGCCGCCGACTTCGATCCCACCTTCTTCGGGATCTCGCCGCGCGAGGCGCTCGCCACCGACCCGCAGCAGCGGCTGCTGCTGGAGACCTCCTGGGAGGCGTTCGAGCGCGCGGGCATCGACCCGGCCACGCTGCGCGGCAGCCGGACCGGTGTGTTCGCGGGCGTCATGTACCACGACTACGCCACGCTGGTGGAGCGGGCCCCGGACGGCGGCGGCGAGGGCGCGATCGGCTCCGGCAGCACCGGCTCCATCGCCTCGGGCCGCGTCGCCTACGCCCTCGGCCTGGAGGGCCCGGCGGTCACGGTCGACACGGCGTGCTCGTCGTCGCTGGTGGCGCTGCACTGGGCGATCCAGGCGCTGCGCGCGGGTGAGTGCACCATGGCGCTGGCCGGTGGTGTCACGGTGATGGCGACCCCCGGCACCTTCATCGGCTTCAGCCGCCAGGGCGGTCTGTCCGCCGACGGCCGCTGCAAGGCGTTCTCGGCGGACGCGGACGGCACCGGCTGGGCCGAGGGCGCGGGCATGCTGCTGGTGGAGCGGCTGTCGGACGCGCGGCGCAACGGGCACCCGGTGCTCGCGATCGTGCGCGGCTCGGCCGTCAACCAGGACGGCGCGTCCAACGGCCTGACGGCGCCGAACGGCCCGTCCCAGCAGCGCGTGATCCGCCAGGCGCTGGCCGGTGCGGGGCTCTCGGCCGCCGATGTGGACGCGGTCGAGGCGCACGGCACGGGGACGACGCTGGGCGACCCGATCGAGGCGCAGGCGCTGCTGGCCACCTACGGCCAGGAGCGGGACGCCGAACGACCGCTGCTGCTCGGCTCCATCAAGTCGAACATGGGCCACACCCAGGCCGCCGCCGGTGTCGCGGGTGTGATGAAGATGGTCCTCGCCATGCGGCACGGAGTGCTTCCGAAGACCCTGCACGCGGAGGAGCCGTCGCCGCATGTGGACTGGTCGGCGGGCGCGGTCGCGCTGCTGACGGAGCAGGTGGCATGGCCGGAGACCGGCCGTCCGCGCCGTGCGGGCGTGTCCTCGTTCGGCATCAGCGGCACCAATGTGCACACGATCATCGAGCAGGCGCCGGAGGAGGAGCCCGCTGGGGGTGCTTCGGCTGCTGGGGTGTCTCCGGCTGGTGTGTCTTCGGCTGTGGTGCCGTGGGTGGTTTCGGGGCGGGGTGCGGCTGCGCTGCGGGCGCAGGCTGAGCGGCTGGTGGGGCATGTGGAGGCGCAGCCTGGTCTGCGTCCGGTGGATGTGGGGTTCTCGCTGGCGACGGGTCGGTCGGCGTTTGACCGGCGTGCGGTGGTGGTGGCTGAGGACCGGGCGGGGTTGTTGGCCGGGTTGGGGGCTTTGGCCGAGGGGCGTGGTGCCGCTGGGCTGGTCGAGGACACGGCTGGCAATGGCAAGGTGGCGTTCCTGTTCACGGGGCAGGGGAGTCAGCGGCTGGGGATGGGGCGTGAGCTGTATGACGCCTATCCGGTGTTCGCGGAGGCGTTGGACGCGGTGTGCGCGGAGTTGGATCCGCGTCTCGAACGGCCGTTGAAGGATGTGCTGTTCGGGGATGACGCGTCGGTGCTGGACCGGACCGGGTTTACCCAGCCCGCGTTGTTCGCTCTCGAAGTGGCGTTGTTCCGGCTGGTGGAGGCGTGGGGGCTGCGGCCCGACTTCTTGTCCGGGCATTCGATCGGTGAGCTGGCTGCCGCGCATGTGGCGGGTGTGTTGTCGCTGGCGGACGCGTGTGCGTTGGTGGCGGCTCGTGGGCGGTTGATGCAGGAGCTTCCGGCGGGTGGCGCGATGGTCGCGGTGCAGGCGTCGGAGGACGAGGTGGCGCCGCTGCTGACCGACGGCGTGAGCATCGCCGCGCTCAACGGGCCCACCTCGGTCGTCATCGCGGGTGACGAGGACGCGGCTGTGGCCATCTCCGCGTCGTTCGAGGAGCAGGGTCGTAAGACCAAGCGGCTCACGGTCAGCCATGCGTTCCACTCGCCGCGTATGGACGGCATGTTGGACGCGTTTCGCGAGGTGGCGCAGGGGCTGACGTACCAGGCCCCGCGCATTCCGATCGTCTCCAACCTGACCGGTGCCGTGGTGTCCGCCGAGGAGATCACCAGTCCGGACTTCTGGGTGCGCCACGTCCGCGAGGCCGTGCGTTTCCTGGACGGCGTCCGGACCCTGGAAGCCCAGGGCGTGTCCACCTTCATCGAGCTGGGCCCGGACGGTGTGCTCACCGCGATGGCCCAGGAGTGCGTCACCGACGCCGAGTCCGATGCCGCGTTCGTCTCCGCGCTGCGCAAGGACCGCGCCGAGGCCGAGGCGCTGACCATGGCCGTTGCGCGTGCCCATGTGCGCGGGGTGGCGGTGGACTGGGCCGGGTACTTCGCCGGGACGGGTGCCCGTCGTGTCGATCTGCCGACGTATGCCTTCCAGTACGCGCGCTACTGGCCCGAGCTTCCGGCCGCCGGAGTGGGCGGTACGGCCGGGCTGGGGCTGGCGACCGTCGATCATCCGCTGGTCGGGGCCGCCGTGCCGCTGGCCGGTGGTGAGGGGTTGCTGCTCACGGGCCGGCTGGGGCTCGACACCCATCCCTGGTTGGCCGATCACGCCGTGATGGGCTCGGTGCTGCTGCCGGGCACGGCCTTCGTGGAGCTGGCGGTTCGCGCCGGTGACCAGGTCGGTTGTGATCAGCTGGAGGAGCTGACGCTGGAGGCGCCGCTGGTGCTTCCGGAGGTGGGCGGTGTCCAGCTTCAGCTGTCGGTGGGTGCGCCGGACGGGTCCGGTCGGCGCGCGTTCGAGGTGTACTCGCGACTTGAGGGGACAGCCGCCGACGAGCCGTGGCTGCGCCATGCCTCGGGCGCGCTCGTACAGGGCGCGTCGGCGGCGTCGTTCGACCTGGCGGCGTGGCCCCCGGCCGGGGCGACGCGGGTGGAACTCGACGGCCTCTACGACGGCATGGCGGACTTGGGGCTCGTTTATGGTCCCCTGTTCCAGGGGCTGACGTCGGCCTGGCGGGTCGATGGCGAGGTCTACGCGGAGTTGGAGCTGCCGGAGGAGGCGCGGTCCGAGGCGGGTTCGTTCGGTCTCCACCCGGCGCTGCTGGATTCCGCGCTGCACGCGGTGGGGCTCGGCGGCCTGGTCGAGGGCGACGGCGCCCGGCTGCCGTTCTCGTGGTCCGGTGTGTCGCTGCACGCGGTCGGAGCTTCGGTGCTGCGGGTGCGTCTGTCGGCCGTTGGTGCGGACGCGGTGTCGCTGGCGGTGGCCGATGGTGCGGGGCGTGCCGTGCTGTCGGTGGATTCGCTGGTGCTGCGGCCGGTGTCGGCCGAGCAGATCAGCGGTGCGCGCGGCGGGCGGCAGGACTCCCTCTTCCGCCTGGAGTGGGTCGGCCTGCCCGCGACCGTGTCCTCCGCCCCCGTGCCGACTGACCGCTGGGCGGCACTCGGCGCGGGCGATCTCGGCCTCGGGGCGGTCGGTGCCGACATCGCGACGTATCAGGATCTGGCCGCGCTGACCGACGCGGTCGCGGCGGGCGCCGAAACGCCCGAGCTGGTGTTCGTGTCGCCCGCCGCCGGGCGCGACGAGGACGTGGCGGGTGCGGCGCACCGGGCCACCGCCGAGGCGCTCGCGCTGGTCCAGGAGTGGCTGGGCGATGAGCGGTTCGCGGATGCGCGGCTGACCGTGCTGACCTCGGGTGCGGTGGCCACGGAGGCCG
>NZ_BBOX01000302.1 GCF_001553455.1 Streptomyces hygroscopicus subsp. hygroscopicus
CCGAGCCGGTGGCGGACCTGGCGGGTGCGGCGGTGTGGGGTCTGCTGCGTTCGGCGCAGTCGGAGAACCCGGAGCGCCTCGTCCTCGTCGACCTCGACGGCCGGGACGAGTCGTTCCGCACGCTGTCCGCCGCGCTCGCCTCGGGCGAGTCGCAGCTCGCGCTGCGCGCGGGCGAGGTGCGGGTGCCGCGTCTGGCGCGGGCTGCCGTGGACACTGAGCGGACGCCCGATGTCGATGCCGAGGGCACGGTTCTGGTGACCGGGGCGAGTGGCACGCTGGGTGGTCTGCTGGCGCGTCATCTGGTGGCGGAGCGTGGGGTGCGGCATCTGTTGCTGGTGAGCCGCCGCGGCGAGCGGGCGCCGGGTGCTGCCGAACTCGGCGCCGAATTGGTCGAGTTGGGTGCGGAGGTGCGTTGGGCGGCGTGTGATGTGGCGGACCGGGAGGCGCTGGCGGAGGTGCTGGCGGGTATTCCGGCCGAGCGTCCGCTGACGGCTGTGGTGCATACGGCCGGTGTGCTGGATGACGGGGTGATCGGTTCGCTGACGCCGGAGCGGTTGGAGCGGGTGCTGCGGCCGAAGGTGGACGCGGCGTGGCATCTGCACGAGCTGACCCGCGACCTGGATCTGTCGGCGTTCGTTCTCTTCTCTTCGGCCGCCGGTGTCTTCGGCAATGCGGGGCAGGGCAACTACGCCGCCGCCAATGCCTTCCTGGACGCCCTCGCGCAGTACCGCCGTGCCCAGGGCTTGGGCGGTACCTCGCTGGCCTTCGGCCTGTGGGCCGATTCCAGCGGGATGGCCGGGGAGCTGGACGAGGCCGATGTGTCCCGGATGAGCCGGGGCGGTGTCCTCGCGCTCTCCGCCGCCGAGGGGCTGGAGCTGTTCGACGCCGCGTACCGCACGGACGAGGCGCTGCTGGTGCCGATGTCGCTGGACATGGCCGCGCTCCGGGCGCAGGCGGGCAGTGACGCGCTGTCGCCGCTGTTCCGGGGGCTGGTGCGGACTCCGGCGCGGCGTACGGCGGAGGGCGCGGCGGAGTCGGGTGCGCTGGCGCGGCGGCTGGCCGGGCTGAACGCGGCCGAGCAGCTCGACGTGGTGCTGGACCTGGTCCGTACGAACGTCGCAACGGTGCTCGGATACGCCGGTCCCGAGACGATCGACCCCGACCGCTCCTTCCGTGAGCTGGGCTTTGACTCGTTGACTGCGGTGGAGCTGCGGAACGCGCTGGGTGCGGTGAGTGAGCTGCGGCTGCCCGCGACGCTGGTGTTCGACTATCCGACGCCGGTGGTGCTGGCGGAGTTCTTGCGTGCGGAGGTGGTGGGTGCGGCTGTTGACGTGGCCGGGCCCGTGGTGGTGGCCGCGGCCGATGACGAGCCGATCGCGATCGTGGGGTTGGGTT
>NZ_BBOX01000303.1 GCF_001553455.1 Streptomyces hygroscopicus subsp. hygroscopicus
GCGGCGAGTGTGATTTCGGGTCGGTTGGCGTACACGTTTGGTCTTGAGGGGCCGACGATCACGGTGGATACGGCGTGTTCGTCGTCGTTGGTGGCGTTGCACCTGGCGGTTCAGGCGTTGCGGAATGGTGAGTGTTCGCTGGCGTTGGCCGGTGGTGTGACGGTGATGGCGACTCCGGCGCCGTTTGTGGAGTTCAGTCGTCAGCGTGGGCTTGCGGCGGATGGCCGGTGCAAGGCGTTTCGGCGGATGCGGATGGTACGGGGTGGTCCGAGGGTGCGGGCATGCTGTTGGTGGAGCGGTTGTCGGATGCTCGGCGTAATGGTCATCCGGTGTTGGCGGTGGTGCGTGGTAGTGCGATCAATCAGGATGGTGCGTCCAATGGGTTGACGGCGCCGAATGGTCCGTCGCAGCAGCGGGTGATTCGTCAGGCGTTGGCGAATGCGGGTCTGTCGGCGTCCGAGGTGGACGCGGTGGAGGCGCATGGTACGGGGACCAGTCTTGGTGATCCGATCGAGGCGCAGGCGTTGCTGGCCACGTACGGTCAGGAGCGGGATGCCGGGCGGCCGTTGCTGTTGGGTTCGATCAAGTCGAATATGGGGCACACGCAGGCGGCGGCGGGTGTGGCGGGCATCATCAAGATGGTGATGGCGATGCGGCATGGTGTGTTGCCGCGTACGTTGCACGCGCAGGAGCCGTCGCCGCATGTTGACTGGTCCGCGGGTGCGGTGTCGTTGTTGCAGGAGTCGGTGGCGTGGCCGGAGTCGGGTCGTCCCCGGCGGGCGGCGGTCTCGTCGTTCGGTTTCAGTGGTACCAACGCGCACACGATCATTGAGCAGGCGCCCGAGCCCGAACCGG
>NZ_BBOX01000304.1 GCF_001553455.1 Streptomyces hygroscopicus subsp. hygroscopicus
CCCTAGTCCTCGTAGCCCAGGTGCAGATCGCGCTCCGTACGGCCGCCGCCCGCGATCTGGAGGACCGTCGCGACCGGCGGGTAGCCCGCGGCGATGACGGTGTATTCGCCGGCCGACAGGTCGATGAAGCGGAACGCGCCGTCGGGGCCGGTCGTCGCGGTGTCGACCACATTGCCCGCCGCGTCCAGCAGCGTGACCCGGGCGTCCTCCACCACCCGGCCGCCGGTGGCCCGGACGACCCCGCGCAGCACCGCGCCTCCGGCCAGTTCGATGTCCTGCCGGGTCTCCCGGGCGGCCTGGACGGTGATGGGGAGAGCGGCGGGGCGGAACGCGGGGGCGCTGGCGGCGAGGGTGTACTCCCCCGCCACCAACTCGTCCATCACATAGCCCCCTTCGCGTCCGCTGCGGGTGGCCGCGACGACCTCGCCGCGGACATCGGTCAGGGTGACGGTCGCCTCCCTCACGGGCGTGCCGTCCGCCGTGAGGACGGCACCGGCGAGCCGGCCCGCGCCGCCGAGGACCACGTCCAGCTCGACCGGCCGGTCCCCGACGGTGACGCTGACGGCGCGCGGCTGGTGGCCGCCGGCCGCCGCGATCAGGACGTAGGACCCGGCGCCGGGGGTGCTCAGCGCGTACCGCCCGTCCTCCCCGGTGGCGCCGCGCCCGATCTGGCGTCCGCCGACGTCGATGAGGGTCAGGGCGGCCCGGGGGACCGAGGTGCCGTCGTGGTGCTGGACCGTGCCGCAGACCGGGACGCCCGCGGCGGGCGGCGGCGCGGTGGACGCGCCCGCCGCGGCGTGCCGGGGCCCGGTGCCCGTGCGCGCGGCGGGCACCACGGGCTCTTGCAGGTCTTGCTGGACGGCGTAGTCGGTGTGGGACACCAGAGGTTTCTCCTTCAGCAGGAAGGCGAGCAGGAAGCCCAGGACGAGCACCGGCACGAGGTAGAGGAAGATCCGCGGCATGGCGTGGGCGTACGCCGCGATGTAGCCGTCGCGCAGGGCGTCCGGCATCGCGTGCACCATCTGCGGGGTGACCGAGTCGGGGTCGGGCAGATTGGAGCCGTCGCCGCCGCGCCCGTGCCCCGCCCCGGAGGGCAGGTCGGCCTTGAGGCGGTCGGCGAGCCGGCCTGTGAAGAGCGTGCCGAAGACGGCCGCGCCGACGCTGCCGCCGATCTGCCGGAAGTAGTTGTTGGCGCTGGTGGCCGAGCCGAGGTCGGCCGCGGGCACGGAGTTCTGCACGGCGAGCACGAGCACCGGCAGGACCAGCCCGATGCCGAGGCCGAGGACGCCCATCCACAGGCTGTAGTCCAGGCGGGAGGTGTCCTCCTGGAGCCGGGAGAGCAGCCACATCCCGGCGATGGAGACCAGCCCGCCGACCACCGGAAGGGCCTTGTAGCGGCCGGTGGCGCTGATCAGCTGGCCGGAGACGATGGAGGCCAGCACCATGCCGCCCATCATGGGCACCATCAGCAGCCCCGACTCGGTGGCGGAGACGCCGTCGACCATCTGCAGGAAGGTCGGCAGGTAGCTGGCGGCGCCGAAGAGGGCGACCCCGATGACGGCGCCGATCAGCCCGCTGACGCAGAAGACCCCGTCGCGGAACAGCCGCATCGGGATGATCGGTTCGGGGACGACGCACTCCACGGCGACGAACAGCACCACCGCACCCGCCGCCCCCAGGGCGAGCCCGAGGATGACGCGGGAGTCCCACGCGTACTCCGTGCCGCCCCAACTCGTCAGCAGCACCGCGCAGGTGGAGAACAGCGACAGGAACAGCGCGCCCAGGAAGTCGAAGCGGGCCCGGCGCGGCGGTTCCGGCACCTTGAGGACGGCGGCCACGACGGCGAGGGTGACCAGCCCGAAGGGGATGTTGACGTAGAAGCACCAGCGCCAGGAGACATGGTCGGTGAAGAACCCGCCGAGCAGCGGCCCGGCCACCGAGGCGAGGCCGAACGCGGCTCCGATGAGTCCCATATAGCGGCCGCGTTCCCGGGGAGGAACGATATCGGCCATGATCGCCTGCACGCCGATCATCAGACCGCCGGCGCCCACGCCCTGCACCGCCCGGAAGACGATCAGCTCGTCCATCGTGCGGGACCAGCCGGCGAGCGCGGATCCGGCGACGAAGACGACGATCGCGAAGACGAAGACGCTCTTGCGGCCGAGGAGATCGCCCAGCTTGCCGTAGAGCGGCAGCACGATGGTGACCGCGAGGAGATAGGAGGTGACGGTCCAGGACATCTTGTCCAGGCCGTGGAGTTCACCGACCACCTCGGGGAGGGCGGTGGCGACGATGGTCTGGTCGAGGGCCGCGAGCAGCAGCGCGAGCATCAGCCCGAAGAAGACCGTGCGCACCCGGGCCGGGCTGAGCGGGGCCGGGTCGGTGTCCCGGCCCCCGCCGCGGGCCGGGGCGGTGTCCCGCACCGCCGGGGGCGGCGCCGCGTCCGCCCCGGTCTCCCCGGCTCCGCCTGCGGCGGCGTGGGCGGGAGGGCCCGCCGGTTCGTGCCCCGCGTGCCGCTCGTGGCCTTCCCGCCGCTTCGGCACGGTGGCCCCGGTGGTGCCGCCCACGTCCTTCTCCCCTCGCCATATCTGCGCCGCCCATTTCTCGCATCACGCGCAATGACGGGCAAACAGCGACGAATCGCCGACGAGGGGGCGTCGATGGCGTTCCCCCCGGTGAGAGTGGGTACGGAGGGATGCCGGACGGCGGAGAAAACCACCCGAACCGGTGAATGCGACGTCCGGTCCGGGGACGAGGGCCGGAGCGCCGGGCGCTACTGGGCCGTCTCGGCGGCGAGCTTGGCCAGCAGTTCGTCGTAGATCCGGGCCAGCCCCTTGGGGGCGAAGGTCCGCTCGAAGAAGCCGCCGATGCCGCCCGCGCCGGTCCAGGTGGAGGTGACGACCACCCGCGACCTGCCCTCACCCGCCGGGGTGACCGTCCAGGTGGTGACCATCGAGGAGTTGCGGTCCTTCTCGACCAGCTGACCGTCGGTCGGCTCGGAGACCTCCAGCAGGCAGTCGCGCACCCGCTTGCTGGTGGCCTGGAGCTTCCAGTGCACGACGGTGCCCTCGCCGTCGCCGCCCTCGCGCACCTCGTACTCGCTGAACTGCTGCGGAAGCAGCCGGGGACGGGTCTCGCGGTAGTCGGCGAGTGCGTCGAACACGTCCTCGGGCTTACCCGTGACGATCCGCTCCGTGGTGGCCTCGACCTGCCCCATCGCTTTTCCTTCCACGCTCGGCGTGGCGCCCGTACCCGCGACGCCCTGACAAGCGCAAGCCAACCACCTCGGGGGCACCCGCCCAAATCCAGGCTTGACGCAAACGAATCAAACTTGTGTTCTATTGTGGTACCGAGCGAGACCGGAGGTGCCTGCCATGCGCTGGGACAACCTGACCAGAGACGACGAGGCGGCCACCCCGGCCCTGTTCGCCGCGGACGCGGTGACCACCCGCACCTTCGACACGTCGACTCTGGCTCCAGACACACATCACAGCGCTACTCTTGACGGGTGACCAGACCACGAAAGAGGGCCAGCCTGTACGTCCGGCTGTCCGTCGCCGCCGACGCGGAGAATGTCTCCCTGGAAGGCATGATCGATGACATGCGGGCCCTGTGTGAGCGGGAGAACCTCGAAGAAGTAGCCCTCCACATCGATGATGGTAAGTCCGGTGGCCGACGTGACCGCGACGAATTGCAGGCGTGGCTGAACGACGCTCGGATCGGTGCGTGTGACGTCCTGGTGAACCCTGTCACCGACCGACTGACCCGCGAGGGCCTGAACGTCGCCGCGACGATCCTGGACGTCCTTGAGGGGAAGGACCCGACTACCGGCAAGTTGGCCCACAAGCCGGTCCGCCTTCTCGACTGTAACGGCCTGGACTCCCTCCACGGTGACGCCTTCCGCTTCCGCTTCGTCATCCAGGCCGAAGTCGGTCGAGCGGAGCGGGAACGCATCCGCCAGCGGAGCCGCGACAGGGCCCGCCGCCTTCGCCACGCTGGCCGCTGGGGCGGTGGAACCCCACCCTTCGGATACAAGGCCGTACCGAACCCAGAACTGACCGAAGACGGGGAGTCGAAGGGCTGGGTCCTGGCTGTAGAGCCAACGGAGGCGAAGTACATCCGCGATGCGGCGGAGTCCCTCCTGCAAACAGAACCAGACCCGCTCAACAAGGTCGTCCGGCGCCTGAACCACGCTGGCGTCAGGCCCAGGCGCGCAAAGGAGTGGTCACGCCAGACGCTGGCCAAAGTTCTGACCGGTGATCACATCATGGGCCGCGCTGTCGAGAATGGCCGTCCGATACGTGACGACGAAGGCAACATCCTTACCCCCTGGCCAGAGATCCTGACTCCCGGACAGGTGACCGCTCTTCGCGCTGTCCTGGCCCCGAACCCAGATGCTCCGTACAGCGGTGGTCGTCGCCCGGCCAGACTCCTGTCTTCGCTCCTGACCTGTCCGGGGTGCCTGTCCGTTCTCCAGGTCTTCCGGCGGAAGTCGCGAACGATGAACCCTGATCCGGTCATCGGCTACCGCTGTACGACACGGAGCCAGGGCGGGACCTGTCCGTCCCCGGTCAGCGTGACCGCCGGACCGATCGAGGAGTACGTGACTGACCTCTACCTGTCCACCGTTGGCCACATGCCCATGTACCGGGAACGGACAGTGGTGTCCGGAGTGGAGGAGCTGGCCGCCGTGGAGGCAGACATCAGGGAGACCCTGGCCGACCTGGCCACACACGCGGACGCAGCCACCTTCACGCGCCTCCAGCAGCTCCAGGCCCGCCGGGACGAGCTGGCCGCCGCCGAGCCTGACCGGCGGACAGAAATGATTCGGAC
This sequence comes from Streptomyces hygroscopicus subsp. hygroscopicus, assembly GCF_001553455.1. Lineage (GTDB taxonomy): Bacteria > Actinomycetota > Actinomycetes > Streptomycetales > Streptomycetaceae > Streptomyces > Streptomyces hygroscopicus. The sequence continues at coordinate 4,834 of NZ_BBOX01000304.1, forward strand.
CGGCCAGACCATGGCGGAGTACTGGGCGGACGCCATGGTGGACGACCGCCGGGAACTACTTGCCAAGGCGTTCGAGGAACTGACCGTGCTCCCTGGCAAGAGGGGCCGGAAGGGTTTCGACCCCACGCGGCTGCGGAGTCGATGGGCGTAGGAGGCCGACGCGGGAGACGGCTGGGAATAGTGGCGACAGCGGAGAAGTTCTTTAGTTTTGTTGCGTCCCACTTCAATAAAGACTCTCCACTTCTTCGCCCCCTTGGGCCTTAGCCCTTTACCTGGGACAGAACGCGACTTCCGACCCAGCTGAGGTTCCCCCGCTGTGCGGGTGTGGCTGATTAGCTGGTCAGGGCGGGTTGACCGACACCAGCCCTCCGTGATTGTCGACTGTGCGGCCAGCCTTTCCAGCCGACCGGCCCGGGGCGCCTGTCCGTATGCCCGTACGACGACGCTGACGACTACTGCCAGGGCCTCCAGGACGCCCAGGAGGACCTCCAGGCGGCCCGCCAGGCGGCCAGGGAGTCCGCAACATGCGACGGGCCCGGCTGCGGAGCGGCGGGCGCGCACCGCAATGTCCGGGAGGAGCCGGAGGTCCGGGCCGACCCGCCCCCGGCGCCGTCCCAGCTGTCACTGCTGTGAGCCCGCGCGCCCGGCCGCCCGGCGGTACCGCCCGCCCCGGTCGCCCCCGCTCCCCTCACGGCACCCGCGCCTCCCCCACACTCTCCGCCGGACCGGCCCTGCCCGCCGGCTCCGGGGCGCCGCCGCCCGTGACGGCGCCCTCGCCGGTGATCCGGGCCAGGGCGGCGGACGCCGCCGCGCTGAGGCGGATGTGCCGGGCGGCGGCGGTCAGGGCCGGGATGGCGCGCTCGTCACCGATCGCGCCCAGGCCCTCGACACAGGCGCGGGCGATCGCCCAGTGCCGGTCCCGGGCCGCCAATTGCCGCTCCAGCGCGGCGACCAGGGCCGGTACGGACTCGGGGGCACGCAGCTCCACCAGCAGCCGGATGGGATGCAGGGAGTACGCGGTGCGCAGCGGGTTCGTGGCCAGGGCGGCGGCGGCCCGCGCGGTGCGCGGATCGCCGAGCCGGGCCAGCACCCGGGCGGCGGTCGCGCAGCGGGCCGGCTCACGGTAGTTGAGCAGGAGAACGAGGGTTTCGAAGGCCCGGCGGTCGCCCGCGCTGCCGAGCACGAAGGCCGCGGTCTCCCGCGCCCACAGCGGCTGCTCCGGCGCGACCAGGATGCGGGCCAGCTGCTCGCGCGCCGCGGGGGTGCCCTGGCGTACGAGCGCGAGCAGTGAGGCATGGGCCGCGGTTTCCTGGGGGGTCGTGAGCGAGGCCCGTACCCGCTCCGTCAGCGTCCGGAATTCATCGTCCATACGAGGTCTCCCCTCCCCGGTGGGCCGCGACCCGGCACGGCCTCACGATGAGCTCTGGCATATGGGTTACCCACGGGTTAATATGACGACACGAGCAGCACCCCTGCTCCGGCGGCCTGGTGACGCAGCCGCCTTTGTGCGACGTCGGTTCGGCGGTTCGGAAAAGCGAGTACGGCACGGCCCCGGGACAGGGCCGGCCGCGTGTCTCCCATGGGCAGTCTCCTCCGTACGGCGCTGTCCGTCAGGGAGCGTGCAAGACCTTCCGTCGGGGATGTGTGCCGACCGCGTCCAGCCCCCGCGCACGCGCGGGGTGAGCGGCATCAGCGGCATGGCACGAGCTCCCCTCAGTCGTCACATCATCCCCGTCCCCGGGGAACACCCTCTGGAGTCCGTGATGGACCGTCTTCCACACACCGGCGTCAGCCCCGCGACGTCCCCCTCTGATCTCTCCCCCTCCCGGGCCCCGCTCACTACTGTCGCTGTCGTCGGGCTCGGCACGATGGGCACCGGCATCGCCGAGACCCTGGCCCGCGCCGGCCGGGAGGTGATCGGCATCGACATCGACGAGCGCGCCTGCCGCCGGGCCGTCACCGCGCTCGAGGCCGCCACCGCCCGCGCCGTGCACCGCGAGCGGATCACCGAGCGGGAGCGGGCCGGGATCCTCGGCCGGTTCCGCGTCGCCACCGATCTGCGCGCCGCCGCCGACGCGGAGCTGGTGATCGAGGTGGTGCCCGAGGACTACGACACCAAGCGCGAGGTCTTCGCCGGGCTGGACACCGTCGTCCGCCCCACCGCGATCCTCGCGACCGGCACCAACGCGCTGTCGGTGACCCGGCTGGCCGCCGAGTCCGCCCATCCGGAGCGGGTCTTGGGCCTGCACTTCTTCAACCCGGCGCCCGCGATGAGGCTGGTCGAGATCGTCTCCAGCGTGCTGACCGCCCCCGGGGCCGTCGAGGCGGTCACCGCGCTCGCCCGCGATCTGGGCAAGGAGCCGGTGGCGCTCGGCGACCGGCCCGGGTTCGTCGCCGACGGGCTGCTGTTCGGCTACCTCAACCAGGCCGCCGCGATGTACGAGGCCAAGTACGCCGCGCGGGAGGACATCGACGCGGCGATGAGGCTGGGCTGCGGACTGCCGATGGGCCCGCTTGCCCTGCTCGACCTGATCGGCATCGACACCGCCCGCACCGTGCTGGAGGCCATGTACGCCGCCTCCGGCGACCGGCTGCACGCGCCCGCGCCCGTCCTGGGGCAGCTCGCCGAGGCCGGTCTCACCGGCCGTAAGGCGGGCCGCGGCTTCTACACGTACCAGGCGCCGGGCAGCGGCACCGTCGTCCCGGACGCCGCGTCGGCCGAGGTGCGGCACGCCACCGACGGGGCACGCCCGGTGCGCGCCGTCGGCGTCGCCGGTTCAGGGACGATGGCCGCCGGGATCGCCGAGGTCTTCGCCAGGGCGGGGCTGGAGGTGGTGCTGGCCGGCCGGACCCCGGAGAAGGCCGAGGCGGCGAAGGCCCGCGTGGCGAAGTCCCTGGCCCGGTCGGTGTCCAAGGGGCGGATGACCGAGCGGGCCCGGGAGCAGGCGCTGGAGCGGATCGGCACGGCGGATGCGCTCGACGCGTTCGCCGCGGTGGACCTGGCCGTGGAGGCGGTGGCCGAGGACCTGGTCGTCAAGCAGGAGCTGTTCAGGGCGCTGGACAAGGTCTGCAAACCGGGCGCGGTGCTGGCCACGACCACCTCCTCGCTGCCGGTCATCGCCTGCGCGCGGGCGACCTCGCGCCCGCAGGACGTGGTGGGCCTGCACTTCTTCAACCCGGCCCCGGCGATGAAGCTGGTCGAGGTGGTGCACACCGTGCTGACCGCGGACGAGGTGCGCGCGACCGGGCACGCGGTGTGCGCGGCGGTGGGCAAGCATCCGGTGGACTGCGGCGACCGGGCCGGTTTCATCGTGAACGCCCTGCTGTTCCCGTACCTCAACAACGCGGTGAAGATGGTCCAGGAGCACTACGCCACCCCGGACGACATCGACGCCGCGATGAAGCTGGGCGGCGGCTATCCGATGGGCCCCTTCGAACTGCTGGACGTCGTGGGGCTCGATGTGTCGCTGGCCATCGAGCGGGTGCTGCACCGGGAGTTCCGGGAACCGGGCCTGGCCCCGGCACCGCTGCTGGAGCATCTGGTCGCGGCCGGGTGCCTGGGGCGCAAGACGGGGCGCGGCTTCCGCGAGTATGCCAAGGCCTGAGTTCGGCTCCGGCTGGGGCGGACCGGCTGAGTCCGGTTCCCGGTGGGGCGGGCTGCTGGAGCCGTCCGTCGGTCTGCCCCCGCACCGGCACTCACAAGCGTGTTACGTTCCCCACATGTCCCAGCCCGTGAAGGCCACGCGTACGGAGCGTGCGAAGCGATCCCCCTCGTCCGGCGGCGGTGAGAGCGCGGGGAGCCGCCGCGCCGCGGCTCAGCGTCTGTCCATGCGGCGCAAACTCGCCGCCGCGGCAATGGAGTTGTTCGCGACGCAGGGGTACGAGGCGACGACGGTCGACGAGATCGCGGCCAGGGCGGGAGTGGCCCGCCGCACCTTCTTCCGGCACTTCCGCTCCAAGGAGGAGGCGATCTTCCCGGACCACGACGACACGCTGGTGCGGGCCGCGGCGGTGCTGGACGCAGCACCTCCGCATGAGAACCCCCTGGACACCGTGTGCCGCGGGATCAAGGAGGTCATGCGGATGTACGCGTCCGCGCCGACCGTCTCCGTGGAGCGCTACCGGCTGACCCGTGAGGTACCGGCGCTGCGGGAGCGGGAGATCGCCTCAGTGGCCCGTTACGAGCGGCTGTTCACCCGCTATCTGCTGGGCCACTTCGACGAGGGCGCCCACCACGACGGGGACGACGACCCGCTGCTGGCCGAGGTCGCCGCCTCGGCCGTGGTCACGGCCCACAACCATGTGCTGCGGCGCTGGCTGCGGGCGGGCGGCCAGGGCGATGTGGAGGCGCAGCTGGACCACGCCTTCGCGATCGTCCGCGAAGCCTTCGGCGCCGGTATCGGCGGCCGGCCCGGCCCGGCCAACGGCCGCCCCGCGGCGGCGGTGTCGGCGACGGAGGAGGACGAGGTGGTGGTGATGGTGGCGCGGACGGACGCACCGCTGACCGAGGTCATGCGGACGATCAAGGAGGCTCTCAAGCGGTAGTTCCGCGACCCCGCCGGCCACGCACCGGCGGACCCGCACAGGCGACGGCCGCCCCGGCTCGGGGCGGCCGTCGTCGCTCATGTGTGCAGCCGAGATGACAACTGAGAGAATTTGTTGGCACCCAGTGTCTTGCGAGGTGGCACAGGGTGCCATACGGTGAAGGTGTCCGGGCGGCCGGCGCGCTGCCAACCACCGCGCGCCGGCTGTCCCCGCAAGCCGCTTTGCGCGCCCGGACGAGCCTGCGTCACCAGGCACCCGGCGCCACCCGCGCCACATGAGAACCACCTCCGCCGAACCGACGGCACCGCATCAGCATCACCCGTCACGAGCCCAGCGTTCCCTCAGGCGTCCCCCGTGGGCGCTTCGCCGGAGGCACCGATGAACGAGATACTCGACGCGATCCTGGCGTCGGACACCACCCCCGAGGACTTCGCGGCACTGCGCATCCCCGAGTCGTACCGCGCGGTGACCGTGCGCAAGGACGAGGCCGACATGTTCGCGGGCCTCACCACGCGGGAGAAGGACCCCCGCAAGTCACTGCACGTGGACGAGGTGCCGGTGCCCGAGCTGGGCCCCGGCGAGGCCCTCGTCGCCGTGATGGCCAGCTCGGTCAACTACAACTCCGTGTGGACCTCGATCTTCGAGCCGCTGCCGACCTTCGGCTTCCTGGAGCGGTACGGCAAGCTCTCCTCCCTGACCAAGCGGCACGACCTGCCGTACCACATCATCGGCTCCGACCTCGCGGGCGTCGTGCTGCGCACCGGCCCCGGGGTGAACGCCTGGAAACCGGGCGCCGAGGTCGTCGCGCACTGTCTGTCGGTCGAGCTGGAGAGCGCCGACGGCCACAACGACACCATGCTCGACCCCGAGCAGCGCATCTGGGGCTTCGAGACCAACTTCGGCGGGCTCGCCGAGATCGCCCTGGTCAAGTCCAACCAGCTGATGCCCAAACCGGCCCATCTGAGCTGGGAGGAGGCGGCCGCCCCGGGCCTGGTCAACTCCACCGCCTACCGGCAGCTGGTCTCCCGCAACGGCGCCGGGATGAAACAGGGCGACAACGTCCTGATCTGGGGCGCGAGCGGCGGACTCGGCTCCTACGCCACCCAGTTCGCGCTGGCCGGCGGGGCCAACCCGATCTGTGTGGTCTCCTCGCCGCGGAAGGCGGAGATCTGCCGCCGGATGGGCGCCGAGGCGATCATCGACCGGACCGCCGAGAACTACAGGTTCTGGAAGGACGAGAACACCCAGGACCCGCGCGAGTGGAAGCGGTTCGGCAAGAAGATCCGCGAACTGACCGGCGGCGAGGACGTGGACATCGTCTTCGAGCACCCGGGCCGGGAGACCTTCGGCGCGTCCGTCTACGTCACCCGCAAGGGCGGCACGATCGCCACCTGCGCATCGACCTCCGGCTACACCCATGAGTACGACAACCGCTATCTGTGGATGTCGCTGAAGCGGATCATCGGCTCGCACTTCGCCAACTACCGCGAGGCGTGGGAGGCCAACCGCCTGATCGCCAAGGGCAGGATCCACCCGACGCTGTCCCGGACCTACCGGCTGGAGGAGACCGGCCAGGCCGCGTACGACGTCCACCGCAACGTCCACCAGGGCAAGGTCGGCGTGCTGTGCCTGGCCCCCGAGGAGGGCATGGGCGTGCGCGACCAGGCGATGCGCGACCGGCACATCGACGCCATCAACCTGTTCCGCGACGACGCGTCGGAGCGGACCGGCAAGCACAGTCGCGACGACGCGTCGGAGCGGACCGGCAAGCGCAGCCGTGACGACGCGTCGGAGCGGACCGGCAAGCACAGTCATGACGACGCGTCGGAGCGGACCGGCGAGCGCAGCCGCGACGACGCGCCGCAGCGGACCGGCAACCACGGCGAGGGCGCCCGATGAGTGGCGAGCCCCGCCCCAAGGACCGGCCCTGGCTGATGCGGACCTACGCCGGGCACTCGACCGCCGAGGCGTCCAACGAGCTGTACCGGCGCAATCTGGCCAAGGGCCAGACCGGACTCTCGGTCGCCTTCGACCTGCCCACCCAGACCGGCTACGACCCGGACCACGTCCTCGCCCGTGGCGAGGTGGGCCGGGTCGGGGTCCCGGTCTCCCATCTGGGCGACATGCGGCGGCTGTTCCAGGAGATCCCCCTGGAACGGATGAACACCTCCATGACCATCAACGCCACCGCCATGTGGCTGCTGGCGCTGTACCAGGTCGTCGCGGAGGAGCACGGCGCCGATGTCGCCACGCTCCAGGGCACCACGCAGAACGACATCGTCAAGGAGTACCTCTCGCGCGGTACGCATGTCTTCCCGCCGGGTCCGAGCCTGCGGCTGACCACCGACATGATCGCGTACACGGTCCACCACATCCCCAAGTGGAATCCGATCAACATCTGCAGCTACCACCTGCAGGAGGCCGGGGCCACTCCGGTGCAGGAGATCGCCTACGCGATGGCCACGGCGATCTCCGTCCTGGACGCGGTGTTCGCCTCCGGCCAGGTTCCCGAGGACCGCAAGGGCGACGTGGTGGCCCGGATCTCCTTCTTCGTGAACGCGGGCGTCCGGTTCATCGAGGAGATGTGCAAGATGCGCGCCTTCGGCCGCGTCTGGGACCGGATCACCCGTGAGCGCTACGGCATCGAGAACCCCAAGCACCGCCGGTTCCGCTACGGCGTCCAGGTGAACTCGCTCGGCCTGACCGAGGCCCAGCCGGAGAACAACGTCCAGCGCATCGTCCTGGAGATGCTGGCCGTCACCCTCTCCAAGGACGCCCGCGCCCGCGCCGTCCAGCTCCCGGCCTGGAACGAGGCGCTGGGTCTGCCCCGCCCCTGGGACCAGCAGTGGTCGCTGCGCATCCAGCAGGTGCTCGCCCATGAGAGCGATCTGCTGGAGTACGACGACATCTTCGAGGGCTCCCGGGTGATCGAGACCAAGGTCGCCGCGCTGGTCGAGGAGGCCGAGGCGGAGATCGAGCGGATCCAGGAGATGGGCGGGGCGATGGCCGCCGTGGAGTCCGGCTACCTCAAGGCGCAGCTGGTGGCCTCCCACGCCGAACGCAGGGCGCGGATCGAGGCGGGCGAGGAGAAGATCGTCGGCGTCAACTGCTACCAGTCCACCGAGCCCAATCCGCTCACCGCCGATCTCGACACCGCGATCATGACGGTGGACCCGCAGAACGAGGCACGGGTGGTCTCGGCCCTGCACGCCTGGCGCGAGCGGCGCGAGGAGGGCCCCGCCCAGGAGGCCCTCGCCGCCCTCCGCAAGGCCGCCGCGGGAACCGAGAACCTGATGCCCGCGACCCTGCGCTGCGCCCGCGCGGGCGTGACCACCGGGGAGTGGGCCTGGGCGCTGCGCGATGTCTTCGGCGAGTTCCGCGCCCCCACCGGGGTCGGCGGCGCGCCGGTGGCCGTCGCCGCGGAGGCGGGCTCCCCGCTGGCCGCCGTCCGCGAGAAGGTCGGCAAGACCGCCGCCGAGCTGGGCGGCGGCAGGCTGCGGCTGCTGGTCGGCAAGCCCGGTCTGGACGGGCACAGCAATGGCGCCGAGCAGATCGCGGTACGGGCCAGGGACGCCGGCTTCGAGGTGGTCTACCAGGGCATCCGGCTCACTCCCGAGCAGATCGTCGCGGCGGCCGTGGCCGAGGACGTGCACTGCGTCGGGCTGTCCATCCTGTCCGGGTCGCACGCCGAGCTGGTGCCCGACGTCCTGGAGCGGCTGCGCGGCGCGGGCGCCGGAGACATCCCCGTCGTCGTCGGCGGGATCATCCCGGCCGCGGACGCCGCCGCACTGCGTGCGGCGGGCGTCGCCGCGGTTTTCACCCCCAAGGACTTCGGCATCACGGAGATCATCGGCCGTATCGTCGACGAGATCCGCGCCGCGAACACGCTTCCCCCTCTGGAGGTACCCGTATGACCGCCCCCGACCGCTCCCCGGCCGCCGCCCGGCTGCGCCCCCGCCGCTCCTGCCTGGCCGTCCCCGGCTCCAATCCGCGTTTCCTGGAGAAGGCCCAGGGGCTCCCGGCCGACCAGGTCTTCCTGGACCTGGAGGACGCCTGTGCGCCGCTGGCCAAGGAGGACGCCCGGCACACGATCGTCAAGGCGCTGAACGAGGGCGACTGGACCGGTAAGACCCGGGTGGTGCGGGTCAACGACTGGACCACCCACTGGACGTACCGGGACGTCATCACGGTCGTCGAGGGGGCGGGGCCCAACCTGGACTGCATCATGCTGCCGAAGGTGCAGGACGCCCAGCAGGTGATCGCGCTCGACCTGCTGCTGACCCAGATCGAGAAGACGATGGGCTTCGAGGTCGGGCGGATCGGCATCGAGGCGCAGATCGAGAACGCCAGGGGCCTGGTCAACGTGGACGAGATCGCGGCCGCCTCGCCGCGGCTGGAGACCATCGTCTTCGGCCCGGCCGACTTCATGGCGTCCATCAACATGAAGTCGCTGGTCGTGGGCGAGCAGCCGCCCGGCTACCCGGCGGACGCCTACCACTACATCCTGATGCGGATCCTGATGGCCGCCCGCACCCACGACCTCCAGGCGATCGACGGCCCCTACCTCCAGATCCGGAACGTGGACGGCTTCCGCGAGGTGGCCGGGCGCGCCGCCGCCCTCGGCTACGACGGCAAGTGGGTGCTGCACCCGGGGCAGGTGGAGGCGGCCAACGAGGTCTTCTCGCCGTCCCAGGAGGACTACGACCACGCCGAGCTGATCCTGGACGCCTATGACCACTACACCTCGGAGGCGGGCGGCCTGAAGGGCTCGGCGATGCTCGGCGACGAGATGATCGACGAGGCCAGCCGCAAGATGGCCCTGGTCATCGCGGGCAAGGGCCGCGCGGCCGGGATGACCCGTACGTCCACCTTCGAGCCCCCGGAGGCGTGAGTCATGCAGTTCGGCCGGACCTATGAGGAGTTCACGGTGGGCGACGTCTACCGGCACTGGCCGGGGAAGACGGTCACCGAGTACGACGATCACCTCTTCTGTCTGCTCACCATGAACCACCACCCGCTGCACATGGACAGCAACTACGCCGAGAAGACGACCGATTTCGGCAGGAACGTCGTGGTCGGGAACTACATCTACTCCTTGCTGCTGGGCATGTCGGTGCCCGATGTCTCGGGAAAGGCGATCGCCAATCTGGAGATCGAGTCGCTGCGGCACGTCGCGCCCACCTTCCACGGCGACACGATCTACGGCGAGACGACGGTCCTGGACAAGAGGCCGTCGAAGTCGAAATCGGACCGGGGCATCGTGCAGGTGGAGACCAAGGGCTACAAGCAGGACGGCACCCTGGTCTGTGTCTTCCGGCGCAAGGTGATGGTGCCGACCGCCACGTACATCAAGGAGCGGGGCGGAGAGCAGCCGGGCCGCCCGGAGCTGGGAGAGCAGTGATATGAGCCGCCTCGCACAGACGGAGGGCCTGACCGACATCCAGCGGGAGATCCTCTCCACGGTCAGGAATTTTGTCGACAAGGAGATCCTGCCGGTCGCGACCGAGCTGGAACATCGCGACGAATATCCGACCGCGATCGTCGAGGGGCTGAAGGAGCTGGGCGTCTTCGGTCTGATGATCCCGGAGGAATACGGCGGTCTGGGTGAGTCCCTGCTCACCTACGCGCTGTGTGTCGAGGAGATCGCCCGCGGCTGGATGAGCGTGTCGGGCATCATCAACACGCACTTCATCGTGGCGTACATGCTGGGGCGGCACGGCACCGCGGAGCAGAAGGAGTATTTCCTGCCCAAGATGGCGCTGGGCGAGGTCCGGGGCGCCTTCTCGATGTCGGAGCCGGGGCTGGGCTCGGATGTGTCGGCGATCACCAGCAAGGCGGTGCGGGACGGCGACGAGTACGTCCTGAACGGGCAGAAGATGTGGCTGACCAATGGCGCCACCTCCACCCTGGTGGCGGTGCTGTGCCGGACCGGCGAGCCCCGGGAGGGGGTCGCGCCGCACAAGACGATGACGACCTTCCTGGTCGAGAAGGAGCCGGGCTTCGGGGAGGTCCGGCCCGGTCTGACCATCCCCGGGAAGATCGAGAAGATGGGCTACAAGGGGGTCGACACCACCGAGCTCATCATGGACGGACTGCGCATTCCGGCCGATCGGGTGCTCGGCGGGACGCCGGACCGAGGTTTTTACCAAATGATGGACGGAGTGGAGGTCGGCCGGGTGAACGTGGCCGCCCGCGGCTGCGGTGTGGCGCGGCGCGCGTTCGAGCTGGGCATCGCGTACGCACAGCAGCGGCACACCTTCGGCAAGCCCATCGCCCAGCACCAGGCCATCCAGTTCAAACTGGCGGAAATGGGAACAAAGGTCGAGGCCGCTCATGCGATGATGGTCAACGCGGCCCGGAAGAAGGACTCCGGCGCGCGCAACGACCTCGAGGCGGGAATGGCGAAGTACCTGGCGTCGGAGTACTGCAAAGAGGTCGTGGAGGACGCCTTCCGCATCCACGGCGGGTACGGCTTCTCCAAGGAATACGAGATCGAGCGCCTCTACCGGGAGGCACCGATGCTCCTCATCGGCGAAGGTACCGCCGAGATTCAGAAAATGATTATTGGACGGAGGCTCCTGGAGGAATACCGAACCCAAGACTGAACGTCCCTTTTGGGGTGGTATCCGAGAGAAGAAGGTCACACCGCGCCAGGGGCTTCGGTCACTGACAAGCCACCGACAGGCCCTGGCGCTTGCCCAGTTACCGCTCGCAACCGATACCATCCCGGAAAGCCGCCGTCCCCAGTCTCGCGTCGCGGCATCCTCCGCTACGAAGGTCATCCATGCCCCACAGCCATTCCTCTGCACAACGCGACAGCTTGGTTGGTGTACGCCTCGCGCGCGGAGCGTCGCCGTGGCTCCTCCCGACCGTCGCCACCGCGGCGGTCAGCCTTGCCCGGGCCCGCCGCTCCGGACGCTGGACGGCGGTCGCCGTGCCCGCCACCGCGCTCGCGGCGGGCATGCTGTGGTTCTTCCGCGACCCCGAGAGAGAGATCACCCAAGGCCGGGTGATCTCTCCGGCCGACGGTGTGGTGCAGAGCATCATGCCGTGGAAGGACGGGCGCACCCGCGTCGCCATCTTCATGAGCCCGCTCAACGTGCACGTCAACCGCGCCCCGCTGGCCGGCACGGTGACCTCCGTGGAGCACATCCCCGGTGGCTTCGTTCCCGCCTTCAACAAGGAGAGCGAGAACAACGAGCGGGTCGTCTGGCACTTCGACACCGAACTCGGCGACATCGAGATGGTCCAGATCGCCGGTGCAGTCGCCCGGCGTATCGTGCCCTATGTGCCGCAGGGCACCAAGGTCGAACAGGGTGAGCGGATCGGTCTCATCCGCTTCGGCTCGCGCGTCGACATCTACCTTCCCGAGGGTGTCGATGTCGCGGTCGAGGTCGGCCAGGCCACCACCGCGGGGGTGACTCGCCTTGACCGTGATTGATCCCGACACACAGGCCGCCTGGGTTCCGGAAGCCGAGGTGGACTCCGTCGACGAGACGGACGACATGCCGCTGTCGACGCGCCTGTCGATAGCCGACACGCTGACCCTGGGCAACGCCACCTGTGGCTTCCTGGCGGTCTACTTCACCACCACCGGCGTCCTCATCCCGCACCTCACGGGCAGCGAGGACGGCGGGATGACCCGGCACAGCGCCGCCTCGGCCGTGATGCTGATGCTGCTCGCCTCCGTCTTCGACCTCTTCGACGGGCTGGTCGCGCGCAAGCTGCGCAGCTCGGCGATGGGCGCGGAGCTGGACAACCTCTCCGACCTGATCAGCTTCGGACTGGCCCCGGCGTACTTCGTACTGGTGTGGGGCATGGTCTCCGACGACGCCTATCAGCGGGTCTCGGTGGTGGGCGCGATCGTGGTGCTGCTGGCGGTGGTGCTACGGCTGGCCAGATTCTCCTGCGTCACGCTGCGTGACGGCGTCTTCCAGGGCATGCCGAGCCCCTTCGGCGCCCTGACGGTCGTCTCGGTGGTCCTGCTGGGCCTGCCATTCGTGCCGACCCTGCTGGCCATTATCGGTGTCGCCTGGCTGATGGTGAGCCGGGTGGAGTACCCCAAGCCGCGCGGCCGGCTCGCGGTGGCCATGCTCAGCTGGATCGTGACCAGCATGTTGCTGCTGGCGGCCTGGGCCTTCGAGGCCCCCGGCGGCGAGCTGCTGCTCCAGTCGGCCTGCGCCCTGCAGGTCGTCATGGGCGCGGTGATCCCCCTCTTCGCCACGGCCCGCCGGGTCAACGCCTTCCGCGACAACCGCCGCGAGGCGAGGGCGGCCCAGCTGCCCTAGCGGCCGTAAGGCCGCCTGTCCTCGGACGGAAACGCCGTGGGGCCCGAGCTTCCCGCTCGGGCCCCACGGCGTTTTCGGGTTACGGCTGACGTCACTGCCCCACGTCGAGGATCCGCACCGGCCGTCCCTTCCACTGATCCGCCGCGGCCGTCGCGACCACTGCCCCGGCCGGGCGCTCAGGGGTCGGCTGGGCCACGTACGCGGTGTGGGCAGCCGCCCATCCGACGGCGTCACGTGCCACCGCCAAGGCGGCAGGCGAGTCGAGGTCGAGGACGGTGAGGCCGGGCAGGGCGGCGATGTGCTCCGCCGTTCCGGGACGGGCCCGGTCCGCCTCCACAAGGGCACAGGCCGGAGCGTAGAGGAACCAGCCCGATTCGGCATGAGCACGGTGGATCAGCCGGGAGACCCGTTACCCGAACGGGAGAGACGCGACCTCATCAGCCGAGAAAGTCCGCCGCCAAGCGTTCCGCGGTGCGCTCCAGGAGGGGGCCCGCCTCCGCGATGCAGCGGGACGGGTCCGGCTCCAGGTCGGTGAGGGCGTAGGCGCGGCGGATGCCCGCGCTGCCCAGGGCCGCCGGGGAGAGGGCCAGACGGCCGCAGACCGCGACCACCTCGATACCCCGCGCACGGGCCGCCGCCGCGACGCCCGCCGGGGCCTTGCCGTGGAGGGTCTGCTCGTCCAGCGAGCCCTCCCCCGTGATCACCAGGTCCACGCCCTCCAGGGCGGTCTCGAAGCCGAGGACGTCCAGCATCACGTCGATGCCGGGGCGGAAGGCCGCGCCCAGGCCGATCAGCGCGCCGAAGCCGATGCCGCCCGCGGCGCCCGCGCCGGGCGCGAGGGCGTACTCGGCGGCCGGGGCCCCCACCGCGCGCTCCAGGACGTGTACGTAGTGGACGAGGGCGGCGTCCAGGGCCGCCACGTCGTCCTCGCCCGCGCCCTTCTGCGGGCCGTAGACCGCCGCCGCGCCCTTGGGGCCGGTCAGCGGATTGTCGACATCGCTGGCCAGGACGGTTTCGGTGGCCGCCAGGCGCGGGTCGAGGCCGGAGAGATCGGCCGTGGCGAGGTCGCGCAGCGGCCCCCCGCCCGGCGCGACGGGCGTGCCGTCCGCCCGCAGGAAGCGTGCGCCGAGCGCGCTGAGCATCCCCGCGCCGCCATCCGTCGTGGCGCTGCCGCCGACGCCGAAGACGATCGTGCGGGCGCCCGCGTCGAGCGCCGCGCGCAGCAGCTCCCCGCTGCCGTACGTGGTCGCGGTGAGCGGCGCGAACACCCCCTCCGGCAGATGGCGCAGCCCGGACGCCTCGGCCATCTCCACCACGGCCGTGGATCCGCGCAGCGCGTACGCCGCCGTCACCGGTGCGCCCAGCGGCCCGGTGACCCGCACCTCGCGCCGTTCGAACCCGGCCGCGACCGCCGCGTCCACCGTGCCGTCGCCGCCGTCGGCGACGGGCAGCGCCTCGATGCTCAGCCCCTCGCCGTCACGGGGCGCACCGCGGCGCAGCCCCGCCGTGACGCGCTCGGCGACCTGCACGGCCGTGAGCGATCCCTTGAACTTGTCCGCGGCGATCAGTACGCGCCGGGGCGGTGTCGCCCGCCCCTCCGCCCACGTCCTGGTCCCTGCCGCGGTATCCGCCGCGGCCGATACCGCTGCCGCTGACGATGCCGATGCCTTCGAAGCGTCCGTCGTCACCTTGGTAACCCCTCGCATTCGCACAGGTCGCGCCGGTGTGACCCTATCCGGCGCGGGCTCACCGGTACACCCGCATCAGTGGGGTACACGTGCCCCATGGCTCTCAGCGGGAGCGCGCTCGCGGACCGGATCCACGGCGGCTGGCTCGGCCGGATCGCCGGGAACATGCTCGGCAAACCAGTCGAGAATGGCCCGTACTGGACGCGCGACCGTATCGACCGGTATCTGCGCCGCGCCGACGCCCTGCCGCTGACCGACTACCTCCCCGCGCCGGAGCCAGCGCCCGACCCGGTGGAGTTCGCACTGCGCCCCGAGTGGCGCGGTTGCGTCCGCGGCCGGATCCACGGCAGCTGCCGCGACGACGACGTGGACTACTCCCTGCTCGGCCTGCACCTGCTGGAGACCCACGGCTTCGGCTTCACCACCGAGGAGGTCGCCGAGGTGTGGCTGCTGCGGCTGCCGTACCTGCAGACCTTCACCGCCGAGCGGGCCGCCTACCGCAATCTCACGGCCGGGGTGCGACCACCGCTCAGCGCGACCGTCGACAACCCCTACCAGGAGTGGATCGGCGCCCTGATCCGTGCCGACGTCCACGGCTGGGTCAACCCCGGGAAGCCGCACCGGGCCGCCGCGATGGCCCGCCGCGACGCCGTCCTCTCCCACACCGGCAACGGGGTGTACGGGGCGATGTGGGCGGCGGCGCTGATCGCCGCCGCGTTCACGGCGGACGGCCCGCGCGCCGCCGTCGACGACGCCCTGGACCTGATCCCGCCGCGCTGCCGACTGGCCCGTACGGTGCGCCGGGCGGTGTCCCTGCACGACGCGGGGGTCGGCTGGGCGGCCACCCTCGACCAGCTGGAGCGGGAGACCGCCGGGCTGCCCTGGATCCATGTGGTGCCCAACGCCGCCGTCCTCACCGCCGGGCTGCTCCACGGCGCGGGCGACTTCACCACGACGATCGCCCTGACGGTGCGCGGCGGCCTGGACACCGACTCCAACGGCGCCACGGCCGGGTCGGTCGCGGGGGTGCTGTGCGGCGCGGCGGCCATCCCGCCGCAGTGGACCGAACCGCTGGAGGACCGGGTGCGCAGCGCCGTCTTCGGCTTCGACGGCGCCCGCGTCAGCGACCTGGCGGCCCGCACCCACCGGCTGGCGGTCCCGGCGGAACGCCGGGGCTGATGGGGGCGAGGCATCGGCTGGCGGTCTGGGCGGAACGCCGGGGCTTATCGGGGTGAGGCGTCAGCTGGCGGTCTGGGCGCGGCCGACCTGCTGGTCGGCCTCTTCGCCGCTAGCCGCCAGGGCGAGTTCGCACCGGCCGACCCCGCGCTCGCCGAGTTGCTCGGCCGGCCCACGACGCCCCTGGCGGACGTCCTGGAGGAGATGGCCGCGCGGACCGCGTGACGGGGCGGGGGCGGACCATGTGGCGGGGACGGGGGCGGATGGCGGGGCGGGGGCACGGACCACGTGACGGGACGGGGACGGATGGCGGGGCGGGGAAACGGACCGCGTGACGGGGCGGAGAGGGGGACGGATGGTGGGACGGGGTGGGGGACGGATGGCGAGCGGAGGTCTGGCGGGCTGACTCCGCCCGTCCGGGCAAACGCGCTGGCCGCCGGCCGAGGGGCCTGCGTACGCTCGCCGCATGAGCAGCGAGACGACGCACCGGCCGCTGGTGGCAATCCTGAGCGGGGCGGGCATCTCCACGGATTCCGGGATCCCCGACTACCGCGGTCCACAGGGGCTGTGGCGGCGCGACCCCGAGGCCGAGAAGCTCGTGACCTACGACATCTACATGACCGATCCGGAGATCCGGCGCCGCTCCTGGCAGATGCGGCGCGACAGCGAGGCGCTGCACGCCCGGCCCAACGGGGCGCATGAGGCCGTCGCCCGGCTGGAGCGCTCGGGGGTGCCGGTGCGGGTGATCACCCAGAACGTGGACGGGCTGCATCAGATCGCCGGGATGCCCGCGCGCAAGGTGCTCGAACTGCACGGCACCGCGCGGGCCGTGGAGTGCACCCACTGCCAGGCGCGGTCCGGGATGGCGGAGGCGCTGGAGCGGGTCGCGGCCGGTGAGGCGGATCCCGCGTGCCGGGAGTGCGGCGGGATCCTGAAGTCGGCCACGGTGATGTTCGGGGAGAACCTCGACCCGGAGGTGCTGACCGAGGCGGTCGCGGTGGCGCAGGCCGCGGACATCTTCATCGCGGTCGGCACCAGCCTCCAGGTCCAGCCCGCCGCCTCGCTCGCCGGTATGGCCGCCGAACACGGCGCCCGGTTGATCATCGTCAACGCCGAGCCGACCCCGTACGACGAGCTCGCGGACGAGGTCGTCCGCGAACCCATCGGCACGGCGCTGCCCGCCCTGCTGGACCAGATCGGGGACGGCGCCCGCGCCACCGGGTGAGGGTGAGGGTGAAGGTGACCGGACAGGGTTCAGATCAGAAGAGCCCGGGGAGTTGGCGGCCGGACTCGAACTCCAGCAGTCGGCGCTTGCGGTCCAGGCCGCCGCCGTAGCCGGTGAGACCGCCTGTCGAGCCCACCACGCGGTGGCAGGGAACGATGATGCCGATCGGGTTCTTGCCGTTGGCCAGGCCGACGGCGCGGGACGCGGTCGGCTGTCCGATGCGGTCGGCGAGCTGCCCGTACGAGCATGTCCGGCCGTACGGGATGCGCTGCAGCTCGTCCCAGACGCGGCGCTGGAACGGCGTACCGTCCAGGCGCAACGGCAGGTCGAACGTCGTCAGTTCGCCCGCGAAGTAGGCCGCGAGCTGGCGGACGGTCTCGGCGAAGGGGGCGTCGTCGGGGTCGCCGGGCGCGCCGAAGGTCTCCTCGGGCGGGCGGTGGCGCTGCTCGGCCATGTAGAGGCCGGACAGCTCGGCGCCGGTGGCCACGAGGGTGAGCGGGCCGTAGGGGCTGTCGACGACGGTGTGGGTGCGGGTCACGGAATTCCGGTTTCCTCGGCGGGTTCGGTCGGTACGGGTGAGGCGGATTGTTCGGGCGATTCTGCGGTACGGGTGGGGCGGACTGCTTCGGGCGATTCCGCGGTACGGGTGTTGCGAACTACTTCGGGCGATTCCGCGACACGGATGTCGCGAACTGCTTCGGGCGATTCTGCGGCATGGACGTCGCGAACTGCTTCGGGCGGTTCCCTGGCACGGGTGGGGGCTCGCCCCCGTGCCGGTCACTTACGTGTCCGGTGGGCCCCGGTTGCGGTCGGTGTGCTCTGGCGAGAGGCCGCCGCCACGGTGTGCCCGCGGCCCACGGCGGGCTTCGGCAGAGCTGGTCGGGCGTCCGCATCGGGCGGTGGGGTCGGGCGGGCGGATGGTCGAGCGGCCGGAACCGGCCGTTGGGTGGTCAGGCGGCGGGCAGGCGGTTGATGGCGTGGGCGCCGTCCGTGGCCCACAGGTACTGGACGGCGTACGCGCGCCAGGGGCGCCAGCGCGCCGAGTGACGGGCGAGGGCGCCGGGCGTGGCGGGCAGTCCCAGCTCGGCGGCGGCGCGCCGCACCCCGAGGTCGGTGGGGAGGAAGGCGTCCGGGTCCCCGAGGGCGCGCATCGCGATCACCTCGACGGTCCAGGGGCCGAGCCCCGGCAGCGCGCCGAGGCTCGCGCGGGCCTCGTCCCAGTCGCTGCCGACGCCGAGCGCGACCCGGCCCCCGGCGAGCGCGTCGACCAGCCCGGTGAGGGTGGCACGGCGGGTGCGGGGCATGGCCAGCTTCTCGGGGTCCAGCCCGGCGAGGGCCTGAACGGTCGGGAAGAGATGGGTCAGACCGCCCGCCGGGTCCTCCACCGGTTCGCCGTGCGCGGCCACCAGGCGGCCGGCGTGGGTGCGGGCCGCCGCCGTGGACACCTGTTGGCCGAGCACGGCGCGCACCGCGAACTCGTCCGCGTCCACCGCCCGCGGCACCCGTCGTCCCGGCGCCTTGTCCACCAGCGGGGCCAACTGGGGGTCCGTACGCAGCAGATCGTCCACGGCGGCCGGGTCGGCGTCCAGGTCCAGCAGCCGTCGGCAGCGGCTGATCGCCCCGGCCAGGTCGCGGAGGTCGGCGAGGGAGAGCTGACAGGCGATGTGGTCCGGCCGCGGGCTGAGCGTGACCACACCGGGCCCGTACGGCAGCCGCAGCGTCCGCCGGTAAGCGCCGTCGCGCCATTCCTCGACCCCGGGGACGGCGGTGGCGGCCAGATGCCCGAAGAGGTTGTCCGGGCACAGCGGCGCCCGGAACGGCAGCCGCAGCGTGAGCGCGCCCGGCACGCTGCTCCCCGGTACGCGGCGGGCGCGCTGCCGCAGCTCGGTCGGGGAGAGCGCGAAGACCTCCCGTACGGTCTCGTTGAACGCGCGGACGCTGGCGAACCCGGCCGCGAACGCGATGTCCGCCATCGGGAGCGCGCTGGTCTCGATGAGCAGCCGCGCGGTCTGCGCCCGCTGCGCCCTGGCGAGCGCGAGCGGGCCCGCGCCGAGCTCGGCCAGCAACTGCCGCTCTATCTGCCGGGTGCTGTACCCCAGCCGGGCCGCCAGGCCCGGCACCCCGTCCCGGTCCACCACCCCGTCGGCGATCAGCCGCATCGCCCGCGCGACGAGATCGGCGCGCTCGTTCCACTGCGGCGACCCGGGGCTGGCGTCCGGACGGCACCGCTTGCAGGCCCGGAACCCGGCCTGCTGGGCGGCCGCGGCGCTGGGCAGGAACCGCATGTTCTCGGGCCTGGGCCCGACGACCGGACAGCTCGGCCGGCAGTAGATCCCGGTGGTCACGACGGCGATGAAGAACCACCCGTCGAAGCGGGCGTCCTTCGCCTGTGCCGCGCGGAGGCACCGGTCGGTGTCGGTGTACATGGGTCCAGCATCCGCCAGCGGGGCGGGTGCGGGCTCGCAGGAATCCGACATTGACGTCCCGCCTCGTGGGGTGGGGCAGGCTGGGGGGCGGGGCGGCCGGCGTGGGCGGGCACGGCCCGGGCCGGGCGGCTCGGGCGGGCGCGACGCGGGCTGGCCAGTTCGGGCCGGGCGACTCCGGCAGCGCGACTGGCGCGGGCACGACTCGGCGGACCGGGCGGCTCGGGCGGGCACGGCTCAGGTTGGGCGGCTGGCGCGGGAATCGTCTCGCTGCTCAGTTGCGCCGAAGGCGCGCGAGACGAAACCCGCACCCGCCCAACGGCCCCCGCCCCGTTCCCCACTCCCCCGTCCACGCCGGATGTTGCCGCGAAAGGGGAGACCAGCGGCTTGCGGATCGGCATCATGGGGGCGTGACGGACTACGCCGAATTCGCGCTCCCCGATGGCACCCCCGTACGCCTGGAGCTGACCCCGGTCGGAATCGCTCCCGCCTCCGCCTCCGTCCCCGGCCACGGCCACGGCGACCGCGACCGCGATGGCCACGACGACGGGAAGCGGCAGGGGCCCCCGATGCCCGGGGGGATCGGGGGTGTGACCCCCGTGGGCCGGGTGCCGCGAGCCGCCGCGGCGCTGGCCGTCGACGGCTTGCAGGCCGTACTGCGGCCGCTGGGACCGCTGTTGCAGGAGGTGCACAACTCCGTGACCACCGCGGCGAATCCGCCCGATGAGGTCCAGGTGCAGTTCGGGGTGCAGATCGGGCAGGACCTCAAGCTCGGCATCGTCGGGGCCAACGGCCAGGCGAGCATGACGATCTCGGCCACCTGGCAGCTGTCGGGTGCCGGTACGGCCTGACCGATGGAGGGGTTCCGCCCCGTCCCGCCCGCCGGACAGCGCCCGGCCACGGTCTCGGTCCTGAGCCGGCTGGACCACGAGGCGGTCGGCTCCGGCGTACTGCTGCCCCGTGACCGCTTCCCGACCCGCCCGCCCCGCCCGCCCCGCGCGACACGCTGCACCGCTGGACCACGGCGGTCGCCGTCCGCCTCGGGGTCCACCGGGCGGCCCTGGCGGAGCGCTGGGCGGACGCCCACGACGGCGGCCCGGTTCCCGCGCCGTACGGGCGGTCGCGGGCGCCCCGCCGCGCCGCCTGCCCGAGGCGGTGCGCGCCTACCGTGCCAGCGCCCTCGGCTGCCCCCGGACCTTCCCGGGGCGGCCGGTGCTGGCCTGGGCCGACGCCGGCCTGGCCCACTTCCGGACCCGCTGCCGCGGTGTGGTCGTCGTGCCGTTCGACAAGCGTCTGGCGACCGGCGCGGAGGTGGACCTGACCATGATGCGGACGCGAACCCACGAGGCGTACGTCACCTTCGCGGCGCTGGTCGCGGAGGGTTTCCCCGACGTCAGAGGCTGATTCCCGGCTCCGCGGGCCGGGGGGAGGCGGCTCACGGCGGGGACTGGACGGCCTATCCTCTAGGCCATGTCGTCCGCCGATTTGATCCGCATCGTCTCCCGTTCCTCCCCCATGGCCCTCGCCCAGGTCGAACGGGTCCGCACCGAGCTGGCCGCGCTGCGGCCGGGTATCCGCACCGAGGTCGTACCGGTCACCACCTCCGGCGACCGGTGGATGGGCGATCTGTCGAAGCTCGGCGGGAAGGGGGCGTTCACCAAGGAGGTGGACGCCGCGCTGCTGGCGGGCGAGGCGGATCTCGCGGTGCACTGCATCAAGGACGTGCCCGCCGACCGTCCGCTGCCCGCGGGCACGGTCTTCGCCGCGTACCTCAAGCGGGACGACATCCGCGACGCCGTGATCCACCCCGGCGGGCTGACCCTGGACGAGATGCCCGAGGGGACCCGGATCGGCACCTCCTCGGTCCGGCGCGTCGCCCAGCTGGCCAACACCCACCCGCATGTGGAGTGTGTGCCGATGCGCGGCAACGCCAATCGCCGGATGGAGAAGCTGGACGCGGGCGAATGCGACGCGCTGATGCTGGCGGTCTCCGGGCTGGAGCGGATCGGCCGTACGGACCGGATCAGCGAGATCCTGCCCGTGGAGACGATGTGCCCGCCGATCGGGGCCGGGGTGCTGGGGCTGCAGTGCCGGGAGGACGACACCGAGACCATCGAGGCCGTAGCCGGACTCGGCGACACCGACGCCTGGAAGGAGATCACCGCGGAGCGGATGCTGCTGCACGTGCTGCAGGGGCACTGCAACTCCCCCATCGCGGGATACGCCAAGGCGGAGCGCGACGGCCGGCTCTCGCTGCGCGCCCGGGTCTTCAGCCCGGACGGCAAGACGGTGCTGGACGCCCATGAGTGGGCGGGCCCGCTGGACCCGGCCACCCTGGGGACGTCGGTGGCGGTGGCGCTGCTGCGGCAGGGCGCCCGCGAGGTCATCGACACCATTCCGCACTGATCCCCGCTCCGGGTCGCGCTCCGGACCCCCGGCTCTGCGGGCCGGTTCGGACCCCAGCTCTCCGGGCCTGCCCGGGCCGCGGCGCTCCGGACCTGTCCGGGCCGCGGCGCTCCGGGCCGGTCCGGCCCCCGGGCCCTACCGCGCCAGCAGCCTCCGCCACACCGCCCGCGCCGCATGGTGCCCGGACATCCCGTGCACCCCGGGCCCCGGCGGAGTGGCGGAGGAGCACAGGAAGACCGCCGGGTGGGCGGTGGCATACGGGACGCGGGCGAACTTGGGCCGGATGACCGTCTGGAGGCCCTCGAAGGCGCCGCAGCCGATGTCGCCGTCGATGTAGTTGGCGTTGCGCGCGGCGAGTTCGGGCGGTCCGGCCACCGCGCGGGCGAGGACCAGATCGCGGAAGCCGGGGGCGAAGCGCTCTATCTGACGCTCGATCACCTCCGTGGCGTCGCCCTGCCATCCACTGGGCACGTGGCCGTAGGCCCAGAAGGTGTGCTTGCCCTCCGGGGCGCGGGAGGGGTCGAAAAGCGTCGGCTGGCTGGTGATCAGGAACGGTACGGAGGGATCGCGCCCCTCGACGGCGGCCCGCAGTGCCGCGCCGATCTCACCGGAGGTGGGGCCGATGTGGATGCTGCCCGCACGCCGGGCGTCGGGCGCGGTCCAGGGCACCGGGGCGGACAGCGCGTAGTCGATTTTGAAGGCGGCGGCCCCGTAGCGGTAGCGGCGGTAGGCGTTGCCGAGACCGGCGATACGGGCCAGGGCGCGCGGTGAGGTGTCGAAGATGTACGCGCGGGCGGGCGGCAGTTCATCGAGCCGCTTGACCTCGGTGCCGACGTGGATGGTCCCACCGTGTTCGCGCAGATACGCCCCCAGCGCGTCCACGATCGACTGGGAGCCGCCGCGCGGAATCGGCCAGCCGACCTCATGGGCCGCCAGGGCGAACATCAGGGCGGGGCCGCCGGTGCCGACCGCGCTGGGCGGCGCGATGGCGTGCCCGGACAGCCCGGCGAACAGGGCACGCGCCTTCTCGTCGCGGAAGCGGAGCGGCCCGGCGAGCAGCGCGGCGGGCTGGATCGCGTGCAGTCCGAAGCGGGCCCAGGTGACCGGGTCGCGCGGCACCCCGTTCCAGTGGGTGCGCAGCATGTCGGGGGCGAGGGTGGCCCAGGTGCCGAGGTAGGGCGCGATGAGCCGGCGGTAGGTACCGGCGTCGCGCGGGCCGAGCGACCTGGCCGTCTCGCCGACCGAGCGGGCCAGCACCGCGGCCGTGCCGTCCGGGAAGGGGTGGGCGAGCGGCAGTTCGGGGTGGAGCCACTCCAGTCCGTGCCGGGCCAGCGGCATCCGGGCGAAGGCCGGGGAGCCGATGGCGAGGGGGTGCACGGCGGAGCAGGAGTCGTGCCGGAAGCCGGGGAGGGTGAGCTCCTCGGTGCGCGCGCCCCCGCCGATGGTGTCCGCGGCCTCGAAGACCTCCACCGCGCAGCCGCGGCGGGCGAGTTCCACGGCCGCGGTCAGCCCGTTCGGCCCGGCACCCACCACTACCGCGTCGAGCATGGACGGCACGTCGGCCCCCGTTCGTGAGGAATCAGTGGAACGATCAGCCGGCGGCGGCCAGCAGGCCCAGGATATGCCGAACGGTCGCCTCGTCCCTGGCCGCCGTGAAAGGAAGGGCATTGCCCCCGGCGATCCGGAACGGCTCGCCGCCGAGCGTGGCGTGCGCCCCGCCCGCCTCGCCGACCAGCAGCAGCCCGGCGGCGTGGTCCCAGACGTTCTCCCAGGTGAAGGCGGTCGCGTCGAGCAGCCCCCGGGCCACGTTCAGATATTCCAGACCGGCCGAACCGCAGGGCCGCGCCGCAACTCCCGGCGCCCGCAGGCCCGCGAGGGCGCGCTTCTCGGCGTCGGTGGTGAAGTCGAAGTGGGAGATGGCGACATGGAGGTCGGCTCCGCGCTCCGGGGAGCCGCTGTGGATCCGCTCGCCGCCCAGCCATGCGCCCTGCCCACGGCGGGCTATGGCCATGTGGCCGAGCACCGGGGCGTAGGTCCAGGAGGCGAGGAGTTCCCCGTGGTGCGCGAGGGTCACCAGGGTCGCGAAGCCGGGGTCGCCGTGGACGAACTGGCGGGTGCCGTCGACCGGGTCCACGATCCATACCGGCGCGTCGCCGCCGAGGGCGGTGAGCATGGAGGGGTCGGCGTGCACCCCCTCCTCGCCCACCACCACGGAGCCGGGCAGCAGCTTGGTGAGGGAGGCGGTCAGATGCTCCTCGGCCTGCCGGTCGGCGGTGGTCACCAGGTCGTGCGGGCCCTTCTTCTCGACGATCTCATGGGCGGCGAGCTGCCGGTACCGCGGCATGACCTCGTCGGCGACCGCGGTGCGGACCGCCTCCTCCACCGCGCCGAGACCACCGGCGAGAAATTCTTCGATCATGCGCTCATCGAATCACGCCTCCGCGACGGCCGGTGGCGCGGTGGCTGCCGGACGGTGTCCCCGAGGTGAACGCATCGCCGTGCGGGCGGCGGCGCGGGCGGCGGGGCCCGCGCCGCGGGCCCCGCTCACGGGCGCGCACGACATGCGTTCGGCCGGTCACCGGGGTCCCCGGAGACCGGCCGACGGGACGCGACGGCGACCGGTCACCGAGGCGCGACGGCAACCGACCGACGGGGGCGCCACGCAACCGGTCACCGGGGCGTCACGACAACCGGTCACCGGAACGCGACAGCGACCGACCGACAGGGCGCGACAGCGACCGGCCGACGGGGGCGGCGGGCGGTCAGCCGGTGAGTGCGGGGATGATCCGCTCGCCGTACGCGTCGATGGTGCGCTCCTTCGCGTCGTGCATCGCGTAGACGGCGAACTGGTCGACCCCCAGTGCGCGCAGCCGCTCCAGCTTCTCGATCTGCGCCTCGGCGGGACCGAGCAGGCAGAACCGGTCGACGATCTCATCGGGGACGAAGGCCGTGTCCGGGTTCCCGGCGCGGCCGTGGTGCGCGTAGTCGTACCCCTGCCGGGCCTTGATGTACGTGGTCAGGGACTCGGGGACGGCGGTGGAGTGCTCGCCGTAGCGGGAGACCAGGTCGGCGACGTGGTTGCCGACCATGCCGCCGAACCAGCGGCACTGCTCGCGGGCGTGGTCGAGGTCGTCGCCCACGTACGCGGGGGCGGCGACGCAGATGGTGATCGCGTCCGGATCGCGCCCGGCCCCGGCGGCGGCGTCGCGCACCGCCTTGACCATCCACTCGGTCAGGAAGGGGTCGGCGAGCTGCAGGATGAACCCGTCGGCCTTCTGCCCCGCCAGCGCGAGCGCCTTGGGCCCGTACGCCGCCATCCACACCGGCAGCCTGCCGGCCTCGATCCAGGGGATGCGCACCGGGGTGCCGTCCACGACGGCCTCCCTGCCCTCCGCGAGGTCCCGGATGGCGTCGATGGCCGCGCCGAGGCGGGCGAGGGTGTTGGGCTTGCGGCCCGCCACCCGCAGCGCGGAATCGCCGCGGCCGATGCCGCAGACGGTGCGGTTGCCGTACATCTCGTTGAGGGTGGCGAAGGTGGAGGCGGTCACCTCCCAGGTGCGGGTGCCGGGGTTGGTGACCATCGGCCCCACGATCAGCCGCTCGGTCCGGTCCAGGATCCGGCTGTGGATGACGAACGGCTCCTGCCACAGCACGGCGGAGTCGAACGTCCAGCCGTAGCGGAAGCCGCTGTCCTCGGCCCGGCGCATCAGCTCCACGACGGCCGACGCGGGTGGATCGGTCTGCAGGACGAGTCCGAAGTCCATGCTCGCTCCCCGGCTCAGATGAGGTACTGACAGGTCTCGCGGGTGAGGAACCGGCCGTGCCCGGCCCGCCCGGTGTACTCCCTCCGGTCGATGACGGGAACGCCGCGCGACAGCACGGTCTCGACCTGCCCGGTGACCCGCTTGCCCTCGTACGCCGAGTAGTCGACGTTCATGTGGTGGGTCGCGGCGGACAGGGTCTGCTGGGCCCGCGGGTCGTAGACGACGATGTCGGCGTCGGCCCCGGGCGCGATGGTGCCCTTGCGCGGATAGAGGCCGAACATCCTGGCCGGGGTGGCGCAGGCGATCTCGATCCAGCGGCGGCGGGAGATGCGGCCGTCCACCACGGCCTGGTGGAGCAGGTCCATCCGGTGCTCCACGCCCGGCATTCCGTTGGGGATCTTGGAGAAGTCGCCCCGGCCCAGCTCCTTCTGCCCGGTGAAGCAGAACGGGCAGTGGTCGGTGGAGACCACCTGGAGGTCGCCCGTCCGCAGCCCCCGCCACAGCGCGGCCTGGTGCTCGACCGGCCGCAGCGGTGTGGAGCAGACGTACTTGGCGCCCTCGAAGCCGGGTTCGGCGAGGTTGTCGGCGGACAGGAACAGATACTGCGGACAGGTCTCACCGAACACCGGAAGCCCCAGGTCACGGGCGCGGGCCAGCTCCGCGACGGCCTCCTTCGCCGACACGTGGACGACATACAGCGGGGCGCCCGCCACCCGGGCGAGCTGGATGGCGCGATGGGTCGCCTCCGACTCCAGCAGCGCCTTGCGGACCTCGCCGTGGTGGCGGGGGTCGGTTCTGCCCTCGGCCAGGGCCTGTTCCACCAGCACGTCGATGGCGATGCCGTTCTCGGCGTGCATCATGATCAGCCCGCCGTTGACGGAGGCGCGCTGCATGGCCCGCAGGATCTTCCCGTCGTCGCTGTAGAAGACCCCCGGATAGGCCATGAACAGCTTGAAGCTGGTCACGCCCTCGTCCACCAGCAGGTCCATCTCCTTGAGCGAGCTGTCGTTCACATCGGAGAGGATCATGTGGAAGCCGTAGTCGATGGCGCAGTTGCCGCTCGCCTTGAGGTGCCAGGCGTCCAGCCCCTCGCGCAGGGCGTGGCCCTGCGACTGGACGGCGAAGTCCACGATGGTGGTGGTGCCGCCCCAGGCCGCCGCCCGGGTGCCGGTCTCGAAGGTGTCGGAGGCGAAGGTGCCGCCGAACGGCATCTCCATATGGGTGTGTCCGTCGACCCCGCCCGGGATGACGTACTTGCCGGTGGCGTCGATCGTGCGGTCGGCGGTCCAGCCCCGGGCGCATTCGCTGCCGGACGCGGCGAGGGCGGCGACCTTCCCGTCCTCGACCAGCACATCGGCGGCGGTCTCCTCGGCGGCGGTGACCACCAGTCCGCCGCGGATCACGGTACGGGACATCAGCTCGCGCTCCTTCCGGACCGGGCGCTCCTCAGCGCCGCCTCGAGGATCGCCGCGCCCTCCTCCGCCTCGGCGACGGTGAGGCTGAGCGGCGGGGCGATGCGCAGCACGCTGCTGTTGTGCCCGCCGCCCTTGCCGATGAGCAGCCCGCCCTCCCGGGCGGCCTCCAACACGGCGGCCGCGCCCTCGGGGGACGGACGGCCGGTGACCGGTTCGACCAGCTCGACACCGATCATCAGCCCCCGGCCACGGACCTCGCGCACGGTGTCCAGACCGGCGCAGGCGGCGCGCAGCCGCTCGATCAGCAGCCCGCCGACCCGGCGCGCGTTGCCCTGGAGGTCGTGTTCGACCAGGTGGTTGAGGTTGGCCAGACCGGCGGCCATGGTGATGGGGCTGCCGCCGAAGGTGGAGATCGAGTTGGCGTCCAGGCAGTTCATGACCGGGGCGGAGGCGACGACACCGCCGATCGACATGCCGTTGCCGATGCCCTTGGCGAAGGTGAGGATGTCCGGCGGCCCGGAACCGTCGTGTGCCTGCCAGCCCCAGAAGTGGTCGCCGGTGCGGCCCCAGCCGGTCTGCACCTCATCGGTGATCCACAGGATGCCGTGCCGGGCGAGCACCTCGCGGAAGGCGGCGAACAGCCCGTCGGGCGGGGAGGTGAAGCCGCCGACGCCCTGGACCGGCTCGGCGATCAGCGCGGCGACATTGCCGTGCGCCTGGCCGAGGACGTCCTCGAGGTCGGCCACGCACGCCTTGATGAACTCGCCGTCGGACAGCCCGGCGAACGGGCCCTTGGTGCGCACCGCGCCGTGTACGTACAGCGTCTGCAGCGGGGACAGGCTGGTGGGCGACCAGCCCCGGTTGCCGGTGATGCCGACGGTTGAGAAGGAGCGGCCGTGGTAGCTGTTGCGCATCGCCAGGATCTGGTTGGAGCGGCGGTAGGTGGTGGCGAGCAGCAGGGCCGCGTCATTGGCCTCGGTGCCGGAGGTGGTGAAGAAGACCCGCGCGTCCGGGATGCCGGACAGCGCCGCGATCCGCTCGGCCAGGTCGACCATGGGGCGGTCGAGGTAGAGCGTGGAGGTGTGCAGGATGCGGCCCGCCTGCTCGCTGATCGCCTTGGCGACCTCGGGCAGGGCGTGCGCGGTCATGGTGGTGAGGATGCCGCCGAAGAAGTCCAGGTAGCGGTTGCCCTCGGCGTCCCAGACGTGGCGTCCCTCGCCGTGGGTGATCTCGATGGGGCGCTGGTAGTAGACGGCGAGCCAGTCGGGCAGGACGGCCCGGTGCCGGGCGTACAGGGCCGCGTGGGGGCCGGTGGCCGCATCGGTCCCGGTGCCGTGGGTGACGTCGTCGCTCATGGCTTCACCAGCCCCTCGTAGGCGTCGGGGCGTCGGTCGCGGTAGAACGCCCACTGTTGGCGCACCTCGTCGATGAGGCCGTAGTCGAGGTCGCGGACGACCAGCTCCTCCTCCTTGTCGCTGGCCACGTCGCCGACGAACTGGCCGCGCGGATCGACGAAGTAGCTGGTGCCGTAGAAGTCGTTCTCCCCGTACTCCTCGGTCCCCACGCGGTTGATCGCGGCGACGAAGTACTCGTTGGCGACGGCCGCGGCGGGCTGTTCCAGCTGCCACAGGTAGGCCGACAGCCCGCGCGAGGTGGCCGAGGGGTTGTAGACCAGCTGCGCCCCGGCCAGCCCCAGCTCGCGCCAGCCCTCGGGGAAGTGCCGGTCGTAGCAGATGTACACGCCGATCCGGCCCACGGCCGTGTCGAACACCGGCCAGCCCAGGTTTCCCGGCTTGAAGTAGTACTTCTCCCAGAACCCCTTGACCTGCGGGATGTGGTGCTTGCGGTACTTGCCCAGGTACTGGCCGTCTGCGTCGATCACGGCCGCGGTGTTGTAGTAGAACCCCGACTGCTCGACC
The DNA here is from genome assembly GCF_001553455.1 of Streptomyces hygroscopicus subsp. hygroscopicus. Lineage (GTDB taxonomy): Bacteria > Actinomycetota > Actinomycetes > Streptomycetales > Streptomycetaceae > Streptomyces > Streptomyces hygroscopicus. The sequence goes on from NZ_BBOX01000304.1 coordinate 33,683, forward strand.
TCGAACACCGGCACCACGATCACCATGCCGGTCTCCCGCGCCAGCTCCCGCATCCGCCGTACGGTCGGCCCGTCCGGCACCGGCTCCGCCCACCGGTAGTGCTCCGCATCCTGCACCTGGCAGAAGTACGGGGCGCTGAACACCTCCTGGAAGCCGATCACCTTGGCGCCCTGCGCCGCCGCCTGCCGGGCGTGTTCCTCATGCTTCGCGATCATTGATTCGGTATCGCCGGTCCAGGTGGCCTGGACGAGAGCGGCACGTACGAGGTTGGCCATGATCAGCTCCTCAACCTGTGTCTACGCACGTAGAATCCGGCTGTGATGAACGTAGAAGCGCACTGACCACTCTGGCAATACCGCCGTCGTTACTCAACGACGACGATCACCTTTCGCATGGTGTCGGCCCTGGGGCGCTCACCTGGGCTGCTCGGTTTGGCTGGGCTGGTCGCCACCCGGCCGGGCCGCTCGGCGCGGTTGGGCCGGTCGGCGCGGTTGGGCCGGTCGGCGCGGTTGGGCCGGTCGGCGCGGTTGGGCTGATCAGCCCTGTTGGGCTGGACGGCTCGGTTGAGCTGATCGGCTCTGTTGGGCGGGACAGCTCTCGGCTCTGTTGGGCCGCTCGACGCGGTTGGGCTGGACGGCTCTCGGCTCTGTTGGGCTGATCGGCTCTGCTGGGTGCGGGTTTCGCCTCGCGCCTTCGGCGCCATTGAGCAGCGGGGCAGGAGGTGCCGGGCCGGGCACTCGCCGCCGGGCGCCGGGCCGGTGCGCGCGAGGGCCGGTGGCGGCTCCCGCGACCAGGGGCCAACGTCGACGCCGGACAGCAGGGGTGGGGTACCCCCTCTGAAAAACGCTTGACAAATTAGTTGCGCCAGATCAAGCGTTTTTGGGGGTAGGGGGAGGGCTGGTCTGCCCGCAGTCCGGCGGGGCCCCGACCACCGAGCACGGCAGCCGCCACCGGCGCCCACACCAACGGGCCCGGCGCCCGGCGGCGGCGCCGCGCCCCCCATCCCCCGCC
>NZ_BBOX01000305.1 GCF_001553455.1 Streptomyces hygroscopicus subsp. hygroscopicus
CCCGCCCCCCGACCACGCCGCCCAGCCCGGCCCCCAGCACCCCGCCCCCGCGTCAGGCGATGCCGGGGGCGCCCGGCAAGCCCGCGACGGCCTCCCGAGCCGCGGAACACGCCGCAGCAGGCGCCCCCGCGTCGCGGACGAGCCGCCGCCCGTCGTTCGCCGCCTGGTCCCGCTTACGGTGCTTGCCGCCGTCCTCGTCGCCGTATGCCCCGGCGAACCGGGCGCCGCGCGGGGTCACCGGAACCTCCCGCCGGCGCCCGCAGAGAACGTGCGAACTCCCCGACCTCGGCCGGGAGTTGGCCGCCCGTCATGACCACTCGCCACACCTCCCCCCCCCTCGCGCGATGCACCGCCCAAGGTCACGCATTCGGCACCCTGCGTGTGACGAGACCGGTTACGGATGCGCTACGGGCGCCTTCCCTCCTCCACACACGACAGGCAAACTTGCAAGCCCAATCTTGCAAGTTTGCCTGTAGATCTTCTACGGTGGCACCATGACAACGCACGACCATCCGGACCCCGCTACCGCCGCCCCCCGGGCGGAGGAGCGCATCGCCGGAGACCTCGCCGTGGTCGTCACCCAGCTGATGCGCCGCATGCGGGCGGCCTCCTCCCAGGGGGCGCTCACCCCCTCCCAGCGGGCGGTCCTCAGCCGGCTCTGCAACGAGGGGCCGAACACCACCGCCGCGCTGGCCCGCGCCGAGCTGGTCCGGCCGCAGTCGATGCGCGTGATCCTGGCCGCGCTGGAGGAGCAGGCGCTGGTGGAGCGGGCCCCGCACCCCACCGATGGCCGGCAGGTGGTCTTCTCGATCACCGAGGAGGGACGGCAGGCGATCACCTCCGTACGGCAGGCCAAGCAGAGCTGGCTGCTCGACGCGATCGACACCCGCCTCGACGCCGATGAGCGCCGCACCCTCACCGAGGCCACCGACCTCTTGAGGCGGCTGGTCCAGGAATGACCGAAACCGCGCGGACGCCCTCCGTACCGGGGGTGGGAACGGTCGGCGGAAGTCCGGCCCCCGCCGACCCCTTCGGCCCCCGGCTGATGGCCCCGCTGCTCATCGGCTCGGTCCTCAACCCCGTCAACTCCACGATGATCGCCACCGGTCTGGTGGCCATCGGCCATGACTTCGGCGTCGGCGCCGCCCGGACCGCCTGGCTGGTCGCCTCCCTCTACCTCGCCAGCGCCGTGGCACAGCCGGCCATGGGCCGGCTCGCCGATCTGCTCGGCCCGCGCCGGGTCTTCCTCTGCGGGCTGCTCGTGGTGTGCGCCGCCGGGGTGGTGGGCGCGCTCGCGCCCGCGTTCGGCTGGCTGATCGCCTCCCGGGTACTGCTCGGCATCGGCACCTCCGCGGCCTATCCGTCGGCGATGGCGCTGCTGCGCGCCCAGTCCGTCGCCAGCGGGCGGGAGACCCCGCGCCCGGTGCTCGGCCGGCTCTCGCTCGCCTCGCTCGGCAGCGCGGCGGTCGGCCCGGTGCTGGGCGGGGTGCTCACCGCGACGGCCGGATGGCGGGCGATCTTCGCGGTCAATGTGCCGCTGGCCCTCATCGGCGTCGTCCTCGCACTGCTCTGGCTGCCCGGGACCCGGGTGGCGGCCGGTGGCGGGGACGGCGAGGGCCTCGGGGAGCGGACGGCGCGTGCGGCGTTCGATCCACTCGGGATCACGCTGTTCACCGCCGCGCTCACCGCCTTGATGGTCTTCCTGATGGATCTGGAGCGGCCCAACTGGGCGCTGCCGCCCCTCGTCCTGGTGCTCGGGGCGGCCCTGACCTGGTGGCAGCTGCGCCGCCCCCGCCCCTTCATCGATCTGCGGATGATCGGCCGCAACCGCCCCCTGGCCATCACCTACCTTCGCCACGGCACCGCGTACCTGGTCATCTACATGGTCATGTACGGATACGCGCAGTGGCTGGAGGAGGGGCACGGCTACTCCGCCTCCCACGCCGGTCTGATCATGCTGCCGATGTCGGGAGCGGCCGCCGTGTGCTCACTGCTCGGCGCCCGTACGAAGGGCATCTACGCGCCGCTCGTCCTCGCGGCCGTCCTGCTCGCCGCGGGGAGCGGGGTGCTGCTGCTCTCCGACGAGTCCACGCCGCTCGTCGCGCTGCTGTTGGCCGCGGTCCTGTTCGGACTGCCGCAGGGGCTGTCCTCGACCGGCAACCAGGCCGCCGTATACGTCCAGGCCCCGCCGAAAAGCGTCGGCGCGGCGGCCGGGTTGCAGCGCACCTCGCAGTACGTCGGCGCGATCACCGCCGCCGGGCTGATCGGGCTCTTCTACGGACAGCGGGCGACCGCCGCCGGGCTGCACGGCATCGCCATGGTGGCGGGTGCGCTCAGCCTGGCGGTGCTGCTGCTGACCGTCACCGACCGGGCCCTGCGCGCCCGCGCCCGTACCCGCGCCTGACCCCGGCCACCGCAGC
>NZ_BBOX01000306.1 GCF_001553455.1 Streptomyces hygroscopicus subsp. hygroscopicus
CCGGGCTGGGGCCTCCGCTCGGACCGGTGCACGGTCCGGCCCCGGCGCCCTCGTCCGCCGTCCGGCCCCGTGCACCCGCCGTGGCGTGCACGCCACGGGGGCGCCGCCGTACTCAGTCCGTGGCCGCGCCGGCGCCGGGACGCGGCCCGTAGGCGTCCAGGAAGCGGTCGCGGAAGGAACTCATCTTCCACACCGGGGCGTTCGCGCCGGGCATCAGCCCGTCCTGCCAGCCCCAGTCCGAGATCCGGTCCAGCACGGCCTGGTCGTGCGCGACGAGCGTGACCGGCACGTCCCGACTGGCGTTGTCGCCGCTGACCCGGGCGAGGGGCTGGTGGTCGCCGAGGAAGACCAGCACGGTGTTCTTGCCGCCGTACTTCAGCACATAGTCGATGAGGCTGTTCACCGAGTACTGGATGGACTTCCCGTACTCGGTCTTCACCTCGGTGGGGTCGGTGAACACGTCCGCGGGCTTCTTCCCGGCCTTCTGGACGGCCCGGTAGACCGAGCCGTCCCCGATCTCGCTCCAGGGGATGGTCTTGGGGAGGGGCGCCCACGGCTGGTGGCTGGAGGTCAGGATGATCTCCGACATCAGGGGTTTGTCGTGTTTCCTGCCGTGCTCCAGACGCTCGAACGCCTTCAGGGCGTACTGGTCGGGCATGGTCGACCAGCTGAACTTCGGCCCCCGGTAGCCGAGGTCCCGGGAGTCGTAGACATGGTCGAGGCCGTAGAACCTGCCCTCCGGCCACGCCTTCTGCACACCCGGCATGATGCCGACCGTCCGCCAGGCACCGGTGCGCTGGAAGGCGCGGGTGAGGGACAGGTGGTCGCCCGCGGTGACGGTGCGGTAGCGGCTCTGGTTGTCGATCCACAGCCCGGTGAGGAAGGTGGAGTGGCCCAGCCAGCTGCTGCCGCCGTACGTGGCCGAGGTGAGCCAGCCGCTCTTGGCGGCGAACCCGGCCTTGTCCAGCCGCTCGGTGGCGTCCCGGAGTGTTCTGCGGACCCCGGGCGCGATCCGCGGGTCCTCGATGGCGGAGCGGCCATAGCTCTCGATAAAGGTGAACATCACGTCCTTGCCGCGCAGCCCGGTCAGCAGCCGGTCGCCGGGGGTGTCGCCGTAGGTGTCGACCGCTGCCACCTTGGCGAACTCCCGTTCGTCCGCGAGGGTCCTGCGCACCCGCTCGGCCCGGTCCTGGACGAGCGCGGTGGTGCTCCTGGACGCGAACGGCACCCCGGCCACCTGTACCCCGAGCGCCGCGCACACGACCCAGACGGTCCCGAGCACCAGGGTGGCACGGGTGGCCACGGCGCTGTTCCTCGCCATGACGTCGCTGATCCGGAGGACGGCGAGCGCCATCAGGACGAGCAGGGCGACGGCGAGGACCACGGCACCGGCCACGGCGGCGGTCGCGGCCGTCCCGCCGAACGAGTCCTTGACGTACGACTCGGCGTCGTCCAGCAGTATCCAGTCGAGCACCACGTTGAACCCCCGGCCGAGGAACTCGTGGAAGCCGATGTCGAGGAGGTTGAGGATGGTCAGCGCTCCGAGGACCACCCCGGCGAGCACCGCCACCACCCGCCTCGTCACCGACGGCAGCATGAGCAGCAGCGTGGCGCCGAATATCCCCTCCACCGGGACGCGCAGGAAGGCGCTGGGCCGGATGAGGGCGAGTTCGGTCGGCAGGAGGAGGGCGACGAACACGAGGGCGAGGGACAGCCCCGTGGTCAGCCACGCCACCGTCCGCGCCACGGCGGGCCAGTCGCCCCGCAGGCCGCCGGGGGCCGCGGCCGCCTCGGCGGCGGTGGCCGGCGTGTGCTCGGCAGGGCCCTGCGGTACCAGGCCCTCCTCCGAGGTTTCGTTGTCCGTTTCCGACCGCTGGCGAGAGCTCGATTGGCGCGACAACCCGAAGGTCCTTCCCTGCGAAGCCCGGTGGTGGCACGGCCGGGCCCGGCTCGGGCGGCCGGGCCCGTCGTCATCCGTACGGCGGGCCAGGGGCGTCCGTTCACCCGCCCGGCACTTTTCCCGGTAGCGTCCGCCCGCCCCGCGGGCACACCCCGCCGCACGGTACGCTGAACCCTCACATGGATGTGAGGCCGAAGGGGGCCAGCGGCACGAGGGCGAAGGAGGGGGCGAGCACATGCGCATCGGGGAGCTGTCGGAGCGCACCGGCACACCGCGCCGGCTGCTGCGCTACTACGAGGAGCAGGGCCTGATCCTGCCCGACCGCTGTGCGAACGGCTACCGCTCGTACGACGAGCGCCTGGTCGACCGGGTGCTCCAGATCAGGGGGCTGCTCGACGCCGGTCTGCCGACCCGGATCATCAAGCAGATCCTGCCGTGCCTGGACAAGCCCCGTGTCATCCACTTCTCCGACGCCACCGCGGAGATGATCGCCACACTGGTGAACGAGCGCGACCGCATGACCCAGCGCATCGAGTGTCTGACCCGCAACCGGGACGCGATCTCGGAGTATCTTGACGCGGTGCTCAGCAACAACACCGCCCGTTGACCCCGGGGAGTCCGCGATGGCCGTTCGCCGTGTCGTACCCAACGTCCCGTCCCAAGCGATGGCGGAGAACCGGGAGTTCTACGGGCTCCTGGGCCTCGAGGAGGTGATGAACCTCGGCTGGATCATGACACTCGCCTCCCCCACCGCCCCCACGGCCCAGATCAGCGTCATGACCGGGGACAAGACCGCGCCGGTGGTCCCCGATCTGAGCGTCGAGGTGGACGACGTGGACGCGGCCTACGCGGCGATGCGCGAAAGCGGCGCCGAGATCGTCCACCCCCTGCGGGACGAGGAGTGGGGCGTCCGCCGCTTCTTCGTCCGCGACCCCAACGGCCGCGTGATCAACGTACTGAGCCACCGCCGATAACCCGGTGCGATCGGCCCGCGCCCTGGGCTAGCGTCACCGGCGCCACCTCCACCAGCCTGCGGTGGATCCTCCTCCACATGATCGAGGAAACCGCCCGCCACGTCGGGCACATGGACACCATCCGGGAGCTCATCGACGGCGAGAAGGGCTACTACTGACACCCCCGCCACCCCCGCCGACGCCCCACGGAGGCGAGCCTGTCCCCCGGTGTGCCGCGAGGGCCGGGCCGGTCGGGGACGGAGTCGGCCCCGGCCCTCGCGGTCGGCGGGCGGTCAGACGCGGTCGGCCGCGATCAGGAGGTACTGGAAAGAACCGTCCTTGTAGGACCTGATGAACGCGTCCTCGATCCCGGTGACCAGTGAGGACGTGGCCCGCAGCTCCCAGTAGGGCAGGGTCGCGGCGGTGAGGTCGATGACGGCCTGCGGTACGAGGCGGTTGTCGGCCATGGCACGCAGATACTCCCGACGCGAGTGGATGTTGCACTCGAAGTGCGCGTTGATCTGGGAGACCCACTTGGAGGGCTGGCCGTAACGCGGGTTCCAGCAGCCTGTGATGGTCACGTAGCGTCCGCCGACCGTGAGGACGCGGGCGTGCTCGGCGAAGAGGTCGTGCAGATCGACGTACATACTCGACTCGTTGTTCCACGAGGCCGCGGCCTGCCCGGTCTCGAAGGGCATATCGAGCATGTTGCGGACGCGGGCGCGGACATGGTCCGCGACACCGAGTTCGCGGGCACGCCGGTTGGCGAAGTCGGCCTGCTTGGCCGACAGGGTGACGCCCTCGACCGTGCATCCGAAGCGCTGGTGGGCCATGACCATCGAACCGCCGCGGCCGCAGCCGGCGTCCACCAGCGTGTCGCCGCGCCCGACGGGGCCGAGATGGTCCAGGAGGAGTTCGGCCTGCGCCGACTCCAGCCGGTGGAGCTCGGCGATCAGACGGTTCTCATAGGTGCTGTCGCCGGGGTCGCCGAGGGCGGCGTGGTCGACGTCACCGATGCCGTAGTGGTGGTGGTAAAGACCGTCGACATCACCGAGACGCAGGTTCACGGGCCTGGCCTCGTGGTCCCAGTAGCGGGCGATGTCCCCCTGGTAGGGCGTCGCCGGGGCGGGGATGAACACGGAGGTGCTGGTCACGGATAAGTCCATTCCTCTTACCAGAAATCGGGCAGGCTGTAGCGATAGGTGTTGGTCTGGTGCCAGTAGTGGTTGCCGTCGACCCACACGGCCACCCCCCGCAGGAAGCGCTGCACGCTCGGGACGGGGCACGCGGCGGCCAGGGCCGCGGCCTCGGCCTCGAAGTCGCGCATGAGGTCGTTGTGGACCTCGACCGCCTTCAGGTAGGCCGCGCGCTCGTCGCCCCCTTCCCGTTCGGCGATCACCACGGGCAGGTTCAGGTGCCGCCCGGGGGCGGCGAGTTCCTTGGTGTACGAGTACAGGTCGTTGACGATGGTGGTGGCGTTCCCGGCGAGCGCGATGACCCGCTGCATGGCGGGCTGGGCGTGCAGGTCCGCCGGGAGTTCATAACCGCCCACGGTGTCGGTGATGGTGGGGCACGGACGGAAGTTGTTGAACTGGCGCATCGCCAGGTATTCCCACACCTCCGGGACATGGTCCGTCTGGGCCCAAGCGGCCTCGGCGAGGTACCCCATGTGCAGACGGGACATGTCGTGCCGGAACCGGTCGGCCTGGGAGGGGCTGGCCTGCTGGAGGAAGTACTCCATGGCGGAGCGGTAGGCACGTCGGGGCGCGTCCGCGTGCAGCGACTCCGCCCACCGCGGCTGGTACTCCCTGGTCGTGTGCAGGGGATCGAGGGCGGTGTGCGCCAGCAGAAGGCGTCCGCCGAGGCCGACGGGCGAGCCTCCGTGGTCCTCGCAGTAGCAGTCGTCCACGGCGTTCTCGGCGACCATCAGGCGCGCGGCGAGCATCAGGTGGTCGACGGTGGGGGCGTCCGGATGGCAGGCGACCATGTAACGCGCCACGGAGAAGCCGTCGAACTCCTCCTCCCAGTCCTCGGGGTACAGATCGACCTCTTCCAGCGCCCAGGCTTTGATCCCGCGGCTGACGGCGTCCACCCGCACGGGGTCGGGCTCGGGCACCGGGTGGTGGTAGAGGCCCGGGATCGGGTTGCCTTCCGCCGGAGCCGCCGACGGCTCCGGGCGCGTCGGGGACGTGGGGGGTGTCGGCGGCGTCGGAGCCATGGAGGGCGTCGGCGGCGTCGGAGCCGTGGGGGGCGTCGGGGGCGTCGGAGCCGTGGGGGGCGTCGGGGGCGTCGGAGCCATGGAGGACGTCGGGGGCGTCGGGGGCGTCGGCGGCTTGTCGTACCGGGCCGGGTACAGGCCCGCCGTGCCCAGCCCACTGGGGCCACGCAGGATATGCCGCAGGCCGGCGCCCGGCGTCCGCACCTCGGCGGCGGGGACGCGCGCCCCGGCGTGGGCGGTGGCCGCGGGCAGGGTCGACGACGGAGGGGAGAACTCAGGGGCGGACATCCATGGCTCCTTGGTGGGGTGGGTGACTGTCCCGGATCCCGAGCACGCTCGGCCGGCCGGCAAAGGGAGGGCAAACATCCGTGAATCCGTTGAATCCGTCCAGATCCCCGGGAACAGTAGCGGCCGGTGCGCCCGGTCGGCCCGGAGAAGCCGTTGGCGTTAACTCGATAAGATGATCTGGCACTGCCCGAGGTTTGCCCGGGTGGCCGATGGGGTCTCCAGCCGCGACCACCGGCAGGCCGGAGCCGGTCGTCGGCGGGTGCGCGCACCCGGAGTCCCGCCCCGTCAGGTGCTCCGGGGCACTGGCACACAACCCTGCCCGGTTCAAGCCCCGCGGCCGGGCCCTGAAAGGCCGAACCTCCGCGGCCCGGCCCCGCACCGTCGAAGAACCCCGTGCGGCCGAGTCCTTGAAGCGCCGGATCGGCGCCGGGTCCCGCGCCATTCGGCCGTGAGCGGCACCTCCCCGCCCCACCCGTCACAATGGGGATCATGTCCCGACGTACGCGACGCCCGCGGCCGGCCCGCCCCACCCCGGCCTCCTGCCCCTGCGGGCTGCCCGCCGCCTATGCCGACTGCTGCGGCCGGCTGCACCGCGGCCAGACCCGGGCGACCACCGCCGAACAGCTGATGCGCTCGCGCTACAGCGCCTTCGCCGTCGGGGACGAGGCGTATCTGCTGCGCAGTTGGCACCCCACCACCCGGCCGCCCGGCGCCGGTCTCGACCCGGGGCTGCGCTGGGTGCGCCTGGAGATCCTGGGCACCACCGAGGGCAGCGCGTTCCACACCACGGGCACCGTCGAGTTCCGCGCCCACTACACCCAGGGCGGCGGCACGGGCTCGCTCCACGAGAACAGCCGCTTCGTACGCCACGAGGGCGCCTGGGTCTACCTCGACGGTGTGACCGGCGACTGACCCGCTGCACGGCGGCCGGGGCGATCGGCGTCAGGGGCGGCCACCCGCCACGGCGATCGGCGCCACCGCGCTCCGCGCTGCCTTGGCACTGCCTTGGCCATGTGTTTCCCATGTCGTCGCCGGCACCTCCTGGTGCCCGGTCAACTCCGGGGCGATGCTGGGGCGCTGTGCGTGTGAACCACGCGAGTCCCCTGGCCCCATGGAGTTGCCGTGCCTCCTGTCGCGTTCGCCAGACCCCTGGCGGCCCTGGCCGCGGTGTCCGCCCTTGTGCTGGGCGCCGCCGGCCAGGCCACCGCCGACCCCACCCCCACCCCCGCCCCGGCGCCCGAGCCGCTGCCGCGGTCGTCCTCGGAGATGCTGCGGCCCATCGCGCCCCCGGCCGCCAGTGGCACGACGGGCCCCCGGTCCGTGGCCGACGGCGACGGGCTGCAGACCGCCCGCTCCTCCCGGCCGGTCGCCCCCGGTGTGCGGTTGACCTCGTACGACCGGCTGGAGTCGGACAAATGGCTGCGCGTCGACGCGCTGTCGGTGGACCTGACCGGCGGCACCGAGGTCGACTATCTGCACCCCGACAAGGTCGCCAAGCGCAAACCCGTCTCCCGGCTGGCCGCCGAGCACGACCCCGGACCGGGGCGCCGCACGGTCGCGGCGATCAACGGTGACTTCTTCGACATCAACCAGACCGGCGCCCCCGAGGGCAGCGCCATCAGCGAGGGCCACCTCGTCAACTCCGCCTCCGCGGCCGGACCCGGACGGGCCGTCGGCATCGGACCGGCCGACGCCGGCCGCGTCCTCCAGCTCTACTTCGACGGCACCCTGACCCTCCCCGACGGCCCCCATCCGCTCGCGGCGCTCAACGCCGCCGACGTCCCGGCCGCCGGGATCGGGGCGTACACCCCGCAGTGGGGCGAGGCGGACCGCGCGCAGACCGTGGACGGCGCCCGGCGCACCGCCGAGGTCACGATCGTGGACGGCAAGGTCGCGCGGGCGGCCACCACACCCGGCAAGGGCCCGATCCCGGCCGGCGCGACCGTCCTGGTGGGCCGGGACGCCGGAGCCGACGAGCTGTCCGCCCTGGCCGTCGGCGACGCGGTGTCGATGGAGTACCGGCCGCGCACGGACGACGGCGACCTGCCGCGCACGGCCGTCGGCGGACGGGAACCGCTCGTGGTCGACGGCAATGCGGTCGGCCACGAGGGCGAGGGCAACAACACCACGGCACCACGCACCGCCGTCGGTTTCTCCCGGGACGGCCGCACCATGCAGATCCTCACCGTGGACGGACGGCAGGCCGACAGCGGCGGGGTCACCCTCACCGAACTGGGCCTGATGATGAAGGACGCGGGCTCCTACAGCGCGCTCAACCTCGACGGCGGCGGCTCCTCCACCCTCGTCGCCCGCGAGCCGGGCAGCGACACCCCCCGGGTGGAGAACAGCCCGTCCGACGGCAGCGAGCGCACCGTCCCCAACGGCCTGGCCCTCACCGCCCCCGACGGCAGCGGCCGGCTCAAGGGCTTCTGGGTGGACACCGCGATGGACCGCGGGTCCGCGCCCACCGTGGACCCGGTCCTGGGCGGCCACCCCGAGCGGGTCTTCCCCGGGCTCACCCGCCGCCTCAGCGCCGCCGGTTACGACGAGACGTACGGGCCCGCCGAGGGCGCCCCGCGGTGGCGGACGGCCGACCCGCGCATCGGCCGGATCGGCGCCGACGGCACCTTCACCGCCCGCCACAGCGGCGACACCACCGTCACCGCCCGGCGCGGCGCCGCCCACGGCGACACCGGCCTCACGGTCCTGGACCGGCTGGACCGGATCCAGCCCACCACCCGGCTGGTCGGCCTGGCCGACGCCGGGGCCACCGGCCGGTTCGGCATCGTGGGCCTGGACGCGCACGGCACCAGCGCCCCCATCGAACCGTCCGATGTGCGCCTTTCGTACGACCACGCCCTGTTCGACATCGCCCCGGACCCCACGACGGGCACCTTCACCGTCACGGCCCGCCACGACCAGGCGGCGGGACAGGTCAGGGTCGGCGTCGGCGGCGCCACCACGGTGCTCGCCGTCACCGTCGGCCTGACCGCACGGCAGGAGGCGTCCTTCGACGACGCCGACGACTGGGCCTTCAGCCAGGCCCGCGCCTCCGGTTCCGCCGAGGCCACCCCCGACGGCCACACCGGCACCGGGCTGAAGCTGGACTACGACTTCACGCGGTCCACGGCCACCCGCGCCGCCTATGTCACCCCGCCCCGGCAGATCGCCGTGGACGGGCAGCCGCAGTCCTTCGGCCTGTGGATCAAGGGCGACGGCAACGGGGCGTGGCCCACCCTGCACCTGAAGGACGCGGCGGGCTCGGACCAGCTGCTCCGCGGCCCGTATGTGACCTGGACCGGATGGCGACATGTCGACCTCACCGTTCCGGCCGGGGTCGCGTATCCGCTGAAGGTCAACCGCTTCTACCTCGCCGAGACCTCCGCCACCCGCCAGTACACCGGCAGTGTGGTCATCGACGACCTCACGGCGCGGGTGCCGCCCTCCGTCGAACTGCCGGTGGAGAGCGTGCGACCGGATCCGCTGATCTCCACCGCCGCGCGCACGCGGGGACGCGACTGGCGGTTCGCGGTGATGTCCGACGCGCAGTTCGTGGCCCGCGCCCCGGACAGCCCGATCGTCGCCCAGGCCCGCCGCACCCTGCGGGAGATCAAGGCCGCCCGGCCCGACTTCCTGGTCATCGACGGGGACCTGGTGGACGAGGGCTCCCCCGCCGATCTGTCCTTCGCCCGCACCGTGCTGAAGGAAGAGCTGGGCGACGACCTGCCCTGGACCTACGTACCGGGCAACCACGAGGTGATGGGCGGCTCCATCGACAACTTCACCGCCGAATTCGGTCCGGCGCACCGCGCGTTCGACCACCGCGGCACCCGCTTCCTCACCCTGGACACCTCACGACTGGGGCTGCGCGCCGGTGGCTTCGACCAGATCAAGGAGTTGCGCGCCCAGCTGGACGCGGCCGCGAAGAACCCGGGCATCGGCTCGGTCATGGTGATCCAGCACGTGCCGCCGCGTGACCCCACCCCGCAGCGGGGCAGCCAGCTGAGCGACCGCAAGGAGGCGGCGCTGCTGGAGGGCTGGCTGGCCGACTTCCGCCGCACCACCGGCAAGGGCGCCGGGCTCATCGGCGGCCACGTCGGCACCTTCCACGCCTCACGGGTGGACGGTGTTCCGTACCTGATCAACGGCAACTCCGGCAAGAACCCCGCCACCCCGCCCGGCCAGGGCGGCTTCACCGGCTGGTCGATGGTGGGGGTGGACCAGGTCACGGCACGGGAGCAGGCGGCGGCGCGCCGCGCACCGTGGCGGGGCGGTCCTGACTGGGTGTCGGCGCAGACCCGCGCCCATGTGGACGGGCTGACCGTCACCGCCCCGGCCGAACTGGCCGCCGGGCAGGACGCCGGCGTCACGGCGACCGTCCTCCAGGGCGAGGGGACCGATGCCCGCCGGGTGCCGGTCGGCTTCCCGCTGAGCGCGGACTGGACCGGTTCGCCGGACCTCCACATCGGCGATCCGGCCGACGCCGGGCGCCGTGCCGTGGCGGCGTACGACCCGGCCACCGGCAGGCTGACCGCGCTGCGCCCGGGTACCGCCACCCTCGCGGTGAGCGTGAACGGGGCGACCGCACGGGCCCGCTTCACCGTCACCGCGGGGGCCGCGGCCCCCGCGCCGTGACCCGGCCGGTGGTGGCGGGGTGACCCGGCCGGTGGTGGCGGGGCGCCCGTGCCGTCCCGCCACCACCGGGCTCAGGTGTCCCAGACCCGGCGGACCTGCTCGAAGCGGGTGGGCAGCGGAGGGCGGCGGCCGGCGTACCGGGCGTTCGTGCGGTGGACGAACCGGCGCCAGGAGAGCACCAGCCCCTGCCGGGTGATGGGCAGCCCGGCGGCCACGGTCACCCCGTTGTCATGAGTGTGGTGCACCGTCAGCAGCAGCGCGTCCGGCACCGATCCCGCCAGCTCGGCGCAGAGCTCCTGACGGACCCGCAGCCAGCGGCGCAGCACCAGCACGGTACCGCGGTCCAGACCGTGCCGGCGCGGCACGCGGTGCTTGCCGTGTTCGAGGGTCACCCATCCGGCGTCCAGGTCCAGCGCCGACACGGTGCAGCGCAGCAGACCGCCGTACCGGGCGCCGCTGGCCCGCGCCAGGCCCACCACCACGGCCAGCCGTACGGTCTCCGGTTTGGCGCCGTCCTCCATCGCCGCCGATGCCAGCCGGCGCCAGATCCACTCCGCCTCCGCCGCCGACACCACCGGCCGCGGGTAGCGGCCCTGCGCCGCGTCCTGTGCCGCCTCCTGTGCCGTCTGCTGTGCCGCCTCCTGTGCTGTCCCCTGGCCCGTCCGCGCCTGTGTCCGCCCTGCCATGTCCACCCCTGGGGAGCCCGCCCGATCGCACCGCTTGGCACACTATTTCCCGGCGGAGGAGATCGTAACCCGGCATCGTCCGGTGGGGGTGACGGCGCTTGCCGCGATACGGTCGGCCTGTGCGCCTCCTGCTGATGTCCGACACCCATCTCCCCCGGCGCGCCAAGGCCCTCCCCGGGGAGTTGCTGGAGCGGCTGCCGGACGCCGATGTCGTGGTCCACGCGGGCGACTGGGTCGACCTCGCCACCCTCGACCTGCTCCAGGAGCGATCGCGCCGGCTGATCGCGGTGTACGGCAACAACGACGGTCCCGAGCTGCGGGCGCGGCTGCCGGAGGTGGCCCGCGCCGAACTCGACGGGGTGCGGCTGGGCGTGGTGCACGAGACCGGGGCGGCGCGGGGGCGGGAGCGGCGCTGCGCCGAGCGGTTCCCGGAACTGGACGTACTGGTGTTCGGCCACAGCCATATCCCGTGGGACTCCACGGCCGAGGGGCGGCTGCGGCTGCTCAACCCGGGCTCCCCGACCGACCGGCGCCGGCAGCCGCACTGTACGTTCATGACGGCCGCGATCGAGGCCGGGCGGCTGACCGCCGTGGAGCTGCACCGGCTGCCGCCCCGCCGCTGACCGACAGCCACTCCCCTTCCCCGAGGCGCGCGCCGGGCGCGACTTCCCCGGGAAGCGACTTCCCAGGGGCGCGACTTCCCCGGGAAGCGACTTCCCAGGGGCGTGACTCCCCAGGGGCGCGACTCCCCAGGCGCGACGGCCGCACCCGCCCCCTTCGCGGGCGCTCGTCTCGGCATCCGGCCCCGGCACGCGAGACGTCCTTTCCGTGATGCCGAGGAGCGGGCGCTGACGGCGGGGGCGGGTTGGCCGCTCCCCGCTCTGCCGCGGATACGGTCCGGTGGCGCCCGCGGACTGCGCTCCACCGCCGACCGGGCCGGAAGGCATCCGCCGCCCACAGGGGCCGGAACGCGCGTCCGCCACCTGCCGGAGCCGGAACACTCCGCAACCGGCGGTCCGGGTTGAATCCGCCATTGCGGTGGAATAAAGAGTACTTAAGGTGCATATCGGATATTCGGCTCGGCGATTCCCGCCAAGCCCGACCAGACGAGGGCGCCATGTCTTCCTCCCACCACGAGAACGCACCCGCACCCGCCCCGGCCCCGCCCAGGTCCGCGGCGCATGTGCTCCTCGCGCATGACGTCGGACTGCTGGTCATCCGCCTCGGCGTCGGGCTGATCGTCGCCGCACGCGGCGCACAGCATCTTTTCGGCTGGTGGGGCGGTCTGGGCATCGACAAGACGGCCGTGGCGTTCGCGCAGTTCGGATATCCGGCGCCCAAGGTCATGGCCGTGATCGCCGGGATCATCGAGACCTTCGGTGGGCTCGGCATCGCCGTGGGGCTGCTCACCCCGCTCGCCGGCGCGGCCGTCGCGGGGGCGATGGCCAACGCCGTCGCCACCACCTGGCCGCTCGGCTATTTCGGCGGCTTCGAGTTCCCGCTGCTCCTGGGCGTCGGCGCGGCCGGGCTGGCGCTGACCGGAGCCGGCCGGATCTCCCTCGACACGCTCCTGCCCGGCCTGCGGTCGCAGCGGCTGGGCTACGGCATCGCCACGCTGGTGCTGGCGGCGATTCTGGCGACGGTGACGATCCTGCTCAGCAAGACCTGACGGGTTCCGCCCGGCCGCGTGGCGCGTGGCCACGGGGTCCGCCTCGGTTGAACTCCGGTGAACGGCACGCGCCGGTTCTGCGTACGGCTCTGTGCGCGCCCCGCCCTCTGGACGCGCACAGAGCCGCACGCGCAGGCCGCTACCGAGACCGGAGGCCCCTCCATGAACGACCGGTTCACCCCTCCCATCCAGGCGTTGCCGGATGGCGATGCCGAAGTCCGGCTGGTGCTCCACCTGCCCTGGGACGTGGTCGCCGCGCTGGGCCAGGAGGCCGGCCGGCTGGCGGCGCAGTCGCAGCGGCCGGTGAGCCTGGACGAGGCGGTCAGCCACCGGCTGCGCCACGGGACCCACACCATCGGCGTCCACGCCACACCCGAACGGGAGCGGAGCCAGCCCGCGGCCACCGCGCCCCACACCCCGCCACCGCTCGCGGCCCGCTCCCCCGGTGAACAGGCCCGCCAGGCGATCGAGAAGATCAACGGTTCGGCGCGTCCGCACAACGGCACGGCGGGCGGCGGCGCGGGCGGCCACGCCGAGTCCACCGCCCCACCGCCGGAGCCCGCCCCGGCCGACGCCCGGGGCATCCTGGAGCGCCCCACCAGGGCCACCGGGACGGTGAACGGCGTGTCGACGGAGATGCCGAGATGACAGGCGCCCGCCGGGACAGGGCACCGGGACGGAGAGGGCGGGAAGGACGGGAAGGACGGCCAGCGCGGAAAGGGCCGCGGATACGGGGGTGCCGTCCCCTGCCGGACGGCACCCCGTAGGTGCGGCACTCTCGGAAGTGTGGCGCACGCCCGTTACCGAGAGCGCCACAGCAGGCGCCGGCACCACGTACGATCCGGTGATCAGCAGTCCTGGCACGGAAAGACGACAGGCAGGAGTGGGCAACCATGGCGGAGCAGGCTCGTATCGGTGTGACCGGACTGGCGGTGATGGGCAGCAATCTGGCCCGTAACTTCGCCCGCCACGGCCACTCGGTGGCTGTGCACAACCGGACGTACGGACGCACCAAGGCCCTGGTGGAGGAGTTCGGCGAGGAGGGGCACTTCGTGCCCGCCGAGACGGCGGAGCAGTTCGTGGCCTCGCTGGAGCGTCCGCGCCGGCTGGTGATGATGGTCAAGGCGGGGGCGCCCACCGACGCGGTGATCGAGGAGTTCGCCCCGCTGCTGGAGCCGGGCGACATGATCGTCGATGGTGGCAACGCGCATTTCGAGGACACCCGGCGCCGTGAGGCCGCGCTGCGCGAGCGCGGACTGCACTTCGTGGGTACCGGTATCTCCGGCGGTGAGGAGGGCGCGCTCAACGGCCCGAGCATCATGCCGGGCGGTTCCAAGGAGTCGTACGAGGCGCTGGGCCCACTGCTGGAGGACATCTCCGCGAAGGTGGACGGCACCCCCTGCTGCACCCACATCGGCCCGGACGGGGCCGGCCACTTCGTGAAGATGGTGCACAACGGCATCGAGTACGCGGACATGCAGCTCATCGCGGAGTCCTACGACCTGCTGCGGCGGGCGCTGGGCATGGCACCGGGCGAGATCGCGGAGGTGTTCCGCACCTGGAACGGCGGTCGGCTGGAGTCGTACCTGATCGAGATCACCGCCGAGGTGCTCGGCCACACCGACGCGGCGACCGGCAAGCCGTTCGTGGACGTGGTGCTGGACCAGGCCGAGCAGAAGGGCACCGGCCGCTGGACCGTCCAGACCGCGCTGGACCTGGGCGTCCCGGTGAGCGGGATCGCCGAGGCGGTGTTCGCCCGTTCGCTGTCCGGCCACGCGGATCTGCGTGACGCCTCGCAGGGGCTGCCGGGTCCGTCCGGCAAGGGGCTCACGGGCGCCGCGGCCGAGCGGTTCGCCGACGACGTCGAGCAGGCCCTCTACGCCTCGAAGATCGTGGCGTACGCCCAGGGCATCCACCAGATCCAGGCGGGCAGCCAGGAGTACGGCTGGGACATCGACCCGGGGGCGGTCGCCCGGATCTGGCGCGGCGGCTGCATCATCCGGGCGCGGTTCCTCAACCGGATCACCGAGGCGTACGCCAAGGAGCGCAAGCCGGTCACGCTGCTGACCGACGAGCACTTCACCGAGGCGCTGGGCGCGGCCCAGGACGCCTGGCGGCGAGTGGTGTCCACCTCGGCCGAGCTGGGGGTGCCGGCGCCGGGCTTCTCGGCGGCGCTGGCGTACTACGACGCGCTGCGCTCGCAGCGGCTGCCCGCCGCGCTGGTCCAGGGGCAGCGGGACTTCTTCGGCGCGCACACCTACCGGCGGGTGGACCGCGAGGGCTCGTTCCACACGCTGTGGGGCGGCGACCGCGACGAGCGCACGGCCTGAAGCCGCGCCCGAAGCCGCTTCCCAAGCCGCTTCCGAAGCCGCGACGGCCGCGTCCCCGCCCCGGGTTCGGGCGGGGACGCGGCCGTCGCGCCGTGGTGGCGCGGGGACGCCACCACGGGGTATGACGCGCCTCGCCAGGGGGCGGGGCACCCGCGTCACGAAGTACAGCCACCGTCGTCACGAGGCGGGGCACACCGCGTCACGGCCTCCAGCCCGCCGCTGTCGTCAGGATGTGTGGCCTGCCTCGTCAGGACGTACGGCCCACCTCGCCAGGACGGGTAGCCCACCACCTCACGACGTACAGCCCGCCTCGCCAGGACGGGTAGCCCACCGCCTCACGACGTACAGCCCGGCCCGTCAGGGCGTGTGGCCCACCGCCTCACGACGTACAACAACCCCGCCAACACGTAGAGCCCGCCCCGTCAGGGCGTATAGCGGCGGAACGCGGGCACCGCGGCGGCCAGGCCGAGCGTGGTGGCGGCCACCAGCAGTCCGCCCGCGGTGACCGCCGCGCGGGGCCCGAGGAGGGAGCCCGCGGTGCCGTGCAGCAGATCGGCGATGCGCGGGCCGCCCGCCACCACCACGGTGAACACGCCCTGCATCCGGCCGCGCATGTCGTCGGTGGCGGCCGACTGGAGGATCGTCCCGCGGTAGACC
Organism: Streptomyces hygroscopicus subsp. hygroscopicus; assembly: GCF_001553455.1. Lineage (GTDB taxonomy): Bacteria > Actinomycetota > Actinomycetes > Streptomycetales > Streptomycetaceae > Streptomyces > Streptomyces hygroscopicus. The sequence goes on from NZ_BBOX01000306.1 coordinate 15,337, forward strand.
ATCGAGACCATGTCGGCGACGCCCGCGAGGGCGAGGAAGGCCACCGCCCACCACAGGCTGGGACTGAGGCCGAATCCGGTGATGGCCACCCCCCAGGCCACCACGGCGGCGATGACCATCAGGCCGTGGCGGCGGGCGCGGGAGAAGGTGCCGGACAGCAGACCGCCTACCACCGCGCCGAGCGGGATCGCCGCGAACAGCACTCCGAGCGCGAATCCCTCACCCCAGGGCGCGTAGGTGTCCGAGGCCAGCTGGGGGAAGAGCGCGCGGGGCATGCCGAAGACCATGGCGATGATGTCCGCGAGGAAGGACATCAGCAGGATGCGGTGGGCGGCGATGTAGCGGAAGCCGTCGGTCACATCGCGCCAGCCGGCCCGTCGGCGGCCGACCGCCCCGCCCTCGGTGAGCGGCGGCAGGGCGGGCAACCGCCAGACGGCCCACAGAGTGATGCACAGCGCCAGGGCGTCGATCAGGTAGAGGGTGGGCAGGCCCAGGACCGGGATCAGGGCACCCGCGAGCAGCGGGCCGATGATCATGCCCGTCTGGGCGACGGTGGACTGCAGGGCGCCCGCCGCGGGCAGCTCCTCGGCGGGGACCAGACGGGCGACGGAGGCGTTGCGGGCCGGGGAGTTCATACCGAAGAAGCCCTGCTGAGCGGCGAGCAGCACCATGAGCACCGCCACCGAGTCCAGACCGGCGAAGGACTGGGCCCAGAACAGCACGGAGGTGACGGCGATGCCCGCGTTGGTGACGAGCATCAGGGTGCGCCGGTCCATCCGGTCGGCGATCACCCCGCCCCACAGCGCGAAGACCACCAGCGGGAGGAGCCCCGCGAAGCTGGCGTAGCCGACCCAGGCCGAGGAGCCGGTGATGTCGTAGATCTGCTTGGGGACGGCGACGGCGGTCAGCTGGCTGCCGATGGCGGTGACGGTGGTGGAGCTCCACAGCCGGCGGAAGGGGCGGTGGCGCAGCGGCCGGGTGTCCATCACCCAGCGGCGCCAGCCGGGCTTCGGCGACGGGGCGGGCGCGGCGCCGCCCTCGGCGGCGGAGCCCGCACCGCGGTCAACTGCGGAGGGAACCGGCCCGCGGCCACCCGCGGCGGGGCCCGCACCGTGGTCGCCCACGGAGACCGCCCCGCGATCACCCCCGGCGGGAACCGCACCACAGTCACCCGCGGCCGGGACCTCCCCGCAGTCACCCCTAGCGGGAACCGCCCCGCGGTCACCCGTGGCGGGTTCTATCTCGTCGTCGTCGCTGCTTCGAGCGGTCTCCACGGCTGGTTCGATTCCTCCTACATCCATTCGGGCCGGGAACCATTGTGACGATCTCCGGCCCGGGCCGTGAGCCCGTCTCAGCCTCCGGCCGCCGGCCGCATCGGCTGTTGGCGGTGGATGCTGCCGCTCAGGGAGGTCAGCCGGGTGCCGCTGCCGCCCCAGCGGTCGGCGATGATCTCGGCCGCGATGCTGACGGCGGTCTCCTCCGGGGTACGGGCGCCGAGGTCCAGGCCGATCGGCGAGGCGAGCCGGGCCAGCGCCTCCTCGCCGAGTCCGGTGGCGCGCAGCCGGCGGAGCCGGTCGTCATGGGTGCGGCGGGAGCCCATGGCGCCGACGTAGGCCAGCGGCAGGCGCAGGGCCACCTCCAGCAGCGGCACGTCGAACTTCGGATCGTGGGTGAGCACACAGACCACCGTGCGGTCGTCGGTCCGGCCCGCCTCCGCCTCGGTGCGCAGATAGCGGTGCGGCCAGTCGGTCACCACCTCGTGCGCCTCGGGGAAGCGGCGCGCGGTGGCGAAGACCGGCCGGGCGTCGCACACGGTGACGTGGTAGCCGAGGTACGCGCCGATCCGGGCCATGGCCGCCGCGAAGTCGACGGCGCCGAAGACCAGCATCCTCGGCGGGGTGGCGTGGACCGAGACGAACAGGGTGAGTTCCTCGTCCATGCGGGTGCCGTCGTAGCCGTAGCGCAGGGTCTCGGTACGGCCGCCGGCCAGCAGTCCGCGGGCGTCCTCGGCCACGGCCGCGTCCAGCCGCCCGGAGCCGAGGGACCCCGAGGTGCCCTCGGGCGTCACGACCAGCCGGCGGCCCAGCCGCCCCTGCGGGTCGGCTCCGTCGACGGCCACGCAGATCACCTCGGCCACCGGCTCCCCGGCGGCCACCGCCGTGGCCACCTCGCCCAGTTCGGGGAAGCCCGCCGGGTCGATCCGCTCCACGTAGACATCGATGACGCCGCCGCAGGTCAGCCCGACCGCGAAGGCGTCGTCGTCGCTGACGCCGTAGCGCTCCAGCACGGGCCTGCCGCCGGCGGTCACCTCCTGGGCCAGTTCGTATACGGCGCCCTCGACACAGCCGCCGGAGACGCTGCCGATCGCCGCGCCGTCCGGCCCGACCAGCATGCTCGTCCCGGGCGGCAGCGGCGAGGAGTGCCAGGTCGCCACCACCGTGGCGCGGGCGAACGGCTCACCCTCCGCCCACCACCGGTGCATCTGAGCTACGACGTCTCGCATGGAATCCGAATCCCCTCGCCCGCGATGTAAGAGGTTGATACATTCAATGTATGAGCCTCTCACATCAATCACCGAGCAGCGACATCACCTTGCGGATCAACGGCACGCCCCACTCCATGACCATCGACAACCGGACGACCCTGCTCGATGTGCTGCGCGAGCGGCTGGGGCTCACCGGCTCCAAGAAGGGCTGTGACCACGGTCAGTGCGGGGCCTGCACCGTGCTGCTCGACGGTGAGCGGGTGAACAGCTGCCTGATGTTCGCGGTGACCGCCGAGGACCGGGAGATCGTCTCGATCGAGGGGGTGGCGGATCTGGCGGACGGCGAGGCGCTGCACCCGGTGCAGCGGGCGTTCCTCGACCACGACGGGCTGCAGTGCGGCTACTGCACCCCGGGCCAGATCTGTTCGGCCATCGGGGCGCTGGGCGAGGCCGGTCGCGGTTGGCCCAGCCATGTCACCGAGGACATCGCCGCCGGGGTGGCGGACGCCTCGGCGCTGGACGCGCGGGAGGTGCGCGAGCGGATGAGCGGCAACCTGTGCCGCTGCGGGGCGTACAACGGCATCGTGGAAGCCGTGCTGGAGGCCGCGGGCGCCCAGGGCCCCCAGGACACCGCCACCGCCGCCACGAGCGCAGCCGGAGGCGCCCGGTGAAGGAGTTCACTTACGCCCGTGCGGGCGACGCCGCCGAGGCGGCCGCGCTGATCGCCGACCGCCCCGACGCCGTCTACCTCGGCGGGGGCACCAATCTGGTGGACCTGATGAAGCTCGGCGTCACCGGCCCCGGGCTGCTCGTCGACGTCTCCCGGCTGCCGTACGACCGGATCGAGCACCGCGACGACGGTTCGGTGCTCATCGGTGCCACCGTGCGCAACGGCGATCTGGCGGGCGATCCGGGCATCCGCGCCCGGTTCCCGCTGCTGGCGCAGGCGCTGCTGGCCGGGGCCTCCGGGCAGCTGCGCACGGTCGCCACGGTGGGTGGCAACCTGCTGCAGCGCACCCGCTGCGGGTACTTCCAGGACGTGACCAAACCGTGCAACAAGCGCGAACCGGGCACGGGGTGTCCGGCCATCCAGGGCGCGCACCGCGATCTGGCCGTACTGGGCACCTCCGGCCACTGTGTGGCCTCCCACCCCTCCGACATGGCGGTGGCGCTGGTGGCGCTCGACGCGGTGGCGCATGTGCGGTCCGTGGACGGCGGCTCGCGCACCGTGCCGGTGGCCGAGCTGTACCTGCTGCCCGGGGACACACCGCACAAGGAGACCGTCCTGGACCACGGCGATCTCATCACCGCCGTGGAACTGCCCCCGCCGCCGCACGGCGCCCGGATGCGCTACCGCAAGGTGCGTGACCGCTGGTCGTACGCCTTCGCGCTGGTCAGCGTCGCCACCTCGGTGTCCGTGGCCGATGACGGCTCGCTCCGGGACGTGCGGATCGCGCTCGGCGGGGTGGCGCCGCGGCCGTGGCGCGCCCGGGTCGCCGAGGAGCGGCTGCGCGGCGGCCGGCCGGACGAGGAGGCGCTGCGCGAGGCGGCGCGGGCCGAGCTGGCCGATGCGCGCCCGCTGCCGGACAACGCCTTCAAGGTCGATCTGGCCATTGATCTGATCGTCGCGGGCGTCCGCGACCTCGTCGCGAGGAAGGATCGCGCATGACCACCGTCGAGCGATGCGTCGGCGCCCCGATGACCCGGGTCGACGGCCTGGACAAGGTGACCGGCGCGGCGCGCTACGCCTATGAGTTCCCCACACGGGACGTGAGCTATGTGTGGCCGGTCCAGGCGACCATCGCCCGCGGCCGGGTGACGGAGGTGGACCCGGCCCCCGCGCTGGCCCTGCCCGGGGTGGTGACGGTGCTCGACCACACCAACGCCCCGCGGCTGAACGCCGAGGCGCCGGCCGGCGCGGACCTGTTCGTGTTGCAGTCCCCCCGGGTGGCCTACCACGGCCAGATGGTGGCCGCCGTGGTGGCCACCTCGCTGGAGGCGGCCCGCGAGGGCGCGGCGGCCGTCCGGGTGAGCTATGAGCGGGAGCCGCACGATGTGGTGCTGCGCGCCGACGACGAGCGGCTGGAGATCGCCGAGACGGTGACCGACGGCAGTCCGGGCCTGGTCGAACGGGGCGACGCCGACGCCGCGTGGGCCGCCGCCCCGGTGCGGGTGGACCGGACGTACACCACCCCGGTCGAGCATGTGAGCCCGATGGAGCCGCATGCCACCATCGCGGTGTGGGACGAGGAACGGCTGACGCTGTTCAACTCCGACCAGGGTCCCTACATGAGCGCGCAGCTGATGTCCGCGCTGTTCGGGATCGAGCTGAGCGCGGTGGAGATCGTGGCCGAGTACATCGGCGGGGGCTTCGGGTCCAAGGGCATTCCGCGCTCCCCGACCGTCCTGGCGGCGCTGGCCGCACGGGCCGTCGGACGGCCGGTGAAGATCGCCCTGACCCGGCAGCAGATGTTCCAGCTGATCCCCTACCGCTCCCCCACGATCCAGCGGGTGCGGCTGGGCGCCGAGCGGGACGGCCGGCTGACCGTGATCCAGCACGAGTCGGTGCAGCAGCGGTCGGCCCTGGTGCCGTTCGCCGACCAGACGGTGTCCTCGACGCGGATGATGTACGCGGCGCCCAACGCCCGCACGACGGTCAAGGTGGCGCCGCTGGACGTGATGACGCCCGCCTGGTTCCGCGCCCCCGGCCACACCCCGGGCATGTACGCGCTGGAGTCGGCCGTCGACGAGCTGGCCGAGGCGCTGGGCATGGACCCGATCGAGCTGCGGATCCGCAACGAGCCGGAGACCGACCCGGACAGCGGCAAGCCGTTCAGCAGCCGCGGCCTGGTGGAGTGTCTGCGCACCGGAGCGGCGCGCTTCGGCTGGGCGGACCGCGATCCGGCGCCGGGGAGCCGGCGCGAGGGGCCCTGGCTGATCGGCACCGGTGTGGCCGCCTCGCACCACCCGGACTACACCTTCCCCTCCTCCGCGGTGGCGCGCGCCGAGGCCGACGGGACGTACCGGGTGCGCATCGGCGCGGCCGACCTCGGCACGGGCGCCCGCACCGCCCTCACCCAGGTGGCGGCCGACGCGCTGGGCATTCCGCTGCCGCGGCTGCGGCTGGAGATCGGCCGTGCGTCGCTGGGCGCGGCGCCGTTCGCGGGCGGTTCGCTCGGCACCGCCTCATGGGGCTGGGCGGTGCACAAGGCGTGCCGTGCGCTGCGGGAGGAGCTGGACACCTACGGGGGTGTGGTCCCGGACGGCGGTCTGGAGGTGCGGGCCAGCACCACCGAGGACGTGGAGCGGCGGGCGGATCTGTCGCGGCACACCTTCGGGGCGCAGTTCGCCCAGGTGCGGGTGGACGGCGACACCGGCGAGGTCCGGGTGGACCGGATGCTGGGGGTGTTCGCGGCCGGGCGGATCGTCAATCCGCACACCGCGCGCTCGCAGTTCCTGGGGGCCATGACGATGGGTCTGTCGATGGCGCTGCTGGAGGTCGGTGAGGTCGATCCGGTCTTCGGCGACTTCGCCAACCACGACTTCGCGGGCTATCACATCGCCGCCCACGCCGATGTCCCGAAGCTGGACGTGATGTGGCTGGAGGAGACTGACAACACCTCCAACCCGGTGGGCGCCAAGGGCATCGGCGAACTGGGCATCGTGGGCGCGGCGGCGGCGATCGCCAACGCCTTCCACCATGCGACCGGAGAGCGGGTGCGGGACCTGCCGATCCGCGTGGAGCGTTCGAGGGAAGCGCTGCGGGCGGCCCGTGCCGCCGGAAAGCACAGGCCAGGGGCCGGAGGGCCGGAGCCACGAGTCGGGTAGGGTCAGCCGGATGGCACCCACCCGGAGGGGACGCGCCACCTACCACCACGGCGATCTGCCCGCCGCGCTGGTGCGGGCGACCCTGGAGATCATCGACGAGGTCGGGGTGCGCGGTTTCTCCGTGGCGGAGGCCGCGCGCCGCACCTGTGTGAGCCCCGGCGCGCCCTACCGCCACTTCGCCGACCGTGACGCGCTGCTCGCGGCCGCCGCGCTGGAGGTCTCGCGGCGGCTGCGGGCCATCTACCTGGAGACCGTGGCCGAGGTCGGGTCGGCTCAGGAGCGGCTGGCGACGGTGGCGGGCAGTTTCGTGCGCGCGGCCGCCCGCTACCGCGGCGGGCTGGACATCCTCTTCGCGCCGGGGCTGCGGGCCGCCCATCCGGAGCTCCAGGAGAGCAGCAGGGAGTTCGTGGCCCTGCTGCTGCCGAGCGCCTTCGAGGTGATCGCACCGGGCGAGGGGGCGGAGGCCGCCGTCGCGCTGCTGGACGCCCTGAACGCGCTCGCCCGCGGCTATGTCGCCCAGTTGCTGGAGGGCAAGTTCGGCGATCCGGAGGAGGTGGCCGAGGACGTGGCCACCCGTGCGACCCGGGCCGCACGGGTGCTGGTGGCGGGTTACGGCCTGCCGTCCGGGCCGGCCGACGGGTAGGGCCGGCCGACGGGTAGGACCGGCCCGCTGACGAGGGGACAGGGCTTCCCGTTCCGCTTGTCGTTCTCCGTCTCGCTCCGTCTCGGCGCGCCCGCCGTCGGTGCGGAACGCAGCGGAGGAAGCCCGGTCCGCGGCGCCTGCCGCTCCGCACCGCTGGAGCGGTCCGGCGGCGCCCCCGGCCCCAGCCGCAGTCCCAGTCCCAGCCGCGGTCTCAGCCCCGCCCGGCCCCGGCTTCGGCCCCGGCCTCAGCCGCCGAGCACACCGCCGAGCCCGCCGAGCACCCCGCCGAGGGTGTCCCCGACACCGTCCACCAGACCGCCCACCAGGCCCTTGCCGTGCCGACCGCGCTCCTGGTGGGTCTTCGACGGCTGGCTGGGCCGCTGCGAGGGGGTGGTCGGGTCGGTGCTCGGGGTGGTCCGGTCCGGCGTGGAGGGCTCCTCGGTGACCTGGTCGTTGCGCTGCGCCGGGGTGGAGGCCGCCTGGGTGGGCGCGGCCTTGGAGGGAGTCGCGTCCGGGGTGGTGTGGCGCGGCCCGCTGCCGTCTGCGTCCGTACCGCCGCCACCGGGGGTGGCGGCGGCGTCCGTGTCATCGGAGTCATCGGAGATGAGCTTCGGCTTCGCGGATTCGCTGGGCGCGACATGGCTTCGCGACGGTGTGTCGTCGACGGTGGGTCCGATGTCCGGCGCGTGGTCCTGCTGGGTGCTCACATCGGCGCGGGCCTGGGCGGACTTGTCACCGCCGAGCGTCGCGTGGAGGCCCAGGGCTATGGTTCCGGCCACTCCGAGGGCGGTGGCCGCCTTCAGCGTCGTGGCACGCGCCTGCTGCGTGGCGGTCGGTCGGCTGTGTCGACCCATTGTCGCTGCTCTCCCCGTTGTGGCATGGGTGGGACGTGGTGCGCCGGACGACCCGGCCCGCAAGGGAACGAACGCCCGACGCACAGGTTTACGCCGTAAAGAACGAGCCAGATGATAACCTCCGCCCCCCGGTGCGCGGCCACCCGCGCACCGGGGAACGTGCGTTCCTCACTGCCGCGCGGCCTCCGGGTAGAACTCACGGGACCGGCCCTGGCCGTCCTTGAGCTTCCCCAGCAGGCTCGCCGGGTACTCGATGGCCCAGTAGCTCACCGTGGCGGCGGCCACGGCCACCACCAGCACGATGACCACGGCCAGCGGGAAACCCTGCTGGCCGTCGGGAGGCAGCAGCCCGGCGTTGTACAGGGCCAGCATGATCGGCTCATGCCAGACGAAGAGGCTGTAGCTGGCCAGGCCGACCCCGGTGAGCCAGCGGGCCGTGAGCCAGGAGTGCCACCGGCCGCGCCGCCGCACGTGGATGGTGCTGTACAGCAGCACCATCCACAGCAGGGCGGACAGCGGATGGAAGAAGGTGGTGGGGAAGTCCTCCGCCTCCGTACCGCACAGCGACAGCAGGTACAGCCCCGCGAGGGCGGCCACCCGCAGCGGGACCGCCACCTTCCCGTCGAGCCGTCCCCGGTCGCCGAGGGCGACCATCAGCACGGCGAGGCCCATGCCCACCGCGAACCCGCCGAAGCGGGCCTGCGGTCCGAAGTACACCGGCCATTCGGTGTGCGGTATCTCCAGGCCGTAGCGGGCCACGGCGATCCACACGAACGGCCCCATGTACAGCACGGCGCATCCCGCGGCGCACACCGCCACCCGGGAGGCCCTGCGGCGCAGCGGACGGCAGGCGCGGACGGCCAGCGGCCCGAGCACCACCATCGCCAGATAGAACATGATTTCCAGCGACAACGACCAGGTGGGGCCGATCGTGTAGAAGATCTGCTCCCGGTCGAAGACCTGGGTGAAGGTGAGATGGCGCAGCAGATCGGACCACTCACCGGGCAGGGTCGGGTTGCGGGTGGCCCAGATGAACGAGATGGCCAGGAAGTACAGCGGGACGATCCGGATGGCCCGCCGGAAGAGGAACACCCGGCCGGGGCGGGTCGAACCCCCGTCGATCGCCGCCCGCGCGTAGGACAGCGTCAGCAGATAGGCGGACAGGACGAAGAAGAGGTCGATGACCTCCAGCGACACCAGCGCGTTGGCGTACCGGTTGGGCACCGGTGAGTGGGCCCCGTCCCGGTCGTAGGTGAAGTACTGCTGCCAGACGTGGAAGACGACCGTGAGGAGCGCCGCCATTCCCCGGAAGCCCTGGAGCTCCGCGTTCCTGCGGTTCGCGGAGGGCGCGGCCTTGGCGGGCGGGCTGGTGGCGGGCGTGTCCTTCGGCCGCGGCCGGCCGTTGACCGCGGTGGGGGCGACCGCCGTGGACACCGTGCTCATATCCGCTTCACCGCCTTCTCACCGGGCCGCGGGGTGACCCGCCACTGGCGGTCCCGCAGCACCTCCTTGAGGAGGGACTGGCGGGCCACGATGTTCTTGAAGTGGCTGTAGAAGAAGGTCGACACCAGCAGGTACCGCCAGAACCAGGCTTTGCGGCGGCGCAGTTCGGGCACCGCGAGCCGCCAGGCGAACAGCGCCTGGACCACCCCGGCGGACAGGGTGAACAGCGTGGCCAGCAGGCAGACCGGCACCGCCCAGTCGAGCTGGTCCACTCCCCCCGCGCGCCACGCGGAGTACAGCAGCACGGGCAGGATCTGCAGGGTGAGCCACGGCTGCAGCTCCCGCCAGCCCAGCAGCACCAGCAGGCCCGCCTTCTGGCGGCGGGTGAAGGCCGGGGAGCGCAGCGCGCGCCACAGGTACTTGAGCGACACCTGGAGCCAGCCCTGTGCCCAGCGCGACCGCTGGTTCCACAGCGCCTTGAGGGTGGTGGGGGCCAGCTCGCGGGAGATGAGCGTGCGGTCGGTGGCGATCCGGGCGCCCTCGTGCAGGGCGCGCATCGAGGAGTCGATGTCCTCGGTGAGCATCGTGCCGTGCATCCGGGTCCGGGCGAGCAGATCGGTGCGCCAGAAGCCGTTGGAGCCGCCGAAGACACCGAAGGTGTAGAGCCGGGTCCGGCCCGGGTGGCTGACCGCGTAGATGGCCTCGAACTCCACGCCCACCAGCTTGGAGACCCAGGAGCTCTCGCCGTTGCGGATCACGCAGTGGCCCTGGACCACGTCGTAGCCGTGGGAAAGCCAGTGCCAGGCGTGCTGGAAGGCGTCCGGGGCCGGGTGGTGGTCGGCGTCGAAGATGCCGACGAACTCACCGCGCACCCGGGTGACCGCGGCGTTGACGTTCTGTGCCTTGGAGGTGCTGCCCGCGACCGGCATCAGCACCAGTCGCGGATCGCGGCGGGCGATCTCCCGCAGGGTCTCCTCGACGGGCATGGGGTGCGGCGTGTTGTACGCGAGCACGATCTCCAGCTCGTTGGGGTACTCCAGGCGCAGAAACGACTCGATGGTGTCGACGATGGTCGCGGCCTCGTTGGGCAGGTACGCGGCGATGACGGCGCTGGCCGGCGGATACGGCTGCGCGGGCCGTTCGGGCCGGGGTTCGGCGTCCAGCGCGAAGAGGCACTCCAGCACGATCAGCCCGGCGGAGAGCACCAGACCGGACACCACCACCCAGTAGGCGGCCGAGCCGATGTCCCAGCCCAGCTCGTACATCTGCTGGTAGAAGACGAAGGGGATGCCCACCCCGAACAGCAGCACCAGTAAGGGCGAGAGCGCCGAGAGCAGGGCGCGCAGCGCGGCGGCGAGGGGACGGCGGCGGCGACGGTGGCTGCCGCGCATCCACGCCGCGTACTTGACCGGCCGCAGATCCCGGTGGCGGACCGACTCGTTGACCGCGTTCCGGGCGGCCGCGACGGCCTGGGCGCGGTCCGCGCAGTCGGCCAGCGGGGTCCATCCGATCGCCGGGGTCAGCCGTACGTTCTCGTCGGCCACCACGAAGCGGGTCCCGGCCACGGCGTTGGCGAACTTCTGCAGTTCGCGGCGCGCGGTGTCCTCGTCCACACCGGGCATCAGCATCAGCAGATGGCCCTCGTCGTCCCAGCCGAGCCGGTCGCAGACGCCGCCCAGCTTCTCCGCCACTCCCGCGAGGCGTTCGGCGACCTCCCGGCGCACCCGCGGCCCCAGCCGGGCTTCGAGTGCGGCTATCTCGGCGACACCGACCATGGCGACGACACCGCCGCTGCGGCTGTCGTCGACACGTTTGAGTTCCCGGTCGAGTTCGCCCAGGAAGTGGGGTTGGGAGTACAGGCCGGTGCGCGGGTCGAGCAGCAGGTTCTCGACGGGAACCGGGACCCGGCGCAGCTTGGCCTCGATCCGGGCGGCGAGTTCGACGGGGTCGGAGTCGTCCGGCAGGCAGTCGTCGGCGCCGCCGCGCAGCATGTCGGCGACGGCGGTGGGGCCGCTGCCGGAGGTGACCATGAGCAGGGGGAGCGCCCGTCCCGCGGGCACGGAGCGGACTTCGCGTATCACCTCCAGTCCGTCGTGGGCGTCGTCCAGGGCGACGATCGCGTCCGGAGGGGACTGCCGCATCCGGTGGCCGACCTCGCCGGGCACCGCGTGGCTCACCTCGTGCCCGGTGGAGACGAGTGTCCGGGTCAGCCGATCGAGTCCGGGTCCCGGTGTGCCGACCGCCAGCACATGCCCGCCCGTACCCGCCACTTCACCGCGAGCGGCGGGTACGGGCTGGTGTGGTTCGCGTGATCGTGGGTGGTGCGAAGTGAGCACCTCAGGGTTCCTTTCGTGGGAAGACGTGCGTCACCGAACGGGCCGTGGGCGCGCGGAGGTTCCGGCCAGGGTCATGACAGACCGCGGGGCCCGTACGCATGCGCGTACGGGCAGGCCGGAGGGCAGCGGCACCGGGATGGCCGGGGCGATCCGCCGTTCGGTGGGTGGGAGGCCGTTACGCCGCGGCCGTGGCCGAGCCGCGCGGGAAGAGGTGAGGTCTCCGGCGGGATCTCGGGCAGATGAGCGCGACGGCGGCAGGGCCTCTGGACACGCGGAGGTGCTCCAGCGAGTAGCGCATAGGGTCCCATCCTGTTCGGATCGTGGGGGGCGGACCGAACGTCACCAGTGCGAGTGGACCGGTCTTTTGGGCTGACCGGTCGGAAACTCCAGTCTCAACGATCACTACAGAACCACACAACACATCGAAGTAACACTCTCATTAATCAATGAGTGAGGTGCGCATACCGGGCGCACGACCGTGCCGGCCGCCTTCCTCGCTTCGTCGACATGTCGCCACCTCTGCCGGGGGCCGCGCCGACCCGCGCCGACCCGCGCCGACGGGTCATCGGTGCGGTATCGGTACGTGTCGGTGCGGCGTGGGTTCGGCATCGGTACGGCGTGGCTGGTCAACGGCGTCGGCGTCGGCGCCGCGTCGGTGGGGTGTCGGTGCCCGCGGCCAGTGTTGCGCCAAGCGCGGATTGGTCGCTGAACACGGAAGGGACACCACCATGCCCACTACCCGAGTGCTGATTTCCGGGGCGAGTATCGCGGGACCCGCCCTCGCCTACTGGCTGGACCGCTACGGCTTCCAGGTCACGGTCGTGGAGCGGGCCGCGGGCCCGCGGCCGGGGGGACAGGCGATCGACGTACGGGGCCCGGCGCTGGAGGTGTGCGAGCGGATGGGGGTGCTGGAGGAGATCCGGGCGCGCCGCACCGGGCTGCGCGGCATGTCGGTGGTCGACGACGCGGGACGGGAGCTGTTCCGCACCACCGGACACACCGCCAGTGGCGGGGATCTCAGCCGCCCCGATATCGAGATCCTCCGGGACGACCTGTCCTCGGTCCTCCTCGCCGCGGGCGGCGACGGGATCGAGTACCTCTTCGGCGATGCGATCGCCTCGCTCGCCCAGGGCCCGGACGAGGTGGCGGTCACCTTTCACCGGGGCCGGCCGCGCACCTTCGACATCGTGGTGGCGGCCGACGGGGTGCACTCCTCCACCCGGGCGCTGGTCTTCGGCCCGGAGGAGAACTTCATCCGCCATCTGGGCGGTTATCTGGGGGTGTGGACGGCGCCGAACTACCTGGGCCTGGACCGCTGGCAGGTCATCTACGAGATGTCCGGCGGTGTCGCGGGCGGCATCGTGATGAGTGTCCGCGACAACACCGAGGCCCGGGTCTACGTCGGCATCGAGTCGGACGAACCGCCCGCCCGGATCCTCGGCTCCCGGACCGTCTCGGAGCAGAAGCAGCTGCTGGCCGACAGGTACAAGGACGCGCGCTGGGAGATGCCCCGGCTGCTGGAGTACATGTGGGGGGCGCCCGATTTCCACTTCGACGTGCTGGCGCAGATCCACATGGACCGCTGGTCCCGTGGCCGAGTGGCCCTGCTCGGCGACGCGGGTTACTGCGGCTCGCCCATGGCCGGGTAGGGCTCCAGCGTGGCCCTGATCGCCGCCTACGTCCTGGCGGGCGAGCTCAGGGCCGCCGACGGCGACCACACCGCCGCCTTCGCCGCCTACGAGCGCGAGCTGCGCGACCATGTGACCGCCAGCCAGCAGCTCGCGCCGGCCCACAAGGCCCACCAGGAGGCATACCGCGCATCGGCCGGGCAGCAGCCCGACACCCACCCGACCAATATCGACGCCGCCTTCTACGAGGTGGTCGACTCCTACACCGTCAAGGACTACTGACCCGGCCGGGACGCCGTGGCCACGGTCACCGGCGCCCCGGCCCGGACGCCGTGGCCGCGGTCACCGGCCTCCGTGGGCGCAGCGCCTGGGACACCACGCCTAGGACACCACGTCCTTGCGGCCGAAGCCGCGGAAGGCGAGCGCGAAGAGCACCAGCGCGTAGGCGACGGACACCGAGACGCCCTTCACCATCCCGCCCCACTCCATATGGGGCTGGAGCGCGTCCGCCCAGGCGAACTGCCAGTGGGCGGGCAGGAAGTCGCGCCAGGAGCCGAGCGCGGTCACGGCGTCCAGCACATTGCCCACGATGGTGAGGCCCACCGCACCGCCCACCGCGCCCAGCGGCGCGTCCGTGACGGTCGAGAGCCAGAACGCCAGGGCGGCCGTGACCAGCTGGGACAGGAAGATGTACAGCACCACGAGGGCGAGCCGGAGAACGGCGTCCCCGGCGGGCAGCTCCCCGCCGGTGGGGATCCGCAGCGGCCCCCAGCCGTAGGCGGCGGTACCCACCGCGAGCGCGACCAGCGGCAGCAGCACCATGGCCGCGGCGCTGAACCCGAGGGCGACCGCGAGCTTGCTCACCAGCAGCCGGGTCCTGGGCACGGGCGCGGCCAGCAGATAGCGCAGCGAGGACCAGTTGGCCTCGGCGGCCACGGTGTCACCGCAGAACAGCGCCACCGGCACGACCAGCAGAAAGGCGGCGGAGACGAACAGCGCGGTGGCGGCGAGGTTGGCGCCGGAGGCGGTGGCGGTGTCCATCAGGCTGATCCGGTCGTCCCGCCCCTCGGGGGTGCCGCCGATGGCGAACGCCGCGACGAGGACGAACGGCAGCGCGGTCAGCACCACCGCCATCACCAGGGTCCGGCGCCGGCGCAGCTGCCGTACGGCCTCGACCCGCAGCGGCAGGGTGTGGCGGGCCCGGTAGCCGGGCGCGACCTGGGACAGGGTGCTCATGCGGATCCTCCTCCGATCAGCGTCAGGAAGGCTTCCTCCAGGCGCCGGTTGGGCCCGAAGCTGGTCACCGGGATCTCCAGCCGCACCAGTTCGGCCAGCAGCCGGGCCGGGGCGGCGCCGTCGAGCTGGACGAGCAGCCCGTCGGCGGTGCGGCGGGCGGAGGCGATGCCGGGCAGCGCGCTCACCTTGTCGACGAGGACCTCGCTCAGCTCGCCCTCGTGACCCACCAGCACACTGCCGCCGGTGCCGGTGATCTCGCCGACCGGTCCCGCCTGGATGAGCCGGCCCCGGTCCATGACGACCAGATGGGTGCAGGACTGCTCGACCTCCGCCAGAAGATGGCTGGAAACGATCACCGTACGTCCCGCGGCGGCGTACCGGATCATCACCTCGCGCATCTCGCGGATCTGCGGCGGGTCGAGGCCGTTGGTCGGTTCGTCGAGGATCAGCAGATCGGGCAGGCCCAGCATGGCCTGGGCGATGGCCAGCCGCTGCCGCATGCCCTGGGAGTAGGTGCGCACGGCGCGCTCCAGGGCGCTGCCCAGGCCCGCGATCTCAAGCGCCTCCTCGATATGGGCGTCGGCGGCGGGGCGGCCGGTGGCCCGCCAGTACAGCTCCAGGTTGGCGCGGCCGGTCAGATGCGGCAGGAAGCCCGCCCCCTCGACGAACGCGCCGACGCGGGAGAGCACGGGCGCGCCGGGCCGGACGGCCTGGCCGAAGACGCGGATCTCGCCGCCGTCGGGGGTGATGAGCCCCATCAGCATGCGCAAGGTGGTGGTCTTGCCCGCGCCGTTGGGTCCGAGGAGCCCGAGCACCTGCCCCTTCTCGACCCGGAAGGACAGGTCGCGCACCGCGTAGCGGTCGGCGGACCTGGCGTAGCGCTTGCTCAGGCCGGTGATCTGCAGGGGGACGTCGGCCAGCCCGGGGTCGGGCGCGGCAGCGGCCGTACGCCGCCTGCCGGTCAGCAGCAGCGCGAGCGCCACCACGGCTCCGGCCAGCGGCAGCCCCCACACCCATGCGGGCAGCGGGGCGGCCTGGGTGCGCACCCCGGGCGCGGTGGGGACCGTCAGACCGCCGTCCACGAGCCCGACCGTGTAGGTGGCGAGCTCGTTCGGGGAGGCATAACCGAGGTCGGTGGAGGCCAGGACGAGCCGCAGCCGGTGGCCCGCGACGAGCTCGTGGTCGACGGCGGGCAGCCGGACGGTGACGGTCCGGCCCTTCCCGGCGCCGGTGACCCGCAGCGGGGTGACGAGCTGCTCGGGCAGCACCTGCTGTCCGTCGGGGCCCACGTCGTAGACCTTGGCGAAGAGGACGGCGTCCTCCGTGTCCGCCTTCACTCGCACCCTGACCTCGGGCGATCCGGTGATCCGCAGGTTCCGGTCCAGCGGCGCCGAGTCGAACCGGGCGTACTGGCCGGGCACGTCGAGGGAGAGGCCGACACCGAGCGAGGACGCCTGGGACAGCCCGGCCACGCCCGGCACCGCGGAGACCGAAGGCGGGCTCGCCCCGGGCGGGTTGGCGAAGGACTGCTCACGTCCGCGCAGCGGCACCGTCCGGGTCCCGGCGTCCAGGCCCGGGTAGCGGTCGCCGGTGGCGCCGCGCAGCTGGACCGCGCCGTTGGTGGTGTCCACGCCGCCGGTACGGCTGATCCGGAAGGCGGGTCCGGTGTCGGTGCCCTTGTCGCCCCCCAGGTAGCGGTCGAACCAGGCGCGGGTGCGCGCCGCCACCCGCGCGGTCTCGCGGTCGCCGCCGTCATGTCCTCCGGCGGTCCAGTCGACGGCGACCGGCGCCCCGCCGGCCCGGATCGCCTTCGCCATGGCATCGGCCTGGCCGAGGGGGAAGAGCGAGTCGGCCTGGCCCTGGAGGATCAGCGTGGGGACCTTGATCCGGTCGGCGACGGCGGAGGGGCTGCGGGCCTCGAGCAGCCGGCGGTCGGCGGCGCCGGGCTTTCCGGCGACCGCGACCCGTTCGTACATCTCGCACAGCCGCTTCTCGAAGCGACCGCAGCCCCCGCCCCGCCGTTCCGTCCCGCCGTTCCCGCCGCCCCCGCTTCCCCCCTGGGCGAGGTCGGCCGATCCGGTGGTGAAGAACAGCCCGGCCCACAGCTTCTTGTAGACACCATTCGGGAAGAGCGCGTCGGCGAGGTTCCAGTAGGTGATCTCGGGCGCGATGGCGTCCACCCGGCGGTCGTACCCGGCGGCGAGCAGGGAGATGGCCCCGCCGTAGGAGGCGCCGGCGACGCCCACCCGGGGATCGCCGTGGCCGTCGAGCCGCACCTCGGGACGTTTCGCCAGCCAGTCGATGAGCCGCCGGACATCGGCCACCTCGTGGTCGGGGTCGTTGAGCCCGATCTTCCCGGTGGACCTGCCGAATCCGCGCGCCGACCAGGTCAGCACGGCGTATCCGTCGCGGGCCAGCTCCTCGGCCCGGCCCCGGACGTCGTCCTTGCTGCCGCCGAAGCCGTGACCGAGCAGCACCGCGGGCCTGCGGCCGGTGCCCGCGGTGAAGTACGAGGTGTCGATGCGCGCGCCCGGCATGTCCAGCACGCGGTCCTCGCGGTGCACGGACGGCGGGTCGCCGGGGGCGGCCACCGCCCAGGTGCCCGCGCCCACCAGGACGGCCGCTGCGGCCACGGCGGCGGCCAGGCGCCGGCCCCGCGGCCGGGTCTTTCGGAGATCCATGTCTGAACCCTAGAAGAGAGGAGGCGTACGCCGGAGCTGACACCAGACGGATTCTCGTCCCCTACCGGGGGAGTATCCGGCCACCTTCCGTACACCCGGCGCGGTATGTCCCCGGCCGCGGCCGCCGGGCTTTTGGACCCGTCAGATGATGATCCATAGGATGCGGCGGTGATCATAAAGAAACGTCTGGCGACAGGCGCATTGGGGCTGCTCGCTGCCCTCGCCTGCGGCCTGATATCCCCTTCCGCCGCCCTGGCCGATGAACCGGCGGCCGATTCTCCCAAGGTCGAGCTGGTGCTCGACGTCAGCGGCTCCATGCGGGCCCGCGATGTCGACGGCGACTCCCGGATGGCGGCCGCGAAACAGGCGTTCAACGAGGTGCTGGACGCCACGCCCGAAGAGGTACGGCTGGGCATCCGCACCCTCGGCGCCAACTACCCGGGCAAGGACCGCGAGGCCGGCTGCCGGGACAGCGAGCGGCTCTACCCGGTGGGCCAGGTGGACCGCACCGAGGCCAAGGCGGCGGTCGCCACGCTGCGCCCCACCGGCTGGACGCCCATCGGGCTCGCGCTGCGCGGGGCGTCCAAGGACCTCTCCGGGGGCGAGGGGACCCGCCGGATCGTGCTGATCACCGACGGCGAGGACTCCTGCGGTCTGCCCGACCCGTGCGATGTGGCCCGTGAACTGGCCGCCCAGGGAACCCACCTGGTCGTCGACACCCTCGGGCTGACGCTGGACCGCAAGGTCCGCGAGCAGCTCAGCTGCATCGCCGAGGCCACCGGTGGCACCTATACGGCGATCCAGCACCGGGACCAGCTCTCCAGCCGTATCAAGCAGCTGGTGAGGCGCTCCGCCGACACCCCCGTGGAGGCGCCCACACCGGTGCAGGGCGCGGCACAGTGCGCCAAGGCGCCGTATCTGGGCTCCGGTCTCTACAGCGACCGGGAGAGCTTCGGCGAACACCGCTGGTACCGGATGCGGGTGGCGCCGGGCCAGGAGCTGCGGGCGTCGGCCAGCGTGGCCGCGGACCGCGCCGTCGATCCCGACTACGGCGTTCTGCTGCGGGCGGTGACCCCGGGCGGCCAGGAGCTGGTGCGCGGCAGCGAGGCGGGCAGCGGCCGTACGGATGTCATCTCCAGCGGGCTGCGCTATCCGGTCGCCGACGCGGACGACGACGAGGACACCACCGCACGGACCGTATGCCTGGAGCTGAGCCAGTCGTTCTCCGCGCCCGCTTCGGTCAAGCGCACTCCGGGCCTCCCGGTGGAGCTGGCCGTCGATGTGGTGGACAACGACGACCAGCCCGCCGATGTGGCCGCCTTCGGCCTGGGCCGCGGCTGGGTGCTGCTGGCCGTGCTCACCGTGGGCGGGCTGCTCGTGGGGTTGCTGTGGGGCTGGCTGGCCCGCTGGCGCGTCACCGTCTGGAGGTCCAACTGATGCGAGCCCTGCGTACCGTGGGCGCCGTGCTCACCCTGTGCACCGCCGCCTGGCTGTCCGCCGTCGCCCCGGCGGCCGCGGACAGCGGCGACGGCAAGGACGGCAAGGACGCGCCCACCGAGGCGGGTACGAACTTCCGTACCGCCACCGAGATCGAGCCCGGCCAGAAGGCCACCGCGGCGGCCTCCACCGGCGACTATCTGTACTGGGTGTTCCCGGCCGCCGCCGGGCAGGTCCCCAAGGTCGAGGCGACGCTGAAACTGCCCGACGGTGCCAGCCGGCACGGCAGCGCCACCTGGCAGCTCGACGTCTATGACGGTCTGCGCCGCCACCAGCCGTGCGCCTCGGGGGCACCGGCCCGTAGGGCCGCCCAGCAGGACGCGTCGGTCACCGTCAGCTGCACCCTGCGCCAGGTGCGGTCCTGGTCCGAGCGCTGGGCCAACGACCCGCTGCAGGGCGCGTATTACGTGCGGCTCACCGTCGTCGACCTGCCCGCCCAGGACCTCGGGCTGCCGATCGACGCCGACATCGAGGCGTCGGTCCGGGACACCGGCGGGGCGCACGCCGACGGCGGGGACGTGACCCCGCTCAATCCGGCGCTGCGGGCCGGACCGGCCCCCGGGACGGACTCCGCGCAGGCGGACGGCGCGTCCCCGGACTCCGAGGACGACAAGGGCGGGGACGTCCGGCACGCGGTCGCCGAGCCGGAGGACGGCTGGGGCTCCGGCTGGTGGTCGGACCGCTGGGTGTGGACCGTGATCGGCGCGGCGCTGGCGGCGCTCGCCGGGATCGGCGGCTACACCCTCACCCGGGGGCCGCGCGCCCCGAGCCGCCCACCGATCGACGCTTGACCCGGTATCTGACCGGATGTCCGGAATCGGCGCGCGGTCCGCACGATGGCCGTGCGGACCGCGCGCCGATCCGGGTCCCGTTCGCCGGAGCGGAACGGGGCCTTCAGGAATAGTCCTTGCCCATGAGCCGCGCAAAGTCTTCGGGACCCGCGTCGAATCCGCGAATAGCGCTCTGAATTCCCCATTCCCCCGTATCGTCCCGGGCGAATACCGCGACCGTGGCGGCAGTGGCCGCCGAGACACCGGTGAAGTCGCTCTTCATGAGTTCGGCGTATCCGTCGAGAATGCGGACACTGGTGTTCGGAACATCCCCGAACGTCTTCCGTCCCGAGCGCTGCTGGATGGCTATCCCGACGACCACCCGCGAGTATTCGGACGACAGCCGTTCGAGCTCGAGGGTCATGGACTCGTCGGTACCCAGCCCCTGACCGGTACGGCTGTCCCTGTTGAGGTTGATGGTGCCGTCCGGTGAGCGGCTGTCGAAGTGGACGAGGTACGCGGGCTCGCCGTACGGATCGGCGGCGCGGTACGTTCCGGCCACGATGTCGAGATCGTTGGGCGGCTCACCGGTGGGGCTCGGATCCCACTTGAGCGCCACCTCGATTTTCCGAAGCCCCTTGTTGAGACCAGTCACCCGGACTTCCCTTCCCTGGAACCGCTGAGATGTTGAATGCGCGTGCCGTCAAGCCTATCGCGGGCAGGGCGAGTTGAGGTTTTTCCCACCGCCGCGTGCGGCGCCCCGCCGAGGGGTCTCTACTATGGGCCTCCGTACTAACGGCGGAAGGAAGCGTCCATGCGACGGTTGGGGGAGCTCGAGGCGGAGATCATGGACCGCCTCTGGGCTTGGCAGCGTCCCACCACGGTGCGGGAGATCGTGGACGACATCAACGAGCACCGCCCGGTCGCCTATACCACGGTGATGACCGTCGCTTCCATCCTCTACAACAAGGGCTGGCTGCTGCGCGCCAAGGAGGGCCGGGCCTGGGTGTACTCGCCGGTCCGCAGCCGCGAGGAGTACACCGCCGCCCTGATGGAGGACGCGCTCGGCACCAGCCAGGACCGCTCCGCCGCCCTCACCCACTTCGTCGAGCAGATGGGCCCGGAGGAGGTCAGCGCGCTGCGCAAGGCGCTGCGGGCCGCCGGACGGCGGACCCGGGCTTGACCGCCGCGCTCGCCCTGGGCTGCTATGCCGCCGTGGTCGGCACGGTCGCCCCGAAGGCGCTGGCGCGCAGCGCCTGGCCATATCGCGCGCCCGCCCTGGCGGTTGCCGTTTGGCACGGGTTGGCCCTTTCGTTCACCATCGCACTGACTCTGACCGCTTATCACCTCGTCACCCCAACTTGGCATCTTCATAGCGGAATGTCCGGCTTGCTCCGCTTCTGTGGGCTGACGCTCGACGCCCGGATCCCCGGCACCGGCCCGGTCGGCGTACCGGCCGTCGCGGTACCGGCCGCGGTGGCACTGCTCCCCCTCGCCCGCTTCGGCCACGAACTGCTGCGGGCCCGGCGCGTCCGCGACCGCCACCGCGTCGTCCTGGACCTGGTCGGGCGGCGCTCGGCGCGGCTGCGCGCCACCGTCCTGGACCACGACACGCCCGCCGCGTACTGCCTGCCCGGCCGTCGGCCGCGGATCGTCGTGAGCGCGGGCGCACTGCGGCTCCTCTCCCCCGCGCAGCTGGAGTCCGTACTGGAGCACGAGCGCGCACACGTCGCGGGCCGGCACCATCTGGCGCTGGCGGCCACCGAGGCGTTCGCCCGGGTGTTCCGGTGGCTGCCGCTGGCGCGCGAGGCCAGGGCGCAGACGGCACTGCTGCTGGAGATGGCCGCGGACGACCGGGCGCTGCGCCGCCATCCGCGCGAAGCGCTCGCCTCGGCCCTGTACACGATGGCGGCGGGCCGGGCGCCCAGCGGCGCGTTCACCGTGGGCGGGCCGGGCGCCGCGGTGCGACTGCGGCGGGTGTTGGCGGCCCGGCGGCGCCCGCATCCGGCGCTGTGCGGCCTGATGACGGCGGCCGCGGTGGCGGCACCTCTGCTGCCCCCGCTGCTCGGCTGCACCCCCGGGCTGGGGTAGCGGCCCCCGGGCCGAGGC
>NZ_BBOX01000307.1 GCF_001553455.1 Streptomyces hygroscopicus subsp. hygroscopicus
GCCATGGCCATCGCGTGCGCCCCGGCGGCGGCCGGGGCCGGGCACGTGGCCCTCGACGGACGGCCGACCGCGGCAGCGCCCGGGTGTCCGGCGGGGTGGCGGACGGCGGCTCAGACCGGCACCGCGACGTACTTGTACTCCAGGAACTCGTCGATGCCGACCCGGCCGCCCTCGCGTCCGAGCCCGGACTGTTTGACCCCGCCGAAGGGGGCCGCGGGGTTGGAGACCAGCCCGGTGTTGAGGCCGACCATGCCGACCTCCAGCCGCTCGCTCACCCGCAGCGAGCGGTTCAGGTCCTGGGTGAAGACGTAGCCCACCAGGCCCCATTCGGTGCTGTTGGCGGTGGCGACGACCTCGTCCTCGTCGTCGAAGGTGAGCACGGCCGCGACCGGTCCGAAGATCTCGGTCTCCATCAGCCGGCTCGCCGGGGAGACCCCGGTGAGCACCGTGGGCGGGTAGAAGCAGCCGGGGCCCTCGGGGGTGCTGCCGCAGACCAGGACCTCGGCGCCGCGTGCCACGGCGTCCGCGACAAGCTCCTCGACCTTGGTACGGCCGGCCCGGTCGATGAGCGGCCCGACGTCGACACCGGGGCGGCTGCCGGGGCCGACCTCCAGCGCGCCCATGCGGCGGGCCAGCCGGTCGGCGAACTCGGCCGCGACGGAGGAGTGGACGAAGAAGCGGTTGGCCGCCGTGCACGCCTCGCCCATGTTGCGCATCTTGGCGGTCATGGCGCCCTCGACCGCGGCGTCGAGGTCGGCGTCCTCGAAGACGATGAAGGGGGCGTTGCCGCCGAGCTCCATGGAGGTGCGGACCACCGCGGGCGCGCACTGGGCCAGCAGGGTGCGGCCGACCTGGGTGGAGCCGGTGAAGGACAGCTTGCGGACGTGTCCGCCGGTCAGCAGCGGTTCCACGACCTCTCCCGCGCGGGAGGTGGTGACCACGTTGAGCACTCCGGCCGGAAGCCCCGCCTCCTCCAGGATGCCGGCGAGCGCGAGGCTGGACAGCGGGGTCTGCGGGGCGGGCTTGAGCACCATGGTGCAGCCCGCGGCGATCGCCGGGCCGATCTTGCGGGTGCCCATCGCCAGCGGGAAGTTCCACGGCGTGATGAGCAGACAGGGGCCGACCGGGCGGCGCATCAGCAGCATGCGGTTCCTGCCGTCCGGCAGGGTGGAGAACCCGCCCTCGATGCGCACGGCCTCCTCGGAGAACCAGCGGAAGAACTCCGCGGCGTAGGCGGCCTCTCCCCGGGCCTCGGCCAGCGGCTTGCCCATCTCGGCCGTCATCAGCGCGGCCAGCGCGTCGGCGCGCTCCGTGATCAGCTCATAGGCGCGGCGCAGGATCTCGCTGCGGGCGCGGGGCGCGGTGGCCGCCCACTTCTCCTGGGCGTCCTCGGCGGCGGTCAGGGCGCGCTGCCCGTCCGCGGGGGCGGCGTCGGCGACCTCGCACAGCACCTCACCGGTGGCCGGGTCGTCGACCGGCATGGTCCCGCCGCCGGCCGCGTCGGACCAGGACCCGGCGATGTAGAGCTTCTTGGGCACCGCCGCGAGGACCTCGGCGGCCGAGGGGTACGAGGGGGACGAGGGGGTGGACATAGCGGCAATCTCCTATCGGACCGCCGCCGGTCCGAGCGGTTCGGACCGGCGGGCGGATCGGGCTCCCGGGGGCAGGTGCGGTGCGCGTCAGGAGTCCGCGGTTCCGGCGCTGACGGCGGCGGACCAGGCGCGCAGGCCCTCGTCGATCGCCGCTTCGTCGACGACGAGGGCGGGGATCATCCGGACCACATGGTTCCAGGCCCCGCACAGGAGCAGCAACAGTCCTTCGTCCACGGCGGCGCGCTGCACCCGGGCCGCGGTCGCCGGGTCCGGTTCGCCGTCCTCGGTGACGAACTCGCTGGCCAGCATGAGGCCGAGGCCCCGGACATCGCCGATGGCGGGGGTCTTGGCGGCCACCTCCTCCAGACCACGGCGCAGCCGCGCCCCCATGGCCTCGGCGTTGGCCACGAGGTTCTCCTCGCGGACCACGTCGAGGGTGGCGACGGCCGCCGCGCAGGCCACGGCGTTGGCGCCGTAGGTGCCGCCCTGGGAGCCGGGCCACGCCTTGCTCATCAGCTCCTCGGAGGCGGCGATGCCGGACAGCGGGAAGCCGCTGGCCAGCCCCTTGGCGGTGACCAGGATGTCGGGGCGGACGCCGAAGTGGTCATGGCCCCAGAACCGTCCGGTGCGGCCCACCCCGGTCTGCACCTCGTCCAGGATCAGCAGGAAGCCGTGGCGGTCGGCCCGCTCCCGCAGGCCCCGCAGGAACCCCTCGGTGGCGGGTACGTAGCCGCCCTCGCCAAGCACCGGTTCGACGATGATCGCGGCGGTGTCGTCGGGCGGGGTGATGGTCTGCAGGACGTAGTCCAGCTCGCGCAGGGCGAACCGGGTCGCGGTCTCCTCGTCCCAGCCGTACCGGTAGGCCGTGGGGAACGGGGTCACCACCACGCCGCTCATCAGCGGCGAGAAGCCGGAGCGGAAACGGGTCCCGGAGGTGGTCATGGAGGCGGCCGCGACGGTACGGCCGTGGAAACCGCCGTGACAGACCAGGACATTGGGCCGGCCGGTGGCCTGGCGGGCCAGGCGCAGCGCCGCCTCCACCGCCTCGCTGCCGGAGTTGGTGAAGAACAGACTGTCGAGGCCGGCCGGGAGCACCTCGCCCAGCTTCTCGACCAGCCGCCGCAGCGGTGGGTGCATGACGGTCGTGTACTGGCCGTGGATGAGGGTGGCCACCTGCTCCTGCGCGGCGGCGACCACCCGCGGATGGCAGTGTCCGGTGCTGGTGACGCCGATGCCCGCGGTGAAGTCGAGGTATCGCCGCCCGTCCTCACCGTCGACGTAGGCGCCCTCTCCGCGGACGGCGACCACCGGAGTGGCCTGACGGAGCTGCGGCGACAGATTGGTCATGTTCTCTCCCACACCCACGGGTCGGCGATGCGCTCGGACACTTCGAGGGTGCTGGGACGGACCCGGTCAGGACAATGATCACTGTGTCGCGGGGTGGTGATCGCTATGGACGGTCTGTCAACGACTCCGGGTACCGGCGTTGTCAAGACGCCCAGCGGGGGCGTGGTTGCGCCCGGCCCCCCGGCTTGCCAGAGTGGGCGGCATGAACGGCTCCGGCGGCACCGCGTACGACGCTGCCGGCCGGCCGCCGTCCCGCCCGGCCGGGCCGCCGCGGGCTCCGGGGCGGTCACCGCTCAGCCTCGGCGAGGTGCTGCGGCTCCCGGTGCTGGCCGCCGGGGCGCCGGAGGTGGTGTCCGGGCACGGGCAGCTGTCCCGGCCGGTCCGCTGGGTGCACATCACCGAACTGCTCGACCCGGCGTCCTTCCTCAAGGGCGGGGAGCTGGTGCTGACCACCGGCATGCCGCTGCCCGAGGAGCCGGCGCTGGTGCGCCGGTACGTCGACGAGCTCGCGGACGTCGGCGCGGCCGGGCTGGTCATCGAGCTGGTGCGGCGCTACCACCGGCCGCCGTCGGAGCTGGTACGGGCCTGTCTGGACCGGGACTTCCCGCTCGTCCTGCTCTCCCGGACGGTGAACTTCGTGGAGGTCACCCAGGTTCTCCACTCCCTGATCGTCGGCAGTCAGGTGGAGAGCCTGCGCCGGGCCCAGGACGTCCATGACACCTTCACCGCGCTGACCCTGCGCGGCGCCGGGCCCGACGAGGTGGTGGGCATGGCGGCGGAGCTGAGCGGGCGCCCGGTGGTGCTGGAGAACCTGGTGCACCAGGCCGTGATCTGCGGGTCCCCGGGGGCCGGGGTGGAGGGGGTGCTGGCCGGCTGGGAGCGGCGGTCGCGCGCCACCCCCTCGCCCGACCGGACCGGGCTGAGCGGTCCGGAGGACTGGCTGGTGACCGCGGTGGAGTACCGGGGCGAGCGATGGGGGCGGCTGCTGATGCTCCCGGACGCGGCCGGGGGTGCGGCGGTCGGCCCCGAGGACGCGATGGTCCTGGAGCGCACCGCCACGGCCCTGACCATCGCCCGGCTCACCCATCACACCCGCTGGGAGCGGCGGGCGCAGCGCACGCTGCTGCGGGACCTGGTGGAGCAGCGCTGCCGGTCGCGGGGTGAGGCGCGGGCCAGGGCCGAGGCGCTGGGCGTGCCGGTCGCGGGCCGCCGGCTGCTGGTGGTGCTGGTCAGTCCGGGCCCCGGGGCCGGGGAGACGACCGAGCTGGAGGACCGGCTGACCGACGAGCTGGCGGCGGCCGGGGCCGCGGTGCTGGTCGGCGCGGTGCCCGGGGACCACATCGGGGTGCTGCTGGCCCTCCCCGCGGCGACGCCCTGGCGGCCGCTGGTGGAGCGGCTGAGCCGGTCCGTACGGGCGTCCCGTCCGGAGGCGGTGATCAGTGTCGGCTCCGAGGTCGCGGACCTGTCACAGACCGCCCGGTCGTTCCAGCAGGCGGCGCGGGTCGCGGACGCCGCCGTTCCGGGGACGCCGGACAAGCCGTTCCACGAGCTGTCGGACATCGGGCTGCGGCAGCTGCTGTACGCGCTGCGCGGCGATGTGCGGCTGCAGGAGTTCGTGGAGCGGCAGTTGGGACGGCTGGTGGACTACGACGAGCGGCACGGCACCGATCTGCTGACGGTGCTGCACACGTTCCTGGACGCGGCGGGCAACAAGACCGTGGCCGCCAGGCGCGCGAATCTGTCCCGGCAGGCGTTCTACCAGCGGCTGCGTTCGATAGAGCGGGTGCTCGGCTGCGATCTGGAGTCGGGTGAGCAGCGCACCCAGCTCCATGTGGCGCTCACCGCCTTCCACCTGCTGCGGATGTCCCGGGGCCCGGCCCCGACCTGAGCGGCGGCGGTGTGGCGCTACGGCCGGCCCGGAGCCGGGCCGGCCGTAGCGGTTGCCGCGTCCGCGGAGCGTCACTTGACGAAGTCATCGACGACCTTGGGTGGCCAGCAGCCGACGTTGAGCACGCCGATGGAGTACGCACGGGAGACCAGGGCCGCGCGGTTGGGCACCCGCAGCTTCCGCAGCAGCCGTGTCACGTGGTACTCCACGCCCTGCCGGCTGAGGTAGAGCCGGGAGGCCAGCGGGACCGTGGAGAGCCCGGCGGCGATGCCCTCCAGGATGCGTGCCTCGGTCTCGGTGAGGAGCTTCTTGCGGTGGGTGACCATGTCCACCTCCTCGCCACCCGCGGTAGGGCGCAGCACCACCAGGATCGAGGCGACGTGGGCGCTCCCCTCGCGCACGGCGACGGCCGTCAGCGCGCTGGTGAAGGCGGCTCCAGCGGCCCCGACGGCCACCACATGAGTGGTGAACCGGTGGCGGGAGCCGTCGAGGAGCCGGATGAACTGCCGCTTGAGTGCCTGCTGGACGCTGGGGTGTACCAGGTCGCAGAAGTCACGCCCGCACACGTCCGCGGAGGCGTCGTCGAACTGCCGGAAGAACTCCCGGTTGGCCTGCTGGACCGTGAGCGACGGGTCGAGACAGACGACGCACGCCCCTGGCTGGTCGAACTGGCGCAGTAGATCCGTGTACTCGGTCTGCTCGTGTCCAAGCTCGTGGGGGGTTGGCCGAGCCGAATCCGCTAGTAAGGGCATTGCCAAGGGACTGCCATCCCTTCCTTAATTCAAAGTATTCAGAATCGAATGGCGATATTCAATTCAGAATGTTGATTTCATAATTGAGACTAGGGATCCACGAGCACAGAAGTCAACGTGAACAGGGGTGTCACCACCCAATCCCGTGGTGGGGTCCCCCGAAGGTTCGGTCCGCACCCCACCGCTTCGGTGGGCCGGTACGGTCGGTTCACGAATCCCCGCCAACTACCGCCGAATTATCGCCGTTAACGCGCTGTTCACATATCCATGCGAGGAAGCAGCTTGATGAGCTCGCGCCGCCCGGAGACGCCCAGCTTGCGATAGGCGCTCGTCAGATGCTTCTCGATGGCGCGGGAGCCCACCCCCAGCTCGTCGGCGACCTCCTGGTTGGTCAGGCCGCGCCCGACGAGGGAGGCCACGGTGCGCTCGGTACGGGTGAGGGACGCCTCCGGCGGGGCGGCGGCCGCACCGCTGCCGTCCACCCCGCGGATCCGCTCGACCAGCCGGGGCGCCCCGCACGCGGAGGCCAGGGCCGCGGCCTCCCGGAACACGGCGTCCGCCTCGGCCCCCGGTCTCAGCCATTTGCCCAGTTGCAGCAGCGCACGGGCAAGCTCGAGCTCATTGGCCGAGGCGCGCAGCACATCGACCGATTCCCGCAGCAGTTTCATTCCCTGATCGCCGCCGAGCAGCCCGGCCTTCAGCCGCAGTGCGCGGCCGAGCGCCACCGGGGCGCCCCACTCCGCGGTCCGCACCAGCTCCTCCTCGGCCAGTGCCATGGCCGCGCAGGAGTCGCCGAGGCGCTGCTGGAGGGTGGCCGCCCAGGGCCGCCAGGCGAAGAGCACGGGGTTGCGCCAGCCCGAGGCCTCCAGCTGCCGGCCGCAGGCCAGCAGGGTTTCCAGGGCGCCGGCCCGGCGGCCGTGCAGGGTGTCCTGCGCCGCCTTGAGGAACTGCAGCGCCGAGGTCAGGGCCAGGCTCGAGGAACGGCGCCGCCCGGGGCCGTCCAGGATCCGCTCGGCCAGGGCGAGGTCCTCCAGGTCCAGGGCCACCCCGGTGAGGGCGAGGGTGGAGACGACCCCGGCCTCCTGCCAGTGCGCCTCGGCCAGCCGTACCGCGCGCTCGGCGTACTCACGCGCCTGCGCGACGCGGCCACGGGCGCTGAGCACCATGGCCTGCTGGACGTTGGCCAGCGCCTCGACGACCGTGCCGCCCTGCCGCCGGGTCCGCTGCTCCATCGAGAGCCAGGAGCTGATCCCCCGTACCGAATCGGCGGCGACCAGCCCGATCACCACCAGCGGCAGGGGGGAGGGGACCTGTTCGGAGGTGGCCGGTTCGCGCTCCAGGATGCGGCCGGCCAGCCGGGCGACCTCGGCCGCGGGCCGGCGGGCGGTGAGCATGGCCGCGTTGAGCAGCACCGCCGCCAGCTCACGCTCGGCGGCGGTGTCCAGTGCCGGTTCCGCCCCCAGCTCCGTCAGCCGTTCCACCGCCGCGGCCAGCTCCGCCGGATCCTCGTGCCCGGCGTGCCGCAGCCGCGCCTCGAGCCGCAGCGCCACATCACGCGCCGTGCCCTCCAGCGCGTCCGCGGGGCCGAGGTCCTCGGCGACCTGGTGCAGCAGGTCGATGACCGACGGAGGTGCCTGGCCCACGATGGTCGGGGAGATCCGCAAGGCCGCGGCGGCCCGGAGCCGGGCCGTGGTCAGCAAGGGTATGGCCTGGGAGATGTGGCGTTCGCAGGCGGCCGGGTCGAAGCCGCGCTCCGCGGTGGCCAGGTCGATCAGCAGCCGGGCCCGGCCCTCCCCGGCCAGCGAGCCGTCCAGGAGCGCACGGCGCAGATAGCGGGCGGCGGTACGCGGCGCCCCGCAGCGCAGCGCGGTGTCCGCCGCGGCCCGCAGCACCTCCACCGCCCACGGGTGGTCGGAGGTGGTGACGGCCATGAGCTGGGCGGCGACCAGCTCCGCGGGGCGTCCCCTGTGGTACAGCAGGGCCGCCGCGGCGTCGTGCAGCCGCTCCCGTTCCGCCACCGTCATCGAGGACTCGACCGCGTCCTGGACCACCCGGTGCAGGAAACGCGGCTTCTTCTCCGCGGCCAGCAGCCCCAACTGGTGGAGGTCGCGCAGCGCGGCCAGGAAGTCGATCGGGTCCAGCCCGGCCAGCCGCGCCAGCAGCTCCGGTTCCGCCTGGTCGCCGAGGACCGCCAGCGCCGCGGCCAGGGCCCGCACCGGCCGGGGCTGGGCGCGCAGGGAGCCGGCCAGCCGCTCGCGCAGCTGGGCCGGGCGCTGCGCGCGGGCCTCCTCGACCTGCTCGGCGACGGGGCGGTGGCCGTTGCCGGCCAGGCCCGCCAGCACCGACGTCAACAGCAGCGGGTTGCCCGCGGAGATCTCGTGGCAGACGCGGGCGAACTCCTCGTCCCCCGGTGCGCCGAACTGCTCGTGGATCACTTCCTTGATGGCGCCCAGCGACAGTGGCGCGGGGCGCAGCACCCGCCGGGCCGCGTCGGCGATCTCCCGCAGCGTCGGGTCGCCGGGCCGCCGGTAGCCGTCCCGCAGGGCGCAGACGACCACGGCGCGCAGCCCGTGCAGCCGTTTGACGAGGAAGGCGAGCCAGCGCAGCGACGGGGCGTCGGCCCACTGCAGATCGTCCACGAGGATCAGCAGCGGGCCGTCGGCGCTGACGTCGGCCAGTACCGAGCGCAGTCCGTACAGCACCTCCTCGGACATCGGCACGGCCCCGCCGGCCTCGTCCAGAAGCAGGCCGTCGTCTCCGAAGACCGTGCGCCACAGGCCGCTCTCCGCGCTCAGCCGGCCCGCGCGGAGCTCTTCCGGGACGCCGGTCAGCAGGCTGTCGAAGAGCTGGCGGACCACGCCGAGGGCGAAGTCCTGTTCCATCGGCGCGGCGTTGGCGCGCAGGACGCGGAGCGCCGCTCCCTCGGCGAGGGCCGGCAGCTGCTGCAGCAACGCGGTCCGGCCGACGCCCACGGGACCGGCCAGCAACAGCAGTGACGAATCTCCCGCCGCCGCGGCCCGCAGGGCGTCCGCGACCTGCGCCAGCTCGGCCTCCCGCTCAAGCAACATCCGTTCCGCACCCCTCCGCCGCCCGCAGCAACGCGATCAGCTCCGCGCGACCGCCGATCCCCAGCTTTCGGTACGCGCCGCTGAGCCGGAGCTCCACGGTGCGTCTGGTTACAGAGAGCGTTTCGGCGATCTCGCGGTTGCCATGACCGAGCCCGGCGAGGGCCGCGGTGCGCCGCTCGGGCTCGGTCAGGGTCGCCCACGCCGGATGCGGAACACGTCCGCGAACGGCGGCCGCCCCGGTCCGCTCGGACAGCTCGCGCACCCGCGCGACCAGCCGGCTGGCGGACCGGTGGGCGATGACGAAGGTGAACAGCTCGGCCACCAGGGGGTCCGCGGCCCGCGCGTTCCCCGCGTCCAGTTCGGCCGCGGCCAGCTGGACCAGGGACCCCGCGTAGGCGAGCCGGGCGGGGGTGCCGCGCAGGGTGGCCACCGCCTCGCGGAGCCGGTCGGCCCGCCCCTCCCGGGCCACCCGCCCCACCCCCAGCTGCGCCCAGCCGATCGTGCTGGGGGCGCCCCAGGACCGGGCCAGCGCGAGCTCCTCACCGGTGAGCCGGCCCGCCTCCTCGTGGTCCCCCAGGGCCTCGCAGACCCGGGCGGCCATCGAACGCCACGGCATCAGGGCGGGGTTGATCCGCCCGCGGCTCAGATGCCACCTGCCGGTGGCGCGGAACAGCTCCAGCGCCTCGGGCAGCCGGCCGTCCCGCACGGCCACCAGCGCCCTGGCGAAGAGCAGATGGCCCCAGGAGGCGCCGTCCCGCGACTCCTCGGGGGCGGGCGCGTCCGCCAGCTCACCGGCCTGGGCGGTGTCGCCGTTCTCCAGGGCGATGGCGATCCGCACGGCCGTCAGATACGGGACGGTGTACGGATGCCAGAGACGGTGGGGCAGTGACCGCTCCGCGGCGGCCAGGTCCCGTTCGGCCACGTCGAGCCGGCCGCGCCGCAGGTTCAGCTCGCTGCGGACGGTCAGGGCCACGGCGGCGGCCGCGCGGGCGTGCCGCCGCCGCAGGTCGGTGTGGAGCACGTCCAGCCGGACCTCGGCCTCGTCCAGGTCGTCGGTCAGCAGCAGGGTCCGGACGGCGACGATCCGGGGCAGGATCATCGCCCCCGCGCCGCCGTCGACCGTGAGGGCGCGCCGGGCCAGCGTCCGGGCGGCGGGCAGTCCCTCGCCGCGCAGGGCCAGCCGCCAGGCGCGGGCCGCGGCCTGTACCGGGCAGGTGGGATCGGCGGGCAGCGGCGGGATCGCCTCCGGGGCCAGGTCGGTGTCGTCCTGCCGCTCGGTCTCGGTGAGCCAGAACAGCCCCGTCAGGGCGCTCCGTTCCGCACCGTCGGTCGCGGGCAGCACATCGGCGACCGCACGGCGCAGCCCCTTGTCGGCGCCGCGGGAGAGTCCCAGGTCGGCGGCGCGCACCCGGAGCCGGCCGGACCGGCCGTCGCCGGTGCGGATGATCTCCGTCAGCCGGCGGTCGGCGGCCTCGGGGGCGGACAGCACCTCGATGGCGGCGAGTTCCAGGCCCAGTTCGGCACGCGGCGCCGGTTCCAGCGGCTCCTCCAGCGCCCGCGCGAGGCAGGCGATCGCCTGGTCGGTCCGGCCCGCGCGCAGCGCGGCGGCGCAGGCGCGGCGCAGCAGGGGGATCACCCAGGGCTCGCCGACCGGGCGGGCGGCGAGCAGCAGCCGGGCGATGTCCTCGTCGGCCACGGCCGCCCGGTACGCCAACTCCGCGGCCCGCGCGTGCAGTTCCGCCCGTTCGTCACCGGACATCCCGGCGAGGATCCAGTCGCGTGCCCCGGGCCGGCACAGGCGGAGCCCGGCGCCGGACTCGGTGACGAGCCCGTGCTCCTGCAGGACGGCGGTCAGCCCGGGCTCGCTGGTGGCGCGCGGGCCCGCGAGCGCGTACAGCAGGGACAGGTCCAGCAGGTCACCGCAGACGGCGAGCGCGCGCACGACCGATACGGCCGTGTCGGTCAGCACGCCCAGCACCCGGACGGTGTGTTCGCCGCCGACGGCCTCGATGACCGAGCGCAGCTCCGCCACCCGCCCGGCGACCGGCGGGTATCCGCTTCCGGCGAAGCGGCTCAGCGCCTCGGACAGCACCTCCGGGTTGCCCGCGCTCGCCTCCAGGGCCGCCGTGACGAAGCCTCTGTCACCGGGGCGGCCGCAGATCAGCGCGACCGTGGCGGCCACGTCGCGCCGGGTCAGCGGGGCCAGGCGGAGTTCCACGGCGGGCACCGGCGGCGGCCCGGAGGAGGCCAGGGGGCAGGAGCCGGGGCGGTGCCGGCCGGTGCTGCTCACCAGCAGGGTGATCCGGGCGGCGGACAGCCGCCGCACGAGCGCCCCGAACCAGCGCAGCGAGTCCGGGTCCAGCCAGCCCACGTCCTCGACGACCAGCAGCGTGGGCCGCTCACGGGCGGTCCGCAGCAACTCGGCCAGTCCCGGTAATCGGTTCTGGGACCCTTGTCCGGTCAGGGTCTTCAGCGAGCCGTCGGTGAGTCCCTCCATCGGGGCCAGCAGCTGTCCCACCACGCCGTAGCGCACGTCCCGCTCGGTCGGGGTCGCCTGGGCGCGCAGCACGCGCAGGCCCTGGTGCTCGGCCAGCCGGGCGGTGAGGCGCAGCAGCCGGCTCTGTCCGTAGCCGGGTCCGCCGAGCACCGTCACCACCGAGGGACGGTCCCGGCCGAGGTCGGCGACGACCTGGGCGAGCATGGCCTGCTCTCGTTCACGTCCGGGGAACGGGAGCCCGTTGAGCTGCATGGTGTGACTATAAGCCGGGGGCGAGGCGCGAAAAGGCCACCGGACCGCCTCCCGCCGGCCTCAGCGTCTGCCGCGTGAGGCGAAGACCCACGCCGGTGCCTGGGGGTCGGGGCGGCTCGTGGTGCTCAACACCGAGGCCAGGTCGGCGCGCTGACTGACACTCAGCTTCCGGTAGACGCTGGTGAGATGCGTCTCCACGGTGCGTACGGTGACGAACAGCGATTCGGCGATCTCACGGTTGCCCGCTCCGCGCGAGGCCAGTTGGGCCACCTTGTGCTCGGTGCCGGTGAGCAGGTCGACCGGCGAGGCGGTGATCTCGCGCATCCGGCCGCCCGCGGCGACCAGCCGGTTGCGGGCGTCCCTGGCGAGCGCGAGCGCGCCGCAGCCCTGGGCGAGGTCGGCGGCCGAGCGCAACCGCTCCCGGGCGTCGCGCGGCCGGCCGGCGTCCAGCAGCGCCCCGCCGAGCAGGAACTCGGCGCGGGCGTGCTCGGCGCGGGCGGGCGAACCGGAGAAGTGCTCGACCGCCTCGGTGAGCAGCGCGACGCCCTCCTCGCCCGGGGTGGTCACGCCGCGGGCGAGCGCGGCGAGTCCGAGGGCGCGCGGGGTGTTCCAGCGGCGGGCCAGCTCAGCGCCGTGCTCGACGAGGTCCCGCGCCTCCTCCGCCCGCTTCTCCGCCGCGAGCACACAGGCCGCCTCGGCCCACCAGGGCACGAACGCCGGGTTGGCGAACCCGGACTCGTCCAGGGAGGCACCGCAGTCCAGGAACAGCCGCAGCGCGGTGGCACCGTCGCCGAGCGCCCAGCGGGCCCGCGCACGGGCCATGAGGTACCAGTGGTACTCCAGCACGAACCCGTCCAGGTTCGGGCGGGTGACCGAGGCCAGCAGTTCCTCGGCCCGCTCCGGTTC
Organism: Streptomyces hygroscopicus subsp. hygroscopicus; assembly: GCF_001553455.1. Lineage (GTDB taxonomy): Bacteria > Actinomycetota > Actinomycetes > Streptomycetales > Streptomycetaceae > Streptomyces > Streptomyces hygroscopicus. The sequence goes on from NZ_BBOX01000307.1 coordinate 12,303, forward strand.
ACCGCGGTCGATCAGGATCGTCGCCAGCGCCGTCTGGGGCGTGGTCACATTGGCGTTCCAGCGCTCCCCGCCGATGATCTCGACGGCGGTCTGGGCGTCGGCGAGCGCGTCGGGGATCGCGCCCACGCCGTGCAGCAGCAGGGCCCGGATGGACAGGGTGACCACGTACGACCACACCGCGGAGCTGTCCTGGCCCCGGCGCAGCGCGCGGTCCAGCGCGTCCAGCGCCTCCTCGGTCTCGTCGGCCAGGCTCAGGGTGAACGCGGAGAAGACCAGCGACCAGTTGTCGAGCCCGGAGTCCGAGGAGCGCAGCGCGCGGCGGGCCCGTCCCACCGTCCGCCGCACCGAGCGGCCCTCCATCGCGGACAGGACGGTCATCATGGCGAGCAGCTGCCGCTGCGCGGGGGTGTCCCCGGGGGGTTCGGGGATCCGCGCGAAGCGCTCCCGGACCGTGTTGATCGTGGCCTTCTCGTCGGATCCGCTGATCAGCAGCGCCGATTGGACGAGGGTGCGCAGCTCGCGGTCGCGCGGATCGGGGTCGGGCCCCAGCTCCTCCTCGAGTTCGTCGAGCACCTCGCTGAGCACCCGTACGGCGGCCGGTGACTGCTGGACGGTCAGGCAGGTCAGGCCGAACTGCACGGCGATGGGTGCCTTGGTACGGACATCGGAGGCCAGCCCGAGCGCACGCCTGAGCAGGCGGATGGCCTCGGCCGGGTTGATCTCCGCGAGCGCCTTGGCGAGCGGGACATGGGCCGACAGGCTGTCCGGCTCCGCCTCCAGAACCCGGTAGAGATAGCGGGCGGCGGCCTCCGGGGCGCCGCGGTGCTCGGCCTGGGCGGCGGCCTCCCGCAGCACCCAGCACATCCACGGCTGGGGGGTGCCGGGCACCAGCAGCACCTGGTTGGCGACCTCCTCGGCGGGCCGTCCGGCGTCGCTCAGCAACTGGGCCGCGCGGGCACGCAGGTCGGCCAGCGGCTCCTCCCCGGCGGCCTCCAGCACCGCCGAGCGCACCACGTCATGGGCCAGGTCCGCCCGGTCCGGCGCCATCACCTCGACCCCGCGCAGCAGGTCCACGGCCTCCGCGACGCGGGCGACGGGCACCCCGGCCAGCACGCCGATGTGCTCCGGGTCCTCCTCGCCGAGCACCGCGATGGCGGTGGCCACGTCCCGGACCCAGCCGGGCTGGGCGTCGAAGAGGGCACGTACGGACAGGGCGACCACGTAACTCCCGACCTCGGCGATCTCGCGGATGCCGTCCTCGTCGGGGGACACTCCCTTGGCCCGCAGCTCGCGCAGCAGCCGGGTGACCGTGAGGGGGTTGCCGCCGCAGACGGCGGTCGCACGCTCGGCGAAGGAGGGCTCGACGGGCGTCTCGAAGACCTGCCGGGCCATCTCGGCCACGTCGGTGCCGGCCAGCGGGTCGAGGCGGATCACCGAGGAGCGCGGCTGGGCGAGGATGTCCGCCAGGGCGGTGGGGGCGACCGGTTCCGCCTCGGTGCGCTGGGCCAGCACCACCAGCAGCGGCAGCTGGTCGGCCCGCCGCAGCAGGAAGTCGATCCAGCGCAGCGACCGCTCGTCGCACCAGTGCACATCGTCCAGGACGAGCAGCAGCGGGCCCTGGGCCATCAGGTTGGCGGCGAGCCAGTACAGGCCGTGCAGCACCGGGTAGACGGTGGCGGCCGTGGACGGCCCCTCCTCGGCCGGGCGGGGGTCGAGCGCGGGCAGGGCACGGCGGGCGCTGCCGCGCAGCAGCGGGGAGTCCTGGGCGTCCTCGGCGGAGAGCCCGAGGCCGCCGAAGAGGGCGCGCACCCCGCCGTATCCGGCACCGGCCACCACCTCACCGCAGGTGCCGTGCAGCACGGTCATCGTGCGGCAGGCGTCGCTGTCGAGGAAGGCACGCAACAGGCTGGTCTTACCGATTCCGGCCGGGCCGGACAGGATCACCAGACCGGACCGCCCGGCGCGGGCGGCCTCCGCGTGGGCGGTCAGCGCCGCGAGTTCGGCGGCGCGGCCCACCAATGTGCCGGGTAAACCGGAATCGCTTTTCCGGTCCGCCACGGCAGCCTCCTCAAGCCAAAAGTGTGAAATTTCGGAAAGTTTGCTACTCGTCGCGATCATCAGGCTACACGAGCCGGATGACGACGATCAAACCCGATCAGTGGGGTCTGGGTACCCGTAAAGCCCGGAGACGGAAGGCGTGGTGAGCGTGTTCACCATTCGCGGTGAGGGCGTTCACCGTTCGCGGTGAGCGTGTTCACCGTTCGCGGTAAGGGCGTTCACCGTCCCGTCTCCGGGCCGTTGGCATCACTGTGTGGGTACGAGGCGTGAAGTCTCCTATATGACACCTCCCTTCGCCGGTTCTCGATCACGACGTCATGTTCCGTCGGTTCCCGTCACGACGTCATGCGGGCTTCTGCAGGGCGGCTCTCAGCGCGACCGGAAGGACGTGGAGCTCGAACCAGACGACCTTGCCCGCCGCCGTGCGGGTGGAGCCCCAGCAGCGGGAGAGCAGATCCAGCAGATGCAGTCCGCGCCCGCTCTCGTCATCGCCGTCGGTGGCGCACACCCGGGGCTGCCCGGGGTCCTCGTCCGCCACCTCGCACCGGACGGCGCGATCGGCGGAGCACAGGGAGAGCGTCAGCCGGATCGGTCCGCCCGCGTGCTGCAGGGCGTTGGTGACCAGCTCGCTGACGAGCAGTTCCGCGTCGTCGGCGAACTCGTGCAGCGCCCACGCCGCCAGCTGGACGAGGGTCAGCCGCCGGGCCCTGGGCACCGAGGCGGGCTCCGAGGGCAGCAGCCAGGACGTCCACCCGCTGGTCGTGGGAGGCCCGGGGCCTTCGGGCCGTCGCTGGGCGCTCATGGGGGCTCCGGCGTTCAGGGGCGAGCCCGCGCTCACGGGGGAGCGGAGCGCGACGGTCGTCGTGGAGCCGTTCATGCTGACCGGTCGGGACTGATCCGGGGGGCGGGGACGGCGCACCTGCCGGGGAGGAGTTCGCCGGGGTCGGCGAAGCTCACCACTGCGGTGCGGCGCGGGCTCCATCCCTGCTCGGGGTGGGTGGCCGGCAGGCGCGCCGAGTCATGATCCTGGGCGTCGGCCGGAGGGCGGGGAGGTTGGTGGAGGCACATGGTCCGAACCTTCGATCTTCCGCCGTCGGTCGGCGGAACTCGTCGCCGAGGCCACCATCGTGGGTCGGCGGACCGGTCCGCGAGAAGGGGAGATCTCCCCACATCGGTACCCAAACCCGCTGCCGTCCGCCGGGGGCGTCACGGCCGGGCGGCGGACGCTCACCCCCGACGGCGCCCCGCCCGGCGAAGGGCCCACCCCGGCGCACAGGCCCGACCTGGCAGACGGCTCCCGCCCGGCGCACAGCCACGCCTCGGCAGACGGCTCCCACC
>NZ_BBOX01000308.1 GCF_001553455.1 Streptomyces hygroscopicus subsp. hygroscopicus
CCCCGGCCGACGGCTCCCGCCCCGCGGACACTCCGACCCGGCAGACGGCTCCCGCTCGGCGGACACTCCGACCCGGCCCACAGGCCCCACCCGGCAGACGCCCCCCGGTAGACGGCCCCCACCCGGCAGACGGCTCCCGCCCGGCGGACGCCCCCACCCGGCGGACGGCTCCCGCCCGGCGGACACTCCGACCCGGCCCACAGGACCGCCCCGGCAGACAGCCCCCGCCCGGCGCACAGCTCCGCCCCGGCAGACGGCTCGACCCGGGCCCACAGGACCGCCCCGGCAGACGCTCCCCGGTAGACGGCCCCCGCCCGGCCGACGGCTCCCGCCCGCCGGACGCCCCCACCCCGGCAGACAGCCCCCACCTGGCAGACAGCCCCCCGGCAGACGGCTCCCGCCCGCCGGGCGCCCCCACCCGGGGCACAGCCCCCACCCGGCCGACGGCCCGGCGCCCGGTGGGTCGCCGCCGCGCCGGAGGCGTGCGGTGGCTCCGGGGCCGGGCATAGCCTTGAAGCAGGGCTTCGGTCCGTGCGGGCACCGACCCCGCCCGCCCGAGGCCGGTGCGAGGCATCGATGGGTGCGGTGGCGACGGGCACCCCGACCGGGCGGCAGACTGGCAGGCTGCCGGCCGAGGTGACCAGTTTCGTGGGACGTCGGCAGGAGACGGCCGAGGTCAGACGGATGCTGTCCACGTCCCGCCTGGTCACCCTCACCGGGGTCGGCGGAGTCGGCAAGACCCGGCTGGCACTGCGGGTCGCCGACGACGCGCGCCGGGCCTTCCCCGACGGCGTCTGGCTGGCCGAACTCGCCGAACTGGACAATCCCGCGCTGCTCGCCCAGGGCGTCACCGAGGCGCTGGAGATCCGGGACCACTCCTCGCGCCCGGCGATGGACGTCCTCGTCGACCACCTGCGCGACCGGGAAGCCCTGATCGTCCTCGACAACTGCGAGCACCTCCTGGAGGACTGCGCCCGGCTCGCCGACCGGCTGCTGCGCGCGGCGCCCCGGCTGCGGCTGCTGGCCACCAGCCGTCAGGTGCTGGGCACCGCCGGTGAGCAGAGCCTGGCCGTACCCGCCCTCGGACTGCCGGACGCCCGGGGACCCCGGCCGTCGCTCGCCGCGCTGGCGCGGTGCGACGCGGTACGGCTGTTCGTCGAGCGGGCCGCGGCCATCGTGCCCGGCTTCCGGCTCGACGAGGACAACCGGGACGCCGTCGAGCTGGTGTGCCGTCGGCTCGACGGCATCCCGCTGGGGATCGAGCTCGCGGTCGTACGGCTGCGCGCGCTCTCCGTCGAGCAGCTGCTGGACCGCCTGGACGACCGCTTCCGGCTGCTCACCACGGGCTCCCGGACGGTCCTCCCCCGTCACCGGACGCTGCGGGCGCTGATCGACTGGAGCTACGAGCTGTGCGGCGAACGGGAGCGGCTGCTGTGGGCCCGGGCCTCGGTGTTCGCCGGAAGCCTGGACCTGGAGGCGGCCGAGGCGGTCTGCTCCGGCGAGGGCATCGACCGCGAGGAGATCCTGGACCTGGTGTCCGGGCTGGTGGACAAGTCGATCCTGCTCCGGGAGGAGCACCGGGCCGTGGTGCGCTACCGGATGCTGGACACGCTGCGCCAGTACGGCCGCGAGCGGCTGGCGGCGTCCGGCGAGGAGGCGTCGCGGCTGCGGCTGCACCGCGACTACTACCGCGGGCTCGCCGCCGACGCGCGGGCGGCGCTGTTCGGACCGGCCCAGGTGCAGTGGTTCACCCGGCTCCAGCGGGAACACGCCAATCTGCGCACCGCGCTGGAGGGCAGCCTGGCCCAGCCGGGGCGGACCGCCTGCGGTCTGGGCATGGCCGCCGATCTGCTCTACCACTGGATCACCAGCTACTACCTCGGCGAGGGACGCCGCTGGCTGGACCAGGGCCTGGCGCTCTGCCCCGAACCGACCGAGATCAGGGCGCGGGCCCTGTGGACCAACAGCTGGCTGGCCGTCATCCAGTCCGACACCGACGCCGCCGCGGCCATGCTCGAGGAGAGCCGGTCCATCGGGACCCGGCTGGGCCTGGAGCCCGTGCTCGCCTACACCGCGCTCTACTCCGGCATGGTCGCCATGTACCGGGGGGAGGTCCGGACCGCGATCGCGTGGTACGAGGAGGCCGTGACCCGCCACCGCCGGACCGGCGATCCGGTGGGGCTGACCCTGGCGCTCATCCGGCTCTCGCTCGCCCACTCCTTCATCGACGACTCACCGGGGGCCATCGCCCTGGGCGAGGAGTCGCTGGAGGTGTGCGACGCGTACGGGGAGGGCTGGCACCGGGCCTACACGATGATGGCGCTCGGTGTGGACGTATGGCGCCAGGGCGACACCGCGCGGGCGACCGCCCTGGAAAAAGACAGCCTCGCCTTCAACCGCTCGATGGACGACCCGCTGGGAGTGGGCGTCAATCTGGAGGTGCTGGCCTGGATCGCGGCCACCGAAGGGGACCACACGCGGGCGGCCAGGCTGCTGGGGGCCCTGCGGGGCATCTGGCAGGCCATCGGCGCCCCGCTGTCCGGCTACGGGCATCTGATCCGCTACCACGAGGAGTGCGAGGCCACGGTGCGGCGGGCGCTGGGCGAAGCGGCCTTCAACGCGGCGGCCAGACAGGGCGCCCGACTCTCCTACGCCGAGGCGCTGGGGTACGCGCTGGAGGACGAACTGCCCGGCGGGGAGGCGGCAGTGGGCGAACGGCCGTCGCCGCTGACGCCGCGCGAGTCGGAGATCGCACAGCTGGTCGCGCGGGGGCTGAGCAACAAGGAGATCGCCTCGTCCCTGGTCATCGCCCAGCGCACGGCCGAGGGCCATATCGAGCACATTCTGAGCAAGCTCGGTTTCACCTCGCGTGCCCAAGTGGCGGTCTGGGTAGCGGAACAGCACCACGTCGGCGAGGCCGGTGGCGAACGTCCGCCGGAGGGTACGGGTACGGTCTGAAGGCCCGCGCCGTTCTTCCCGGGGCGGGGACGAACCCCCATGAAACCCCCAAGGGGACGGACCTTCCCAAGGGCCCGAGCCTTTTCGAAGGGGCGAACCTTCTCAAGAGGCGAGAGGCGAGAGGCGAGAGGCGCGGGGCAGGGGGCGCGGGGCAAGGGGCGAATTCTATGCACGGCGGGCACGCCTGTCCCGGCACTTTTCGCAAGCCCCACGAA
>NZ_BBOX01000309.1 GCF_001553455.1 Streptomyces hygroscopicus subsp. hygroscopicus
GGCCGGGGGGACACGGGGGGCGCGGGGGCAAGGGGCGAATTCTATGCACGGCGGGCACGCCTGTCCCGGCACTTTTCGCAAGCCCCACGAAAATCCTCCCCCGCCCCGGCTTCGGGGGATCATGCGTCAGGCTCGAGGGACGAGCCGCACCGGCCGTGTCAGCGCGTCGACGCGACCCATGCGACCGAGGAGGTCCCGCCGTGACTGTTGCCGCAGTCGGCCATACCGGTGATGCCATGGAACTTTTCCGCGGCACCGCCCACAGCCCGTCGTTCTTCGCGCTCAACCGCGCCGGGGTCACGGGCGGCGGTCAGGAGCTCGTGGACTTCTGCATCCCCTGCAATCCGTACTTCCCCACCCCCGCGATGTTCGCCGTGATAGCGGTCAGGCTGCGGGACATCCTCACCCACTATCCGAGCCCGGCGGAGACCATCACCGCCGAACTGGCCGATGTGCTCGGGCTGCGGCCGCAGACCATGGCGATGGGCAACGGCTCGACCGAGCTCATCACCTGGATCGACCACCTGCTGGTGAGGGAAAGCCTGGCCGTACCGATTCCCACGTTCGACCGCTGGACCGACCAGCCGATGGAGACCGGTAAACGGGTCGACATGTTCCAGCTCCCGGAGATGAGCGGATTCGCTCTCGACCCGAACGCCTTCATCGACTTCGTACGCTCCCGGGGCTCACGGACCGCCGTGATCTGCAATCCCAACAACCCCGACGGCGGGCTGCTCCCCCGCCAGGCCGTCATCGGCATCATGGACGCCCTGTCCGATCTCGACCTGATCGTGATCGACGAGTCGTTCCTGGAGTTCGCGGACGCCGAGGCGTATCCGAGCGTCGTCGACGAGGCGGTCCTGCGGCCGAATGTGATCGTGCTGCGCAGTCTCGGCAAGAACTTCGGGCTGCACGGTGTGCGGTTCGGCTATCTGGTCGCCAATCCGTCGCTCGCCACGCAGATCCGCTCCCGCCTGCCGAAGTGGAACCTCAACTCCTTCGCCGAGGTCATCGTCTTCATGCTGAAGCGGTACCGGCCGGAGTACGTGGAGAGCCTGCGCATGCTCTGCCGCGACCGGCAGCAGATGACCACACAGCTGGCCGGGCTGCCCGGGATGACGGTCTACCCCTCGCAGGGCAACTTCGTCCTCGTCAGACTGCCGGGCGGGACGGACGGCAGCTGGGTCCGGGACCAGCTGCTGTCCCAGCACGGGGTGCTGGTGCGCGAATGCGGCAACAAGCTGGGCAGCAGCAGCCAGTTCATGCGGCTGGTGGTGCGTTCCCAGCCGGATGTGCAGCGGCTGCTGACCGGGCTGAGCACCGTGCTGTACGGGACCTCCTTCTACGCTCCCCAGGTCGGCTGGGAGCAACAGCCGTCGCTGGCCCCGGGATACGGCGGGTACCCGGGGTACGCGTCGTATCCGGAACACCCGGAGTACTCGGGGTACGCGGGGTACTCGGGATACGCGGGTTCGGCCCTTCCGCAGCAGCCGTCGCCGGACCACTCCTCCCAGCAGCCGCCCCGGCTGCCCGCCGCCCCGGTGACATGGGAGCCCCAGGCGGTGTACTCTACGGCCGCCCTTCCGGCGCCGCAGGGTGTCTCCGGCGACCCGTACGGGCCGTCGGCGGCGTCCTTCCCGGACGCCTCGACGGGGTACTCCCAGCAGCAGCCGCCCGCGGAGCTGGCACCCGCCCATGTCGCCACTCCCCCGGTCCAGCCGCCCCTGTACCCGGCCCCGGCCGCGTTGCCGCAGCCCCAGATGGTCCAGGCGCAGATGGTCCAACAGGCGCAGATGGTCCAGGCCCCGCAGCCGCAGTTGGCCCCGGGCGGGACGCCGCGGGACCAGACGCCGTTCCCGCGGACGGCGCCCCAGTCGCAGGACGCGGGGTACCAGGGCGCCGAGGCGCAGACCTCCCCGGTCCCGGCGGCGCCGGTCCGGGCCGCTGAGGGGCAGGGCGCACCGGCCGCGTACGGCCGGTCCCGGCCGGAGGAGACCACGATCGACCAGTTCCCCCGCTACGGCCGGACGCCGGACGAAGGTATGCCCGAGCCGTCGCCGATGGAGCGGACGCAGGCCATGACCTACGACCCCGCCGAGCTGAAGGCCGCGGCCCCGGTCCCCCTCAGCGAACAGGACGACGATCCGACGGGGCGGACCCCGGCGCTGCGGCGCTATCCGCGTCCCGCCGCGTACCTCCAGGACGACTCGGTGTCATGACCGCCACGAGGTCGTGACCGGCCGCCGATGTCACGACCCGTTTCGAGGCCATGGCCCGTTTCAAGGCCCTGGCCCGCTGCGAGGCCATGGCCCGCTACGAGGCCCTGACCCGCTTCAAGGTCATGACCGCGGCAGCCGGTCGCCGCCCGGCCAGGCCGGGGAGACCCCGGCCGCCGCGCAGACCGCGATGTGCAGCAGCAGGGGGTGGGTGTACGGCTCTCCGTCGGCGGGCCAGTGCACCACACGCGGCCCCTCCGCGCCCGTGGGGCCGGTCCGCCGCCCGCGCGGGGCCACCATGGCACCGATCGCGTAGACGGCCGGTGAGGGCCAGTCGACCCCGACGTCCGACTGCGGCGGCACGATCCACCACCAGCGCCCCGCGCCGGCGAGGACACATCCGGCCCGGGGCAGCAGAGCCATGACCCCGGGGCCGTGCAGCTCGGCGATCCCCACCGCGTCGTAGGCCCGGTCCGTCCGCAGCGCCGGCGGCAGCTGAAGGCGGTGGCGGCCGGGCGCCGGGCGCAATCCACGCCGGCCGAACCGGCCGCGGACGAGGCCGGTCAGCGCACCGGCGAAGGCGTAAGTCATCTAGGGGCACTTCACAAGAGTCGGGCCGCTCGCGCCTGCGGTCACTGCGGCAGAACACGCTAACGGGATCATGACGCAACTATGCGCACCGCCCCGCACACTTGGCAAGGGGCACTCTGAAAAGTGCAGAGTTGTAAGTGCAATGTGTCCGTTCCGCACTGGCCGTGGCACACTGCGCACATCAGCGTTGGGGAGGTCAGGGAGGGATTCAGGTGAGCGAACCGCGGTCGGCCCCGACCGTGGGTCAGGTCGTCCTCGGCAAGAGGCTGCAGGATCTGCGGGAGAAAGCGGGTTTCAAGCGGGACGAGGCGGCCAGAGTGCTGCGGGTCGCACCCGCCACCGTCCGGCGCATGGAGACCGCCGAGGTCGCGCTGAAGGTTCCGTATGTGCAGATGCTGCTGGACGCCTACGGGATCACCGGTGAGGAGCTCGACTCGTTCATCACCCTGACCGAGGAGGCCAACAAGCCCGGCTGGTGGCAGCGGTTCCACGACATCCTCCCGGACTGGTTCAGCGTGCACGTCAGCCTGGAGGGCGCGGCCGAGATGATCCGGGCGTACGAGCCGCACTTCGTCCCCGGACTGCTCCAGACCGAGGACTACGCCCGCGCGGTGATGCAGACCGGCGCCGTCGGCCAGTCCAGCCCCCAGCAGGCGGAGCGCCATGTGGCGCTGCGCATGGAGCGGCAGACGCTGCTCACCCGGAGGGACCCGCCCCGGCTGTGGGTCGTGATGGACGAAACCGTGCTGCGCCGGCAGGTGGGTTCGCCGGCGGTGATGCGCCGCCAGATCGACCGGCTGCTGGAGTCCACCGAGATGCCGCACATCACGTTGCAGGTCTCGGAGTTCTCCTCCGGGCACCATCCGGGCACCTACGGGCCCTTCGTCCTCTTCCGCTTCGCTGTTCCCGAACTGCCGGACATGGTCTACGTCGAGTACCTGACCGGCGCCGTCTACCTCGATGAGCGCATCGAGGTGGCCTCCCATCTGGAGGCCATGGACCGCATGGCGGCCCAGGCGGCAACCGCACGACGCACAAAGGAAATCCTCCGCGATTTCCGCAAGGAGCTCTGATCGGAATGGATCGCATTCACAACGGCATGCGCGCGACGGACCTCGGCAGCGAGGGCTGGCACAAGCCGTGGAGCGGTGGCAACGGCGGCAACTGCGTCGAGGCCATGAGGCTGGACGACGGCCGGGTCGCGATCCGACAGTCGACCGATCCGGACGGCCCGGCGCTGATCTACACGCGCAGCGAGATCGTCGCGTTCATCCAGGGCGCCAAGGCCGGCGAGGCCGACTTCCTCGTCTCCTGACGTGCCCCGCATGTCTCCCCCGCGCCGACCCCCATGGAGCGCGGTGATGCCGGACCACCGTCCCGGGCCCGGCCCGATCGACACCGGCAGACCCCGTCCGGCCCGTGTGTACGGCAACACACCGGGCGGCGGGAACGACCACTCCGCCGAGGGGGAACCGGCCGAGCGGACGGCTGCCAACGGGAAGCCGGTGGGCGGGTGCGCGGGGGCGGCCCGCGAACCGTAACCGGCCCCGCCGCGGGCCGCCGCGTGTCCGAAAAGACCCGGGGCGGCCCGCGGACCGAGCATTTCGACGGCTGTCGGCCGTTGCCCGGCGGCCATCGAACGCCGGCCGGTAGGGGGCGTCCGCTACGAGGCGTCCGCCGCCGGCGACCGCGGCGGACCGACGGTCACCGCGGTACGGGCCGGGACCGGGGCGGGCACCGTGTGCTCGTGGCGGGCACCGTGTGCTCATGGCGAGCACCGTGTGCTCATGGCGAGCACCGTGTGCTCGTGGCGGGCGTGGGCGGCGGGCGCCGGAGCCGAGGGCGCCGAGCCCGTACAGGACCGGAGGGCCGAGCGCGGAGACGACGTTGCCGTCGCCGGCCCCGCCGAGCGCGGTCTCCGCCAGTTCCCTGCCCTATTCCGCGGCCACCGCGCGGGCCCGCTCGCACAGCCGGCGGGACGCGTCGCCCGGAACCATCGGCGGACGGTTCCCCCCTCACCGGTGACGGTCAGCCGCACCCGCTGGTCGGAGGGGCCAGGGCGGGCGGCGCGGCATCGATCCGCCGCATCTCCTCCGGGGCGGCGACTCCTCCGGGTCGGCGACCCGGATGTCGATACCACGGCTCGCCCGCGCGGCGATCACCTCGCGGCCGGTACCGCCGCTGATCAGCCCCACGTTCACCGTGGTCCCCCGCTCCGGCGCGCTGAGTCCGGCGATCCGCGGGACGGCCTCCGCCGGCGCGGGGACGGTGCTCGCCCCCGCGAACGGGCCCAGCCCACCGTGGAGACGTCCACGGCGGCCAGGCCCCAGCTGATCAGCGCGAGGAGGACACTGAGTATCGCTAACAGCCAGTGCCCGCGCGCTCGACCGCGCCGAGCACCCGGAGCAGTGCGGACAGCGTCGCCGAGGAGTCCCCGGACGCGTCGGGAGGCGGTTTTCCGGGCGTGTTGCCGGGTGTGGTCGTGGTGTCGTCGGAGCTCACCGTCCGCACTCCTTCGTCGGCGACGAGAATAATGGCCGTCCGCTAGAGAAGGAATGATGGAATGAAGCAAGTAAAAGACTCGTTACGCAAGATTGATTCACCTATGGAGCACCGATCGCACGATGGATTCGCACCCTTGGCGGCCGTTTCCGCCACCGCCACTCCACCGGTGCTCGACGACGCCGACCTGGATCTGGTGGCCGCCCTCCAGGTGGCGCCGAGGGCACCGCTGAGCGCGCTGGCCGAGGTGCTCGGCAGCTCGGCCAGCACCGTCGGCCGCCGGCTGACCCGGCTCGGCGAGGAGCGGCTGCTGCGGGTGATCGGGCAGGTGGAGTGGCCGATGCTTTCCGAGGGCAACCCCATGCACCTGTGGGTGGCCACGGCCCCGGGACAGGCGTGGCAGGTCGCCCGGCAGCTGTCCGAGCTGCCCGAGATCCCGTTCGTCGCCACCACCATGGGCCGCACCGATGTGTACTGCTCGCTGCACGCGACCCGGCGCACCCGGGCGCGGGAGCTGCTGACGACACGGATCCCGTCCGTCCCCGGTGTGCGGTCCGCCCATACGGAACTGGTGCTGCGCGCGACGACGAAGTCCGCCTCCTGGCGGCTGCGGCGGCTGGACGACGCCCAGGTGCGGGCCCTGCGGGAGGTCGCCGATCCGGTCGTGGAACCCACCGCGGTCACCGGGTTCGGCGAGGACGAGCTGCGCGCCGTCGAGCTGCTGCGCCAGGACGGGCGGGCGAGCGCCGCCGATGTGGCGCGCGGGCTCGGCATCAGCCGGTCCACCGCCTACCGGCTGACCCAGTCGCTGCTCCAGCGCGGTCTGGTGCGGCCCCGGGTGGAAATCGAACCGGCGCTGCTCGGCCACCCGCTGGAGGTGGTGATCGAACTGCACGCCGCCCCCGGGGCCATCCAGCACGTGGCCGACGCGCTGGCCCGGCACCCCTCGGCGCGCTACGTCTCGATCGTCGCGGGCACCTCCTCGGTGATCCACCACGGGGTGTTCCGGGACGAGGACGGCCTGGCCGAGCTGCTCACCCGCGACCTGGCGCGCTTCCCCGGCATCACCGCCTGCGAGGTGTCGGTGGTCCTCGATGTGCTGCGCCGGTACTGGATCGGCCGGGCGGACGGGAGGCTGCTGAGCGGGGACCGATGAGTTTCGGGCGGGCGGCCGGTCCGATCGGTGACACACCTTCCCGTTCTCCGAGGAGCCCGCCATGAGCAGCGCCGAGATCACCATCACCCGCGACCTGGACGCACCGCGCGAGACGGTGTGGCGGGTGTGGACCGAACCGGAGTACTTCGCCCGCTGGTTCGGCGCCGCGCCACAGTCCGTCGCCCTCGACGTCCGGCCCGGTGGCGCCTGGCGGGCCACCGTCGCCACGCCCGGGGGCGAGATGCCGCTGCGCGGCGTGTACCGCGAGGTGGTCGGCGGGGAGCGGCTGGTGTGGACCCTGGATCTGCCGCAGGGGTCCATGGAGTTGACCGCCGCCTTCGCCGACCTGGGCGGCGGCCGGACCCGGGTGGTGCTGCGGCAGCCGGCCCCGCCGCGGGAGCAGTGCGCCCAGGCCGAGGAGGGCGCCGCCCGGCTGCTGGACGGCTTCGCCGAGGTGCTCGCGTCGGTCTGAGCGCCCCGGTCACTCCCCGGGCGGCGCGTCCCACTCGACGACGGCCACCTCATCGCCCACGGCCAGCTTCCCGGCGCGGGTCACGGAGAACTGGCAGCCGAAGAGGGGGCTGCCGCCGTCGGGCCCCCGCCGATAGCCGGCCAGGGTGCGCAGCGGCTCCGGACCCGCCTTGACGCCTTCGTCCTGGTCGACCATGGTCACGGCGCACCGGCCGGTGAACTTGGCGAAGCCCAGTTCGGCCCCGCCGATGGCGACCCTGCGGATCCGGTCCTCCCGGTGGGGTTCGTCCCATCCGCCGATCACGATGCCGGGGCGGAAGCGGCTCATCGGCACGGCCTGGCCGCCCGCCCCGGCGATCCGCCGGTTCAGCCCGTCCAGGCTGGCCCGGGAGAGCAGGTGCACCGCGCCGCTGTCGGCGTAACCGCAGGTGCCGGGGATCCATCCCTCGGTCACCCGGTCGTGCTCCGGGGGCACCCGTACCAGTCTGCTCGGCGCGCGCAGCGTCTGCGACAGCCATGCGGCGGCGTCCTCGCCCTGGTCGATGCCGAGATAGGGGGTGTGGAACACCTTGACCTCGCGCCGGGCGGAGGTGGTGTCGATGTCGATGGCCACCTCGCCCGCGCCGGGGGCCGAGAGGGTGAGCCGGTCGCCGTCGATGGCCGGGCGGATGACGGCCAGCCGGGGATCCCGCCGCTGGGTGCGGCACACTCCGTCCGCGCCGATGACCATGAAGCTGCGGTCGTGCGGCAGACCCGCGTCGGTCAGCAGCGCTTCGGACACGGGCACCCCCGCGCATCCCTTGACGGGGTAGGAGGTCAGCTCAACGACGGTCGCCACGCGGGCACCTTACTCCAGGGGCGGCCGCTCCGGCCGGGCGGGCGAGGGCGCTCACCGGTCATCGCCCGGTGCCCGACCGGCGTTCGACGGCACACCCCGGGTCCGCCGTGCGCCCCCGGCCGGGCGTCCAGCGGCAGGGCGTAGCGCGGAGTACGCCGGATGACCCACCGCGCACGGCCGAGCGCAACCGGCATCCGCCGTAGGCGCGCTGCGCCTGGCGCGGACAGGAACCCCGTATCGCACCGATTCCGCGGAAGCGACGGACGAGGCCGCGGGAAAAGCGCGGCCCCGGCGACGCCCGGGGTCCCGGACGGGCGGGGTGAAGATGATTATTCCGGGCCCGCTCCTGGGAGCGGGCCGAAGGAAGGAAGTCGATGTGAGGCAATGGTATGCGCGGCGGCGTGGTTCCCGCTATACACGGGCCGCGCGATTCTCCGCCAGTTCCGCGCCGCCATGACGGCCGCCCTTTTCGGAGAACTGCCGCGGTACACCGGCGGTCGGCGGGGTGATGCGCGACAAGGTATACGGTAAACGGCCGGTCATGTCCCTATCCCCGCCGCGGAGTTGCTCCAGGCGGCCGGCGGCATCGGCGGTGTTCCGCCGGTCACAGCGGACGGGAGAGGGCACGGGTGCCGAGACGGGGGTTCTTCTCCCCTCGCCCGCCGCCCCCCCGTTGCCTCCCTGCCGTCTTCCTGCCGCCCCCGCCGTCTCCGGTGTCGCTCCGCCCGGGGCCGCATCCGTTCCCGGGCCGGGCCTGTCCCAGGAACGCGGCGGTCGGCGGCCCGGCCCCGGGCCCGCGGCCCGTTCCGCCGCCGCGCCGGGAAACGCCCCGGGAAACGCCCCGGGGGTTCATCCGGCGCGTTCGCTCACCCGTCCCCCGCTTCCCCCGCACCGCCGCGAGACCGTCCTATTTCCCCGCCCCTCCCTCTCTTGCGCTCCTCTCCTGTGCCGCCCGGCATTCTCCGGCTGCCGGCAACGGACCGGAACGGTCGGTTCCACAGCGGTGCCGCGCGGTTACGGCCGTCCCCTCCGGCCCGGCCGCCAAGCGACGGATCTTGGCCGGACGGCGACGCAATAGCGCCGGGGAAGATCCCGCGACTCGCTGCCCGCCCGTGCCGGGCCCCGTATTGCGCCGCCCGCCGCCGGTCCGCATCCGGACCGCCCGTGCCCCGGCCGCAATTCGCCCGGCCGGACGTCCGGGATCGGTCACCGATCACCGGGAAACCAATCCGGCGGAATAGCGTCCGTCCGGTCCGGCGCCCCGGACCATCATTTCCCGCCGCAGGAGGACCTCCGGCGAAGGGTGATCGCCCGCACCGGCCCGTGGCCGCCCGGACCCGCCCCGCCGGCGTCCGTGCGCCTCCGGCCCTCCATGCGCCTCCCCCGGCTCAGCTGACGGCAGATCAGCCGGTCCCGGCGTGGAACCGGGCCGCGGGCGGCGGTCCATGAGGCCCCCTGCGCCTTGTGACCGGCGGGGCCGGGCTGCGGTACTCGTTGAGCCCGCCGGGGTCTTCCGGAGGGCACGTCGAGAGCCGCTGTGGAGAGGAACCAGCCTCATGGCCGTACGAGGAAGTCACCGACGCCCCGCATCGCCCAGCCGGATCTCCCCGCTGTGCGCGGCCCTCACCGCGGGCGGCGTCGGCATCGTCCTGCCGTTCCTCGGCACCGGCGCCGCCCACGCGGCCCCGGTCGACGCCTGGGACCGGGTCGCCAAGTGCGAGAGCGGAGGCAACTGGTCCATCAACACCGGCAACGGCTACTACGGCGGACTGCAGTTCTCCCAGCACACCTGGGAGGCGTTCGGCGGCACCGCATACGCCCCGCGGGCCGATCTGGCCGCCAAGGCCCAGCAGATCGCCGTGGCGGAGGCGGTCCTGCGCCGGCAGGGTCCGGGCGCGTGGCCGGTCTGCTCCGTCCGCGGCCAGCTGACACGCTCCGGCCCGCCCGCCGGGATGGCGGGCCGCGGCGCGCCCCGGAACTCCGCGCCACGCGCCGGGCACACTCCCGGGAAGTCGGCCGAGCCCGCCGGGAAACCGTCCAAGTCCGCCGAGAAGTCCCGGGCCCGGCGGCACACCGCCCGGCGCGCGGCCGCCGGCTCCTACGCGGTGGTCCGGGGCGACACGCTGTACCGCATCGCCACACGGGCGTCCGTCCGCGGTGGCTGGAAGGCGCTGTACCACGCCAACCGCGCAACCGTGGGCGCCAACCCCCATCTGATCCACCCGGGACAGCGGCTGGCCCTGCCCTCGGGCTCCCGGCAGCCGCGCAAGGCGGCGCCCCGGCCCCACGCCTCGGCGGCCTCCGCCCGCACCGTGACCCCGAAGACGGCCGTCCGCCCGCATGTGGCCCCGGTCAGCGCACCGGTCAGCGAGGCGTACGGCGCCCGCGGGCCACGCTGGGCGACCGGCCATCACACCGGTGTCGACTTCGCCGTCCCCGTCGGCACCCGCGTACGCGCGGCCGCCCCGGGCACCGTGGTGGCGGCGGGGTGGGGCGGCGCCTTCGGCTACCAGGTGATCATCCGCCACGCCGGGGGCCTCCACACCCACTACGCGCATCTGTCGGCGCTGGGGGTCCGCATCGGGCAGACCGTCGAGGCGGGCCGGCGGATCGCGCGGTCCGGCGACACCGGGTACACCACCGGACCGCACCTGCACTTCGAGGTCCGCACCGGTCCGCGCCACGGGTCGGACATCGACCCGCTCGCCTATCTGCGCTCACACGGCGCCGACGTCTGACGGTCCGCTCCGGACGCATCGCGTCCCCGAAGGTCCATCTCCTGGGGGTGGGGGAAGGGGAGGCCGCCCGAGGCACGGCTCGGGGGGCCCCCCCCCCGCCATGCGCGCCGCCGGCCGTCAGTACCAGATCGCGATCGGGAGCCCGGTGTCCGTCACCTCCGGCGGATCGGGAAGGCTCCGGGCGGTCCGCAGCGCGATGCGCCACGCGCTCCAGGCCGCCGCCGCGGCGTCCAGGACGTCGTCGGGCGGCACCCGGCCGGCCGGTCCGAGGTCGTCGGGCAGGACGACGCCCCGGTCCGCCAGCAGCCGGCGCCGCACGGCCTGCCCGTTCCAGCTCTTCTTGCTCCAGGCCACCGGCCGCCCCTCGTTGACGGCCGCGAAGGAGACCTCGGGATGGACCTCGTACAGCCGGTGGTCGCCCCCGTCGCGGCATGCGTTGGCCTCGCGCAGCTTCGCCGCGAGGGCCCAGGACTGACGGCTCATCCCCTGGCCGGTCAGCCGCCGGCAGCACCGGTTGGCCGCGGCGTAGTCCGCCGCCTCCCAGACCTCCCGCGGCGGCACGGAGAAGACCCGGGAGCGGTGCGGGGCCAGCTTCTCCACGGCCAGCGCGTCCGCGCTACGCCACCCGGACGCCGGCAGCCCCAGCGGCATGTCCACCGCCACCACGGCGGCCCGCGGCATCCGGCCGAGCAGCTCGCTCAGCCCGCCCGCGGCGCCGGCCCCCGCGAAGCGGCCCTCCTGGTCCAGGACCACGGCCACCCAACCGGTGGGGCAGGCGTCCACCCCCACGACGGACGATGCGGCGCGACCGGGCGCGGAAGGGGTGTGAAAACCATCGCGGCGGGAACCCATGCGCCGTATCCGACCACACCGGTGGGCCGGAACGGAAACGGCGACGGCACGGAAGGACGGGCGATGGGCGTACGTACATGGATCCAGGAATGGCCCGTCTACCG
This sequence comes from Streptomyces hygroscopicus subsp. hygroscopicus, assembly GCF_001553455.1. GTDB lineage: Bacteria > Actinomycetota > Actinomycetes > Streptomycetales > Streptomycetaceae > Streptomyces > Streptomyces hygroscopicus. The sequence continues at coordinate 11,469 of NZ_BBOX01000309.1, forward strand.
CCAGTTGACCGGCACCGATCCGCTCGGCCGCGGCGCCGCCGCCACCTCCGCCGCCACCCGTGAGCGGCGTCCCCGCACCGCCACCGCCGACAAGGTGGTGAAGTCGGTGTGCCCCTACTGCGCGGTGGGGTGCGCCCAGAACGTCTATGTGAAGGACGGCCGGGTGGTGCAGATCGAGGGCGACCCCGACTCACCGGTCAGCCGCGGCCGGCTGTGCCCCAAGGGATCGGCGACCCTCCAGCTGACCACCGGTGAGTCCCGCCGCCACGAGGTGCTCTACCGCCGCCCGTACGGCACCGAATGGGAACGGCTGGACCTGGAGACCGCGATGGACATGGTCGCCGAACGGGTGATCCGCACCCGCCGCGAGACCTGGCAGTGGGAGCAGGACGGGGTCGCGGTCAACCGCACCCTGGGGATCGCCAGCCTCGGCGGGGCCACCTTGGACAACGAGGAGAACTACCTCATCAAGAAGTTGTGGACGGGGCTCGGCGTGGTCCAGGTGGAGAACCAGGCCCGGGTCTGCCACTCGGCCACCGTCGCCGGGCTCGGCACCTCCTTCGGCCGGGGCGGCGCCACCACCTTCCTGCAGGACCTGCAGAACGCGGACTGCATCGTGATCGAGGGCTCCAACTTCGCCGAGGCCCACCCCGTGGGCTTCCAGTGGGTGATGGAGGCCAAGGCGCGCGGCGCGAAGGTCATCCACGTCGATCCGCGGTTCAGCCGCACCAGCGCGCTGGCCGATCTGTACGTACCGATCCGGGCCGGCACCGACATCGCCTTCCTCGGCGGCATCATCCATTACGTGCTGTCCGGCGGCCACGACTTCCGCAGGTACGTCCTGGAGTACACCAACGCCGCGACCATCGTCGGCGAGGACTTCCAGGACACCGAGGACCTGGCCGGGATCTTCTCCGGGCTGGACCCGGAGACCGGCCACTACGACATCTCCACCTGGAGCTACCAGGGCGCCGAGGTGCAGGCCCCGCAGGGCGCCCCCGACGAGCTGTACCAGGAGCGCACCCACCGTGGCGCGACGGTCTCGAGCGCCGCCTACGCCGAGTCCCACGGCTCCGGCGGCGCGCCCGTCCCCGCGGAGCCGAGCACCGACCGCACCCTGGAACATCCGCGCTGCGTGTACCAGATCCTCAAACGCCACTTCTCCCGCTACACCCCCGAAATGGTCGAGCAGACCTGCGGAATCCCCCGGGACACCTTCCTGGAGATCTGCCGCACACTGGTGGAGAACTCCGGCCCGGACCGCACCTCGGAGTTCGTGTACGCGGTCGGCTGGACCCAGCACACCGTGGGCGCCCAGTACATCCGCACCGCGAGCATCCTGCAGCTGCTGCTCGGCAACATCGGCCGCCCCGGCGGCGGCATCCAGGCGCTGCGCGGCCACGCCAGCATCCAGGGCTCCAGCGACATCCCGACCCTGTTCAACGTGCTCCCCGGGTACATCCCGATGCCGCACGCCCACGCGCACCAGGACCTGGACACCTTCGTCCAGGCCGTGAAGACCGAGAAGGGCTTCTGGGGCGAGCTGCGCTCCTACGTCGTCAGCCTGCTCAAGGCGTACTTCGGCGACGCGGCGCACGCGGACAACGACTACTGCTTCGGCCTGCTGCCCCGGCTGACCGGCTCCCACAGCACCTACCACACCGTGCGGGAGATGCTGAACGGGCGCTGCAAGGGCTACTTCCTGATGGGCGAGAACCCCGCCGTGGGCTCGGCCAACACCAAGATGCAGCGGCTGGCCATGGCCGAGCTGGACTGGCTGGTGGTCCGCGACTTCTCCCTCATCGAGTCCGCCACCTGGTGGCGGGACGGACCGGAGATCGAGACCGGTGAGCTGCGCACCGAGGACATCGCCACCGAGGTGTTCTTCTTCCCCGCCGCCGCCCACACCGAGAAGGCGGGCTCCTTCACCAACACCAACCGCATGCTCCAGTGGCATTTCGCCGCCAAGGAACCGGACGGCGAGGCACGCAGCGATCTGTGGTTCATGTACCACCTGGGGCGGCGGATCAAGGAGCGGCTGAAGGACTCCACCGACCCCATGGACCGGGCCGTGCGCGATCTGACCTGGTCCTACCCCACCGAGGGGCCGCTGGCCGAGCCCAGCGCCGAGGCGGTCCTGGCCGAGATCAACGGCCGTGACGCGACGGGCGCCCCGCTCAGCGCGTACACCCAGTTGAAGGACGACGGCTCGACCTCCTGCGGCTGCTGGATCTACTGCGGGGTGTACGCCGACGGCGTCAACCAGGCCGCCCGCCGCAAACCCCGTACCGAACAGGACTGGATCGCCGCCGAATGGGCCTGGGCCTGGCCCGCCAACCGCCGCATCCTCTACAACCGCGCCTCGGCCGATCCGTCCGGCGCCCCCTGGAGCGAACGCAAGGCGCTGGTGTGGTGGGACGCCGGCCAGGGGCGGTGGACCGGCCATGACATCCCCGACTTCATCCCCGACCGGGCGCCCTCCTACCGGCCCCCCGAGGACGCCGAGGGCCCGGACGCGCTCAGCGGAGTGGACCCGTTCATCATGCAGGCCGACGGCAAGGGCTGGCTGTACGCCCCGGCCGGGCTGGTGGACGGCCCGCTGCCGACGCACTACGAGCCACAGGACTCCCCGGTGCGCAATCCGCTCTACCCGGAGCAGCAGCGCAGCCCCGTCCGGGAGATGATCATCGACGGGCACAACCCCTACCACCCCAGCGGGGGCGAGCCGGGCAGCGAGGTCTTCCCGTACCTGATCACCACCTACCGGCTCACCGAGCACTTCACGGCGGGCGGGATGAGCCGCTGGACGCCGTACCTCGCCGAGCTGCAGCCGGAGTTCTTCTGCGAGGTCTCCCCCGAGCTGGCCGCCGAGCGGCATCTGGAGCACACCGGCTGGGCGACACTGATCAGCGCCCGCGGAGTGATCGAGGCCCGCGTGCTGGTCACCGAGCGGATGTCCCCGATCAGGGCCGGAGGCCGCACCGTGCACCAGATCGGGCTGCCGTACCACTGGGGTCGCAATGGGTACACGCGCGGGGACTCCGCCAACGAACTGGCGTCCATCGCCCTCGACCCGAATGTCCACATCCAGGAGGTGAAGGCCCTGAGTGCCGATATCCGCCCCGGCCGCCGCCCCCGCGGTCCGGAGCTGACCGCCCTGCTCGAGGACTACCGGCGGCGCGCCGGTATCACGGCGCGGACCGGAACGGAGGTACGGGGATGACCGGCGCCCCGGAGCGCCCGCGCTCGTCACTGATCGGCCGCAATCTGCTGGCCGGGGCCGAACCGGACGTCGCCGGGGACGCCGGGCACCAGGAGCATCCGCCGCGGGTCGGCTTCTTCACCGACACCTCGGTGTGCATCGGGTGCAAGGCGTGCGAGGTGGCGTGCAAGGAGTGGAACGCCATCCCGGAGGACGGGCTGGACTTCACCGGCATGTCCTTCGACAACACCCGGGGTCTGGACGCCTCCACCTGGCGCCATGTGGCCTTCATCGAGCAGGACAAGCCGCTGGGCCGCACCGAGGTGGCGGTCGACCACGGCGATGTCGACGTGCTCGCCCTCGCGGCGCGGGGCTCGGGGACCCCGGCCGGGGAGGCGGCGATCACTCCGACCTCGCCGCCGCCGTCCCCCGCCCCGCCCGCGCTCCCCTCCTCTTCCTCGTCCCCGGCCTCCTCCTCGTCCCCGTCCTCCTCCTCGTCCCCGTCCTCCTCCTCGTCCCCGGCCCCGGACGGGCGGACCGGGCTGCGGTGGCTGATGGCCTCCGATGTGTGCAAGCACTGCACCCACGCGGCGTGTCTGGACGTCTGCCCGACCGGGGCGCTGTTCCGCACCGAGTTCGGGACCGTGGTGGTCCAGGACGACATCTGCAACGGCTGTGGCTACTGCGTGCCCGCGTGTCCGTACGGGGTCGTCGATGTGCGGCCCGAGGACGGCGGCGCCCACAAGTGCACCCTGTGCTACGACCGGCTGGGCGCCGGTCAGGAGCCCGCGTGCGCCAAGGCGTGTCCCACCGAATCCATCCAGTTCGGCCCCTTGGAGGAGCTGCGCGAGCGCGCCGCCGCCCGGGTCGAGGAGCTGCACCGGGTGGGGGTCGGGGACGCCCGGCTGTACGGGCACGACCCCGAGGACGGCGTCGGCGGCGACGGTGCCTTCTTCCTCCTGCTGGACGAGCCGGAGGTGTACGGGCTGCCGCCGGACCCGGTCGTCACCACCCGGGACCTGCCCTCGATGTGGCGGCACGCGGGTGCCGCGGCGCTGACCCTGCTCGGCGGCGTGGCCGCCGTGTTCGCGGCCCACGGCGGGATGAGCGGGCGCCGTAACGGAAGGAGGCGCTGATGAGCGAGTCGGACGTCACCCGCGACGGCGTCCACGGCGCACGTCCGGGCCGTGACGCGCTGATCGGCCGGGGAATGGGGGACGGTGACCGGCCGGGCGGCGGGCGAGACGGCCGCACGGGCGGGGGCGGCCGCAAGGGCGGAGCCGGCCGCAAGGGCGACCGGCCGATGGTCCCCCGGGCGGAGTTCACCTCGTACTACGGCCGGCCGGTGCTCAACCCGCCCACCTGGCGGCCCCGGGACATCGCGGGCTACTTCTTCCTCGGCGGGCTCGCGGGAGCCGGTTCGGTCCTGGCGGCGGGCGCCGAGCTGACCGGCCGTCCGGCCATGGCCCGCGCGCTCAAGGTGTCCTCGCTGGCCGCCCTGACCGGATCCACCGCCGCCCTGGTCCATGACCTCGGGCGGCCCGAGCGGTTCGCCCATATGCTGCGGGTCTTCAAGCCCACCTCCCCGATGAGCGTCGGCTCATGGCTGCTGGCGGCCTACGGCCCGGTCGCCGGGGCCGCCGCGGCCTCGGACCTGACCGGGCGGCTGCCGCGCACCGGCCGGGCGGCCACGGTGGCGGCGGCGCTGCTGGGCCCGGCGGTGGCCTCGTACACCGCGGTGCTGGCGGCCGACACGGCCGTTCCCGCCTGGCACGACGGCTACCGCGAACTGCCGTTCCTGTTCGTCGGCTCGGCCGCCGCGGCGGCGGGCGGTATGGCCCTGCTGGCCTCGCCCGTCGCCGAGAACGCCCCGGCGCGCGGTGTCGCGCTCCTCGGCACGGCGATGGAGACCGCCGCCGCGGGGGCCATGAAGCGGCGGCTCGGCGTGGTCGCCGAAACCTACCGCGAGGGCCGGGCGGGACGGCTGATGCGCACCGCCGAGGCGCTTTCGGCGGCGGGCGCGCTCGGCGGCGCCCTCCTCGGACGCCGCAGCCGCACCGCCGCGGCCCTCGGCGGCGCGGCCCTGCTGGCGGCCTCCGCCTGTACCCGCTTCGGCGTCTTCCACGCCGGGATGCGATCGGCGGAGGATCCGAAGTACACGGTCCTGCCCCAGCGGGAACGGCTCGCCGCGCGGCGGGAGCGGTCCCGGGACGGCTGACCCCGAAGCGGCCCGGTACGGCGGCCCACGCCGCGAACACGCGGCGGTTCGCGACGCTGGCACGGCGGCGGCCCACGGCACGGCACGGCGCGAGCACTGCGCCGACGGTCCACAGCGCGAGCACGGCGCTGGCGGCCCGCGGCACGGGCATGCGG
>NZ_BBOX01000310.1 GCF_001553455.1 Streptomyces hygroscopicus subsp. hygroscopicus
CGCGGCCGAGGAACACAGCCCTCGCGCCCGGCTCGTGGGTCTCGACGCCCGGCTGCGGGAGATGGACGCGCTCGGACGGGACGCCGGCGGTGCCCAGCCGGCGCTGCCCAGCCTCGATCCGCCCGGGCGCGGCCCCGACCCGCGGCCGGCGGGGCGCCACCGGCCCGGGAGTTCGACGACGCGCCGGCCGCCATCGTGCGGCGGCACCCGGGCCGGTTCGGCGGACCGGCCACGCCGGCGCCGCGGGAACCCCGACGCCGGCGGCCACCGAGTCCCGGGCGGGCCATGACCCCGCCGGCCGATCGGTGACCAGCTCGCCCGGGACGGACCGGACAGCCTCGACCTGGTAACTGCCGTGGGCGCGGCGGGACGTACGCTCGACCCCACCGACGCATGGTGATCAGTCGGGCGAGGAACAGCGGTCGCGGTCGGAGGAGCGATGTCAGGCGCGTGTTGTGCCCCCACGCCAGGGGGCGACCAGGAGATCCCCGAGCCGGCCGCGGTACGGCTCCAGGCCCCGGCGCGGGAGCGGGCACAGGGGCTGCGCGCCATGCTGCGCATCCCCGGGGGGACGTTCTCGATGGGGGGCGACGACGCCGACGCGTTTCCTGAGGACGGTGAGGGCCCGGTCCGGGCGGTGCGGCTGTCGCCGTTCCTCATCGACGCGACCACCGTCACCAACCGGCAGTTCGCGACGTTCGTGCGCAGCAGCGGGTACCTGACCGACGCCGAGCGCTACGGCTGGTCCTTCGTGTTCTACGCCCTGGTCCACCCGGACGCCCGGCGCAGGGTGCGCGACGGCACGGTGGCGCAGGCGCCCTGGTGGCTCGCGGTTGACGGGGCCTGCTGGCGGGCCCCCTACGGGCCGGGATCGTCATGGACCGAGCTGCAGAACCACCCGGTCGTCCACGTCTCCTGGCGCGACGCGTCCGCCTACGCGCAGTGGGCGGGCAAGCGCCTGCCCACGGAGGCGGAGTGGGAGAGGGCGGCGCGTGGCGGCCTGGAGCGCTCCCGCTTCCCCTGGGGGGATGAGCTGCTGCCCCGGGGACAGCACCGCTGCAACATCTGGCAGGGGAGGTTCCCCGAGGTCAACACGGGTGAGGACGGGTATCTGGGCACCGCGCCGGTCAAGACCTACCGCGCCAACAACTTCGGCCTGTACAACACCTCGGGCAATGTCTGGGAATGGTGCTCCGACTGGTGGAGCGCCACATGGCACGCGGCCGACCGCCCGGAGACCCGCCAGGACCCGGCCGGACCTCCCACCGGGGAGGCGAAGGTGATCCGCGGCGGCTCCTACCTGTGCCACGAGTCGTACTGCAACCGCTACCGCGTCGCCGCGCGCACGTCCAACACACCTGACAGCAGCACCGGACACATGGGGTTCCGCTGCGCGGCGGACCTGCCCGGGACCAGCTGACACCGTCTCCGGAGCCGCGCCGGACGAAGGCTTTCGGGGCCGCGCCGGACAACGTCTTCAACGGCGCGCCGGACGAGGGGTTCCGGGACCGCGCCGGACGAGGGCCGTCAGCTGCGTGCCGGACGAAGACGACGGGCGGCCCCCGGCCGCGTCGGCTGATCCGAAGAGGCCGGAACGCCTCCGCCACGGTGACCGCGCCGCGCGCCGCGGTCGCGGTCCGCGGCCCGGCGGCACGGGACCGCGGGGGAGCGACCGGGAGGGGAACGATCGCGCGGGAGCGACCGCGAGGGAAGGCGGAAGTACTCGCACCCCCGCGACCAGGGGACCACCCGCACCGCTCGGATAGCATGATCGCACCCCGAACGGAGCGCCCCCATCGCCCGTACGTCCCGATATCTCACACATTGGCCGGACCCTTGATACCTACAGCGTCGCGGATGTTTTCGCGAATAAGCCGCAGAACGACGTTCGCCGCGTGGCGTCGGCCACGAGCGATGCTGTGGGCCGTGGCGGGTGTGGCGGTCCTCGGATTCCTGATCGCCCTGGAGATCGCCGCGCGTCGCTACGGGTTGCCGGGGCCGGTCACCAACCAGGTGCAAGAGGTGGTATTCCCTCCCAAGTCGGGCTTCCTGCTGTATGCCGGTATGGCGTTGACGATGGTGGTGCTCACCTGGCGGCAGCGGTTCATCGCGGCCGGTGCCGCGATCGGCATCGACATCGCCTTCTTCCTGGTGCGGTGGGCGGTCGGCGCCAGGGTGACCGACGGCCACCCCTTCGGCAATGGCGCGTTGTGGGTGATTCTGGGCTGCGCGGTCATCGCGGTCACGCGCCGCACCGGCCGGGAACGCGCCCTGCTGCTGAAGGGCGTCGGACTGGGCCTGCTGCTGGTGGCCGGCCGCAAGACCGGCGACACCTGGCTGCTCATCACGTCGAAGACCCGCCCGGCGGTGCTCGACCCGTACGTGGCGACCGCCGATCACGCGCTGGGCAACCCGTCCTGGCTGGTGGGCCGGATCGTCGCGGCCACCGGCCCGATCGGCACCCATGTTCTCGACTACGTCTACATCCAGCTCGCGGTGGCCGCGGTCGTCGTCGCGCTGTACCAGCTGCGCGGCGTGGCGGTCGAACGCCGCTTCCCGGGCCATCATCTGGTGCGCACCTTCCTGGTCATCGGCCTCCTCGGACCGGCCATCTACATGATCTTCCCGGTGGTCGGACCGATCTTCGCCTACGGCGCGGACGGCGGGCACTGGGCGGTGGCCGATCTGTGGCCGAACACGCCGCCGCCGGTCGATTCCCCGCACCCGATACCGTTCGACGAGATCACCCCGCGCAACTGCATGCCCAGTCTGCACACGGCGTGGGCCACCGCGATCTTCATCCATTCCCGTAAGGGCCCCCGGATCCTGCGCGGCGCGGGCACGTTCTGGCTGATCGCCACGCTCGGCGCGACGCTGGGATTCGGCTATCACTACGGCGTGGACCTCGTCGCCGGCGTGGTGTTCGCGTTCACGGTCGAGGCGGCGCTGCGCTCGCTCGACCGTGGTTGGGACCGGTCGGGAACCCAGCTGGTCGCCCACGGCACAGCGGTCTTCGCCGCGCTCCTGCTGTCCTATCGCTATCTGCCGGTGGAGATGGGCAGACATCCGTGGGTGTTCGGCCCCCTGCTCATTCTGGCGATGGCCTCGGTGGTCCACCGCTACGTACGGACCACCCGGCTGTGGGAGCCGAAGGCCGCGCCGGCGCTGCGGCCGGAACCGCAGGCCGAACTGGTCTGAGCCCTGTCGGCGCAGGTCCCGGCCGGCCGGGGACGGGTCACCCCGGACCGGCCCCCGTGGTCTCGTCCCGGAGCGCGCGGGGCGAGGGGCCGGGCGTGCGGGCGCGCCCGCCGAGGGTGCGGACGCGCTCGGCGATGGTGTCCGCTATCGCCTCGGGCGTGGCGTCGGCGTCCGGGGTGAGGACCAGCCAGCCGCGTTCCCCGGCCATGCGCAGCAGCTGGCCGCGGATCACGCCCTGGTAGGCGCAGAACGAGGCGCGCGGCGGGCCGGTGAAACCGTCCCACCTGCCGATCTCGGTGTCCTTGAAGCCGCCGGCGGTGTCGGTGTCCGCGGCGCCGGCCCGCCGTGACCAGGCCACCTCGGGGGCGACGTCGAGCAGCACGACGAGGTCGGGCTCGCGCACGGGGGCGAACAGCGACTCGACCCACTGCGGATCGAGGGGCTCCCGCACGACCGTCTTGGCGATGTTGCGGTAGTACCAGCCGTCCATGACGCATACGCCAGGGTGGTCCGGGGCCAGATCGGGACGCAGCCGCGCCAGTCCGGCGTACCAGGAGGCGATCAGCAGGATCCAGTGAGCCGCGCCGAAGGTGTCGGTGCCGGATTCCGTCGTCGACCAGATGAGGTCACGGAGCCTGGTGGCGCGGGCCACGGTCTCCTCCCCGGCGGGGCCGATGTCCGTCTTGCCGCCGTGTACCGGTGATCCGTGCGGGTCGTTCAGCCGCTCCGCGACCAGTGCGGCGGTCGTGGACTTTCCGCTGCCGTCGATGCCTTCGATCACGATGAGCATGGGATCGGCCTCCCGTTCCTGGATATGGCGGCACACAATGCCGTCGTCCCGCTGGTTTCCGTCCCATTCGGCTGGAACTCGCGGAAGGAAAGACGGAAGGGTACCGGCGGCGATCCGGCCGGGGAGGCCGTTTTTCAGACAGGTTCAAATGGCTCCTTTCGCAGGTCGGAGGGTATCGAAAGGTTTGAACAGCGGAATCTTCCGAAAAACCGGTATGTGTTTTGTGGTGGATTCCGAGGTGGCCCGGACGTCGCATGGGTTCACCATGCATTGACCTTTCTGATCGACGGCTGCTACCGTTCGGAATCTCCTGTAGGCGACCATGGCCGGAATTCTATGGTGAGGCCCGTATATGACCCGTCATCACGGTCGGCCCGAGAGCGTTCTGCAGCACATCGTCCATCAGTCGTTTCGCCGTCCCGGCGCCATCGCGGCACAGGATCCCGCGCCACTCACCTATCGGCAGCTGGCGGTCGGGTCGGACCGGCTGGCCGCCTCGATCCGGGCGGCGTCCGGTGCGCGACCGCCCGTCGTCGGCGTGCTCCTGCCGCGCGGGAACCGGCTCCTCATGGCGTTGCTCGCGGTGCTCAGGCTCGGCGGGACGTACCTGCCGCTGAATCCCGACCTCCCACCGCGGCGACTCACCGCGGTGGTCGACGACGCCCGCCCCGACGTCGTCCTCGCCGAGGGCGGGCAGCGGTTCGGCGACCTGCCGGTCGTCCGGGTGGACTTCCCCGGGGCCGACCGTGCCGACGGCCCGGGAGGGGCGGCCCCGGCGGGTCCGCGGGAGACCGGGGGAGCGGCCGGCCTGTCCCGACCCGGAGCCGCCGACGGCGTCAGCGCGGACACGTTCGCGTACCTGCTGTTCACCTCCGGCTCCACGGGCCGCCCGAAGGGCGTGGTCAGCGGGCATCCGGGGCTGTACAACCGGCTCTCGTGGATGCAGGACGCCTTCGGTCTGTCGGCCGGGGACCGGGTCCTGCAGAAGACGCCGGTCAGCTTCGACGTCTCCGTCTGGGAGCTGCTGTGGCCCCTGATGTACGGGGGCACCGTGGTCTTCGCCAAGCCCGGCGGCCACGTCGACGGCAGATATCTGCACGATCTGATCCAGGAGCAGCGGATCACCATCGTGCACTTCGTCCCCTCCATGCTGGGCGCGTTCCTGCGGGCGAACCCGGGGCGCGGTGACGGGACGGGGCTGGACTCCGTACGGCTGGTGGTGACCAGCGGAGAGGCCCTCACGGCGGGCCTGGCGGCCGAGGCGCTGAAGCATTTCCCCTCGGCCGAGCTGTACAACCTCTACGGGCCGACCGAGGCGTCCATCGACGCCACCTTCCACCGGGTCGTCCCGGCCGACCTGGGCGGCGGCCCGGTCCCCATCGGCCGCCCCATCACCGGCATGGCGGCGCATGTCGTCGGCCCGGACGGCAGGCCGGTGCCACCGGGGGAGACCGGTGAGCTGTGGCTGTCCGGGGTGGGGCTGGCACGCGGCTACCTCAACCGGCCCGAGGCCACGGCCGCCGCCTTCGTGACCGATCCGCCGTACGTCCCGGCCGACCGCGTCTACCGCACCGGTGACCTGGTCCGGGACCGTGGCGACGGGGTGCTCGAATATCTCGGGCGCGACGACCGGCAGGTGAAGTTCCGCGGGGTGCGGATCGAACTGTCCGAGCTGGACGGGGCGCTCGCGGCGTATCCGGGCGTGGCCCGCGCGCACACCGCCCTGCGGCGCGGGGCCGACGCGGACCAGCTGATCGCCTTCGTCGAGGCCGAGGCCGGGGCGGAGACCGAGACCGAGACCGAGACCGAGGCTGAGGCAGAGGACGCGCCCGGCACCACGGGCCCCCTGCTGCGCCGGCCGGACTTCGCCGCCGAGCTGCGTGAGCATCTGGCGTGCCTGGTGCCCGCCTCCATGGTGCCCACGCACTTCGCCTTCGTCCGCGACTGGCCGGTGACGGTGCACGGGAAGCTGGACACCGGTCTGCTGCTGACGTGGTTCGCCCGGCGCACCGCACCCGGGCGGACGCCGGAACCGGGCGTCGCCACGCGGGAGATCGTGGACCGGGTGCTGGCCATCTTCCGGGAGGTCCTCGGCACCGAGGACATCGATGACACGGACAGCTTCTTCGAGGTGGGCGGAGGCGGGTCGCTCGCCGCCGTCCGCGCGGCGAACGCCGTCGAGGAGTACGTACTGCGCGTTTTCGGCCTGGACGTCTCGGCGGACGCGTCCGTCTTCATCCACCCTACGGCCCGGGAGCTTGCCGATGAGATTGAAAGAGGCGTTGCTGCGAGGGCAGGGGCGTGAGGAGTTCGACGAGCTGGATTCCTTTCTGCTCGGGACGGTCGGCGGTCGCGCTCCCGGTTTCCCGGCGGCCGGTCCGGACGCCCTGTACGAGAGGGCCGAGCACCGCCGGGTGGCGCACCTGCTGCACTCCCGTGCCGGCCGCGAGGCGTCCGGCGGGATCGAGGTCAACCGGCGCTTCTCCCGGGTGATGTTCGACCACAACCTGCGGACCTGGGAGGAGATCGCCGGGGCCTTCGCCGACGCGGGGATCCGGGTCGCGGGCGTCAAGGGCCTCTTCCTCGGGGCGCTGCTGCGGCGCACCGCCGACCAGGCCCGGGTCACCACGGACCTGGACCTGCTCGTCGACGGGCGGTCCCTGGACGCGGCGATGGAGGTCCTGGCGTCCTTGGGCTTCGTCAGCGGACTGGACATCAAGGACCACGCCTTCCTCCGGATGAGCAGCCGGGCGATCCGTGAACTGGAAGCCCAGCAGGGGTCCTACGGGCAGGTCGCGCCCATGGCCCGGCTGCTGAAGCTCCCGGAGATGGATCCGGTCGCCGAGGACATCGGACGCTGGCTCCCGGGGCGCAAGCTGGTGCGCACCTCGGCGGGCGTCCGTTCGCTGTCCGTGGTCGATCTCCACTTCGACATGGGGCACCGCGACGCGTCGGGCGCGCGGCACGCCATCCCCGCCGGGGAGCTGCTGGACTCCGCGGTGACCGTCCGCCACGGCGGGACGGATGTGCGGACCCTCGACCACGCGACGATGACCTGGCTGCTGTGCTACCGCGCCTACTGCGACATCGCCCTGTTCGGGGAGCGCCGGCTCAAGCTCTTCGCGGACATCACGGACCTGATCCGCCGGGGCGGCTGGCCGAGCGGCGCGGTGGAGGCCGCGGTGGCCCGGTATCCGTTCATCGCCCGTCCGATCGAGGAGACCCTCCGGTTCCTGCGGGAGGAGTGCGCGGTCGACCCCGGGGCGTGGCGGAACCCCGGATCGCGGCGGGACCCCGGATCGCGGCGTGACCCGGCGCCGCCCCCGGCCACCCCGGCCACTCCGGCCACCCCGGCCACTCCGGCCACGGTCCGCGGGACGGTCCTGGTGTGCCACGGCTGGGGGAGCGAGCCGGGGTCGTCACCCTGGGTGGGACGGCTCAGCGGGCGGCTCGCCCGCCGCGGGATGGCCGTGGTGGAACTGGCGCCCTTCGCGGCGGCCGGGGACGTACCCGATCTGAGCGAGGTCGCCGAGACGCTGCGGGAACGGGTCGAGGCGGCGCGCAAGGACACCGGTGGCGGCCCCGTGGGGCTCATCGGGGTCAGCCTGGGCAGCGCCGCCGCGCTCGCGGCGGTGGCCGGTGGGGCCGCCGTGGACTTCCTGGTGACCGTGGGCACCGTGGCGAGTGCGGACGTCGGTGTGACGGCTGACGGCGGCCCGCGGGAACTGCTGGCCCGGTACGGCGGCGGGGCGGGCGACGACGAGCGCGTTCCGTTCCTGACCGGGCAGGTCAGGCTGGGCTTCCTGCGCGACCTGGTCGCCTGTGCGGGCGGGACCGACCTCGGCGCGGTCACCTCCCCGGTCCTCGTACTGAGCGGTGGCACGGACAACGAGTGGCGGCTGAGGGACGCCGCCACCGTGGCCGCGCACGCCGAGGCGCGCGGGGACGGTTCCGCCCGCCGCGACTTCCCGGCCGGCAACCACACCCTGGACAACGCGGCAGTGGGAACGGCCTCCGCCGTCCTGTCCTGGCTGACCGCCCTGGGAGTCCTTGGCTGATTCCCGCGCACGCCGTCCGCCCGGTGGCGCGCCGCCCGCAACGGCCCCGCGGGCGGCGCGGGTTCAGCGCGCGGGAGGAGGCCGCTTCGGCAGGGGCGGCCGCTCCCGGTTCGCCGAGATCCGGTCGGTGTCCCACAGCGCGCTGAACTTGCTCGCGCGACCGCAGTGGTAGTAGCACTCCCTGACGTGCACCACGATCGCGCCCACCAGCCGGTCCCCGTACTCCCACTCGTGCCGCAGACCGTCCCACCGCTCGCTTCCCCGCAGCACCGGTTCGGCCGTGCCGTTGATCCGCGCGGTCTCGTTCATGCCCGGGATGAGGAAGAGCAGCCCGATCGCCGGGTTCTCCCGCAGATTGCGGAACGTCTGGAAGAGCTTGTTGCCCGGCTCCTCGGGGATGGCCAGGGTCCGCTCGTCCAGCAGCCGGGTGAACCCCGGCTGACCGCCCCGGGGCGAGGCGTCACCGTACCCGTCGGCACCGGTACTGGCCATGACCAGGAACGGCGAGAGGGCGATGAAGGCGGCGGCCCACTCGTGCACCCGTGGGGAGAGTTTGCCGCGCACCCGGTCCAGCGGGACCCCGAAGGTCTTTGCCAGCTCGTCCGGCGAGAACGGGGGGCTCAGGGCGCCATCACCTTCCCTCCGTTGACGCCGAGGGTCTGCCCGGTGATGTACGCGCTGGCGTCACCGGCGAGGAAGGCCACCGCGTCGGCCACCTCCGCGGGCCGGGCCACCCGGCCGAGCGGGATCCCGCGGCCCTTCTCCGCGAATCCCTCCGCGTCCAGCCCCGGCTGCGCGGTCTCGGTCGTCCCCGGAGCGACGGTGTTGACCGTGATCCCGTGCGGGGCCAGCGACCGGGCGAGCGACTTGCTCAGGGCGATCAGCCCCGCCTTGCTGGCCGCGTAGTGCGCGCCCTTGGGGGAGCCGGTGAAGGCGGCCGAGGAGGAGATGTTGACGATCCGCCCGCTGCCCCGCGGAACCATGACGCGCGCCGCCTGTTGGGCGCAGAGGAACGCGCCCTTGAGGTTGGTCTCCAGCACCAGGTCCCAGGTCTCCTCGCCAAGGTGCAGGAACGGGGCGCGCGGGAAGACACCGGCGTTGTTCACCAGGATGTCGAGCCCCGCGAACTCCTCCCGGACCCGGGCGAACATCTCCGACACCTGGCCGCTGTCCCGGACGTCCGCCTGGACGGCGAAGCAACCGCCGGGCAGGCGCCCGGGGCCTTCCGGACGTGTCTCCGGCGTCGGGTGGTTGACCGCGACCCGGGCGCCCAGCCGGGCCAGCGCCTGGACGACCGCCAGCCCGATGCCCTGGTTCCCGCCGGTGACCAGGGCCGTGCGCCCGGACAGCGGTCCGCCCCCGGCCGGGCCCGGGGCCGTCACCCGGCCTCCCGGGCGCCGTCGTCGCCGGTCTGCCGGAGCACCTCGTCCAGGACGCGGTAGACGTCGAGGCAGGCCGCCAGCGTCGAGGTACTGGGCAGTTTTTCGGTGAGCGATCGCTGGAAGGACGCCAACTCGCCCGTGTAGCCGGTCCGTTCGTATCCGCCCCGGCGGCTGGGCCACTGGTGGCGCAGCGTCTCCTTGCCGTCGAGCAGCCCCACTCCCGGGGCACCGGGGGGACGGGTCAGCTCCAGGGTGTTGTGCTGGTCCAGGACGCCCGTCACCCCCTGGCTGGTGATCAGCTCGCAGCGGTACTCCAGCCGGTTGGAGTGGTTGCCCACATGGAGGGTGGCGAGCCGCCCGTCGGCGTAGCCGAGGACGATCCGGATGGCGCGCCTTCGCTGGTCGATCACGGCGGTGTGGGCGGTGACCGCGTCGGGGACGCCGAGTTCCCGCAGGGCCATGTCGATCGCATGGGTGCCGAGCCCGTACAGCAGGCTCCGGGTCACCGTGGTGTGGTGCCAGTCCGGCGCGAGCGGCTTGGCCGAGACCATCCGCAGGTCGAAACCGCGCACCTGGCCGTGCGGGCGCAGCCGGTCGAGCAGTTTCCGGTACGACGTGCCGTAGGGGAAGTTGAAGCCGACGAAGACCGGTGCGCCGGGCGGCGTGCCGGCCTCGGCCGCCACCAGCGCCTCCAGCGTGGCGGTGTCGGGGGCGGGCGGTTTCTCCACGAAGACCCCGACACCGGCGGACAGACAGTGTTCCACCACGCGGGCGTGGAACGCGGGCGAGGCCGCCACGATCACGGCGTCGACCACCGCCGGGTCGGCCAGTTCGGTCCAGTCGTCGGTGTACAGGCGGGCCTGCCACCGTGCGGCGGCCTGTGCGGCGGCGGACTTCCGGCGGGCGGCGACGGCCTCCAGCCGCGCGCCGTCCAGCGAGGACAGGGCGGGCAGGAGGTGCTCCTGGGCATGACCGCCGGGTCCGATGAGCCCGTACCGGACCGGCGGCCGCGCGACTGCGACGTGGTGCAGCGTCATTCAGATGATTCCGAGTTCTTCGAGCTTCTCGCACCAGTAGTGGTACTTGGCCTTGGTCATCTGGCGCTCCGCACGCCGCTCGGCGGATTCCCGGTCCTCGCCGACGCGCCAGAACATGGTGCCCACATCGGCCTGCTCCGGTTCTGTTTCGGCGAGGCCGGCCTCGCGCCGCGCGCTTGCCGCCCGGCGTTGTTCCAGGGCTTCCTGGCGGCCGCGGGCCTCCTTGAACATGACGGGGGCCCGTTCCTTGACGGGGTTGCCGCGCAGCACCAGGGAGATGGTGCCGAGCTGGGTGAAGGGGGTGGAGTGCAGGGCGTTGTGGTGGATGGTGAAGCAGTCCCCGGCCCGGTCCTCGTGGAGGATAACGGGCTGGACGTCGTCGGGGAGGGTGTTCTCGTCGAAGCCGTTGCGGGCGATGTAGTTGCGGTGCAGGTAGGTGCCGCGCAGGACGAGGTTGGTGAAGGAGAAGCGGTGGTTGTGGGCGAGCTGCTGCTGGTGGTCGGTGGACATGCGCAGCCGGATGCGCAGGCCCTTGTCGACGTCGTCCCAGAGGACGATCTTGTCCTCGACGACGTCCTCCTCGCATTTGGCCCACAGATAGGGGTCGTGTTCGACGGCGAGGAGCAGCCGCTTGAACAGTGCCTTGTCCGCGGCGAACGCGCGGATGAGCCGCTGCGTGAGCGCGGCGGCCGCGGGCAGGTCCTCCCAGTCGATGCGTTCGACGCTGTCGAACAGTGCCACGGGGGTGTTGTTGACGTGCACCCGGTCCGCTGTCTCGATGTCCATGGTCCAAGGGCTCCTTGGGTCGTCGGAGGTCTGCGCTTGCGGCGGTGCGGCGACCGCGGCGGTGCCGCGGGTCAGATGACCTCCAGCTTCTCCAGCCGTTCCCTGATCTCCCGGTAGGCTTCCAGGCCCATGCTCTTCTGACGGACGCGGTCTTCGGGTTCGTCCTGGCGGCCGAACCGCCACCACAGGACACCGGTGTCCTTGTCCATGATCACGGAACGGTCCTTCTCCGCCGGTCCGCGCAGGAACAGCGAGACGGTGTCCGGGGTGGTGAAGGTGGTGTGGATGGCGCTGTGGTGGAGGGTGTAGGTGCTGCCCGGGGATTCCCAGCGGGTCAGATGCGGTGTGAGGTTCTTCAGGTGGCGCTGGGCGTGTGCGCGGGGATCGGGGCGGTGCCGGCTGAGGTACTGGCGGGCCTCGGGGTCGGGGCCGTCGTAGAGGTCGCCTTCCAGGTGGTACCAGGTGTGGGTGTAGCCACCGGTCAGGATGCGGCTGGAGAAGGAGAACCGGTGATCGTGCGGCCGGTCGTAGTGGTCGTCGGTGGACAGGTGCAGCCGGATCCGCAGCCCGCGGTCCAGCGCGTCGTACAGCACGATGTAGTCCAGCAGCTGGTGCCGCTCGCACTTGGCCAGGAGTTCGGGGTTCTGCTCCACGGCGTAGACCAGCCCGCGTAACGTGTCCTTGTCCTCCGAGAGCCGCAGTGCCAGGTCACGCGTCACCTCGCCGGCGGCCTCGAAGTCGTTCCAGTCGACGGTCAGACGGTCCAGGTAGTCGGTCATCACTGCTCCTGACTGTTGTGGTGTGCGGGGCGGGGCGCCGCCATGGCCGCGAACACCGCGAGGTCCCGACGCGCCGGGCAGGCCGTGCGGAGGCGGTGACACCCTGTCGGCGGACATCGCCCGCCGCCGTCGGTGTCTTCGGTCATGCGGAGCACTGGGTCGCTGCCTCCTGTCCGGGCGGGGCGGGGTCGGTGGTCTGCTCGGTGAGGAGGAAGCGCACCACGCCGTCGTCGCTGTTGGGGCCCACCACGACCGTGGCCAGATCGCGCACCCGCGGATGGGCGTTGGCCGGGGCGACCGACCGGTCGGCGACGGCGAACATGGGCAGGTCGTTGAGGTGGTCTCCGCACACCGTCACCCGGGCGCCGCCCAGACCGGTGACGTCGACCAGGTGCCGCACGGCGGCCCCCTTCTCCGCCCCGGCGTGCGCGACCTGCACCTCGGTCCAGCCGGGGACGTAGGCGTTGGCGGCGGCGAGCACCAGGGCGGTGTCTCCGGCCACGGCCTCCAGCCGGGCGGCGAGGCGCGGGGCCCGGGAGTCGGGGACGAACGCGGTGACGGTGGCGATCGAGTCCCCTTCCGTGGCCGCCGCGACATCGTCGGCCGGGCGCAGCCGGGGGTCGCCGTACGCGCGCTTCTCCTCCACGTACCAGGCCGTCCCCTCGTTGCGGCGAGGGCCGTACGTGACGTGGTCCCGGCCCCGTACCGGGTCCCAGGAGGTGATCACCGGTTCGGTGCCGAACTCCGCCAGCGCGGACATCACGGCCGCGGCCGTGCGGCCGTCGAGCGTCCACTGGGCGAGGTGGCGCCCGGAGGACAGATCGGACAGGAAGGCGCCGTTGAGCTCGATGACGGGCAGCCGCAGCCGCACCCCGGCCAGCAGGGACCGCATCGCCACCGCACTGCGTGCGCTGGCGATCGTGAGCAGAACCCCCGCGTCCAGAAGCCGGTTGAGCCCGGCACGCGCGTACGCGCTCAAGGTGGCGTCCGGGCGCAGCAGGGTGCCGTCGAGGTCACAGACGTACAGCGGGGTGGCGGAACGCGCCGGGGCGCCGGTCAGCGGGGCGGAGTGCATGGTGGTTCCTCGAGGGGCGTCGCGGGCAGGAGCGAGTACAGCTCCCTCATGCTAGGGAAGATCACGTCGGCCCCGCGCAGACGTGAGGAGGGGGTGAGGGCCGCGTGGGCCCACACCGTCATCCCGGCCGCACGCGCGGCGGCGACCCCGCTCGGGCTGTCCTCGATCACCAGGCAGGCCGAGGGCGGAACCCCGCATCGCCGCGCCGCGAGCAGGAAGAGGTCGGGTGCCGGCTTGCCGTGTGCCACCTGGTCCACTCCGATGACGCGGTCCCGGGGGATCCGCGGCAGCAGGCCCGTCAGCCGCAAAGACGTCCTGACCCTTTCCTGCGTGTCGTTGGACGCCACGCAGTAGGGGATGCCACGGGCGTCCAGCAGGTCGAGTATCCGGACGATTCCGGGAACGGCGGTGAGCCGGTCCTCGAACACGGCGAAAAGCCGTGTGCGGAAAACATCCTCGAAACCTGCCGGCACCGACTTCCCGGTGCGCTGGAAAACCCTCTCCGGAACGGCCGCGAAAGTGTGTCCCGAATAGTGGGCGAGTGACTCCTCGACGCTTGTCGGGGTGACCATTTCGGTCAGCGTCTCGGCCAGGACCTGATTGGCAAGCACTTCACTGTCGACGAGCACACCGCTGTTATCGAAAATGATCAGATCATGCATCGCGTGGCGCTCCGTGGCGGAAACTGGCGACTGGCTCCGCGGTATGACTGAACGAGGGGCGACGCTAGTCCCGCACTCAGTGGGCGTCAAGCGTGCACTGGCCAAATAACTCGTCGTCTTGGGTGAGTTGGTCCCCACTGAGGACGATATATGAGGTGCTCTTTTGTCGGGTTCACGCCGTTCGTGATTGGCCGATCCGTGAAATGGGTATTCCATCAGGCTGCCCGGTGTTGAGGTGCGGGCGGGCCCCGGGGGCCGGAAATCAACGGTCTTCCCGTCTTCCTCGGAGCCGCATATTCCTGTTAGGATCTGTCGTTCATTGTTGCTTCTCGTGATCGAATCGCCAGCTTCCGTCACTCCTGGACCCCGGGATGGCGAATGAGAGATTAGGTACGATTGGCATGATCGAGAACATGACTGGCACGTCCGGCGGCGACAATGTGCTCGCGGTCGCCGCACCATCTGATCAGGACGCCGACCCTTCGGTCCGCCCGGTGGAAGTGCACTGCCACGGCTTACCCGGCGTCGACTTCTCCGAGTTCGCCCGGCTCGACCTGGAGAACGTCGAACGAGAGTGTGTCCGCGAGGGTGTGCTGAGCATTCCCACGCTCTACCTGCACCGTGACCGGCTCGCCGATCTCGAGCGGTTCATGCGCCGCTACGACGGGATGCGCCGTGCCGGCCGCATCCCGCACGTCGTGGGCATCGCCCTGGAAGGCCCGCTGCTCGCCAGCCACGGCGGCACGCCGGCCGCCACCGTCTGGGCGCCGACGCGCACCGAGTGGGAGCGGCTGGCGAAACTGGGGGACCTGGGCCTGCAGTACGTCGTCCTGTCACCCGACGCCTTCACGCCCGCCTCCGACCTCCACGGACAGCTCCACAGCGAGCACCCCGGCTTCGAGTGGATCGTCCCCACGCTGCTGGGCCACGGAGTCCGCCCCGCCCTGGGCCACTTCACCCGTGACGATCCGCTGCGCAGCGCCCGCCAGACCGCGGACATCGTCGACATCGCCTGGGACAGCGAATGGAACGGCCGCGGGGCGCGCGTGGTGACCGACCACCTCTTCAACGACATGCCGCTCACCATCCGGCACGCCTTCCGCACCTCACGCGCCCGGGAGAAACGCCAGGCCACCCTCGCCGCGTACGACCTGCCGGGATGGGGCCTGGACACCATGGACCAGATCGCCGGGCCCGTCCCCGCCACGATCATGCGGGAGGCGGCGTCCGGACGCATCGCCGCGTGCATCAACTTCGACGGGGAACACGTCGATCTCGCCATCGCCACCCGGGCCGTGCAACTGATCGGCACCGACCACGCGATGGTGATGACCGACCGCTGCGACTCCGCCCGGCTCGGCGGCCAGGAGCTGGCACGCGGCCGGGAGAACAGCCTGTGGTACCAGCAGGACGGCATCGTGGCGGCCGGTTCCCAGCCGCTGGCCCAGCAGATGAAGAACGCCGTCGGCCACGGCATCGCGGGAGCGCCGCTGCGGGACCTGGTGGCGGGCACCGCGCACCGCGCCTTCGGCATCGCCCCGGGCCTCGACGGGTCCGCAGCGGGCGCCGCCGGCTCCGCTCACCAGGTGCGGACCCCGGGTGAGTAGCGCCGGCCACGGGCGGGTCCCCGCCGGGGTCCTGCGGCGCACCTCGTCCGGCGGCCCCCTGCGCATCGGCGTACTGGTGTCGGCCACCGGAGCCAATCTGCGCACCCTGCTCGGCATGAGCCGCGACGAACCCGCCTCGTACCAGGTCAGCCTCGTCGTCTCGCACGGCAGCGGCTCCCCGGCACTCCAGGTCGCCAGGGAGCACGGTGTCGAGGCGTGGCCCGGTGACTTCGACGCCCACTGCGGAAGGGCGTCACAGGCACGCGACGACGCCGCCCGGGCCGCATACCGGCGCCGCGCCAGGCAGTGGCACGACCGGCTCGACCAGAGGATCCTGGCCTGGGAGTCGGCACACGGTCCGCTCGACCTGATCGTGCTGGCCTACCACCGCTGGATCGAGGGCGATCTGCTGACCCGCTACCAGGGACGCATGATCAACCAGCATCCGGGCGACCTGAGCATCCTCGATACGCACCACCGTCGCGTACTGACCGGCAACGACCCGGTCCGCGAGGCCATCGCACGGGGCCACCCGACGACCCGTACCTCCTGCTTCCTGGTGGACGCCAGCCACGACGGGGGAGCGGTGCTGTGCCAGGGACCGCCGCTGTCCACCGCGGGCCGCAAGCCGACCGCCGAGGACGCCCGGGAACACGAACTGGCACAGAAGCGCGTGAGCGACCGGCCCTGCCTGGAGTGGACGGTACGGGCGTTCGCGTCGGGCTCCCTGGCACTGGACGACCGTACTCATCCCGACGGCAGCCGTGTCGTACGCGTCGACGGGAAGGCGACCCCCCTGGGCGGAATGAGGCTGGGCCTTGTCAGCGACCGGAACTGAGACCGAGTCGTACACCGTCATCGACCCGTGGACCATGGAGCCGCTGGCGACCGATCCGCGCAAACGCGAGGTGTACCGCTACGACCCCTACATGCGGGAGGGGCTGATGTCCTTCTCCCGGATGGAAGCCCTCGGCTCGGTGCGCGACCACACCTTCGTCGTCCTCAAACCCGACGCGATCGCCGGCCGGCGCTGCGGCCTGATCCTGGACACCCTGGCCGAGGAGGGCTGGCACCCGGTCGCCGCGACCACCGTGCTCTTCTCCCCGCTGCTCACCCGCGAACTGTGGCGCTACCAGTTCAACGCCGCATCGGAGCAGCGCATCGCCGTGGTCGACCACCTGCTGGGGAGCGGACGCAGCCTGCTCGTCCTGCTGGAGGACGCGAACCGCCCGGCGTGGCTGCCGGCCAGCGTCCGGCTCACGCGAGCCAAGGGGGCGGCCGACCCCACCAGCGCGGGCAGGGCGGACCTGCGCACCCGTATCGGCCGGGTCAACGGGCTGTTCAACTTCATGCACACCGCCGACGACCCCGCGGATCTCATCCGCGAGACGCAGCTGTTCTCCTACCAGACCGGCTGGGCGTGGTGCGCGCCGCAACTGGCCGCGCCGGCCCTCGGCGACCCGGCCCGGCGCGCCACCGCCCGGGCCGCGGTCACGGCTCACCTGGCCGGGCTGGAGAGCGAGATCCCGGCGCACGACCTGGACGTCACCCGCAGCCTGGCCCGCCTCGCCGGGGGCCGTGGCCCCTGGGCGGACCTGGCCGTCGAGGCCGCCGACCGCGCCCGGATCGGGGACTGGCTCGAGGCGTTGCGCCGCACCCCGCTGCCCGACGGCACCGCCCGCTGGGACGTGCTGTCCGTCGTCACGGCGTGGATCGAGTGCAACGAACCGGGTGTGACGCCCTTCCTCCCCACGGGCAGGGCCGACGACTGGCGCACGGAGGGAACGTACCGATGACCCGGACCACGGACGCGACGGGCCCCGAGGTACCGACGTACGCGGGGGCCGGCAACCTCATCTACCGCGCACAGCACGTACCCCGCTTCGTCGGCGCCGAGGGCAGCTACCTCCGGGCCGCCGACGGACGCCGGTACCTGGACGCCGAGGCCGCCAACGGCACGGTGGCCCTGGGATACGACCGCGAACTGCTGCGGGAGGCCCTGGCGCACTGTCAGGACCTGCCGGCGCTGCCCTCGTTCTGCGAGTCCGATCTGCGGCTCGGTGTCCTGCGGCGCCTGGAGCCGCTCTTCAGCGACATCACCGGAACACCCGGCCGGGTGGAACTCGACCTCGGCGGCGCCCAGGGCATGGAAACCGCCCTGCGGATCGCCTTCAGCGCGGTCGGACCGGGCGCCGTGGTGGTGTTCGAAGGCGCCTTCCACGGACGGTCCGGCGTCACCGGCATGCTCAGTTCCAGCCCCCGCTACCGGGAACTGCTCGCCGCCCCGGGGCTCGAGGTCGTCCGGCTGCCCACCCCCGACTGCGACCGCTGTGTGCACGCGGTGGCGGACCAGCCCCACTGCACCGCCGGCTGCCGGGCCGCGGTGAGCCGCTGGGGATCGGAACTCAGCGGCGTCGGCGGGGCCGGCCACGCCCGCAGGGTCAGCGCGTTCGTCTTCGAAGCGGTGCAGAACGTGGCCGGGATGGCGGAGCCCGACGCGGTGCTCCTGCGGGAGGCGGTCGCCCACGCCCGGCGCAACGGCGCCGTGATCATCGCCGACGAGATCTTCACCGGTATGCACCGGACCGGGCCCCGCTGGGGCTTCCAGCGCGCCGGTGTGGAGCCCGACATCGTGGTGGCGAGCAAGGCCCTCACCAACGGCGCGGCGGCGCTGAGCGCGATCTGGGCCAGGGACCCGCTCGCCGACCCGGGCAGCTACCGGCCGGGCAGCCACTCCTCCACGTACATCGGCATCCCGCACGCCCTGGGCGTGGTCCGCGCGGTCACGGACCGGTGGTCGCGGTGGCCCGACCCGGAAAAGGACGTGGCGGCGCTGGGCCGGCGGATGGCCGGGCGGCTGGAGCAGCTGCGGGCCGCCCATCCGGCCCTGGTGCGCAGGACGGCCACGTTCGGCGGCGCCGCGCGGCTGGTGCTGAACGGGGACCACGCGCCACTGCTGCGCCGGATCTGCCTCTCGGCGGATCCGCGGGTCGGGCTCGTGGTGGCCTCGACCGGGATGGCCTCCGACGTGATCAACATTCATCCGCCCCTCGTGATCGGTGAGGAGGATCTGGACACCATGACGGAGGTTCTGGACGTGGCGCTGCGCCAACTGGCCCGGACGGACGGTGTGTTGTCGTGACCACCCCGGACGGCGAACCGCTGGTGTGCGTATGCGCGAAGGTCACCGAGAAGGCGGTGCTGGTGGCCAAGGCGGCGGGCGCCGGCGACATCCCCGCGCTGCGCGCGGCCACCCGGGCGAACACCGGCTGCGGGGACTGCCTGCCCGATCTCGAAGAACTCCTGGAGTGAACCCGCGGCTCCGGACCCGGCGGATCCGGGCCCAGGCGCACGCCCGGTCAGGACACCCGCTCCCGCGGTACCGCCCGCCGCGGACTCGCCACCGCGCGGCGCCTCTCCACGGCCAGGGCGGCGGGGCCGAGGAGAAGCGCGCCGGCGAGCACCGACGCCGCGATGACGAACCAGCCGGCCGGGCTCCACGTCACCGCCAGCCAGGTGAAGGCGGTGGGAGCCAGCATGGCCTCCAGCCGGCCGCCCAGACTGAACGTGGCCTGGTACTGGGCACGCCGCCCGGCGGGCGCGAGCAGGCTGACCAGCCCCCAGCCGCCGCCCGCCCTGAGCAACTCGGCCAAGGTGAACGCGGCGCAGGCGCAGACCAGGAGACACGACGCCAGGACCGCCGGGGCCGAGTGGGCGAAGAAGGCGGCGCAACCGCCCGCGCCGATGGCAACGGCCGCCCTGCGGCAGGCTCGTACCGCGCCCCGCACCGTGTCCGTGTCACGCGACATCCACACCTGGAGCAGGACCACCAGCCCGGTGTTGAGGATGAACAGCCAGGCCAGCAGGGCGTGGGGCGTGGCGGTCTGCTGGACCAGGTACAGCGGCAGCAGCACGGTGAGCAGGACCTGGTCGGCGTGGACCAGACCGAAGGCCAGCGAGACGAACAGGAAGGGGATGTCCCGCACCGCGGACCGCGCGCTGTGCGTCGGGGCGGTGTCGCGGGCCCGGGACACGGCGGGCAGCCGGGTGATGAAGACGGCGTTGACCGTCATCATCACGGCCGCGGCCAGGGGCAGAGCGATGATCGCCGCCCGGGTGCCGATCGCCAGGGCGAGCCCGCTGCCGAGTGCGCCCAGGGTGAAGCCGATGTTCAGCGCCGAGCGCACGAACGCGGCGACACGGACCTGGTTTCCCCGGTCGGTGGCGTCGAGTGTGTAGGCGACCTGTCCGGAGTTGCCCAGCGACTGCGCCGTACCGATGACGAGGAGGACACCGACGAAGCCGCCGAAGCCCTTGGTCCACGGGTAGCAGGAGTAGGCCACGGCCTCCAGCGCCATGGCGACGGCCCACGCCCGCTTCGCCCCGATCCTGTCGACGGCGGCACCGAGCGGAACCGTCAGGACCAGACCGACGAGGCCGGCCACGGTGAGCCCGAGTCCGACCTCGACGGCGGAGAGTCCGACGATCTGGGTGAAGAACACCACGTTGCCGGTCAGGAAGACGCCCGTGCCCGCCGCGTAGAGCACGGACTGGACGCACAGACTCCGTGCCAGTCCGGGCGGTGGCAGGAAACGCGCCAGTGCTGTGCGTTCCGACACCGCTGAAGGTAAATCCGCGTCCGGCTTCGACACGGCCACGACCACCACTCCTCGCGTCTTTCTTGTCCAGGCGCCACCATCCGGCGGCTGGTGGTGGCCGGTGGGCCGTGCAACCCGTGAAGACGGCTCTCAACGCATGGCGAAGGCGTCGGTCACGCGGCAGGGTGAGCGCGTGCTGCGGCTGCGTGGGGGAAGGGAAGGGATTGTCCCTTCGGCGGGTCAGGCTATCGATTTCTTGATCGAGAGGTCAAGGTCAGGCAATCCCCTTCCATGGGGAATGGCGTGTTCGGGTGTGTTCATGGAGAGCTGTTGCTGTTCCGCTGTCAAAGGCCGCTTATGCCGACTTCTGGATTCTGGTGACCTGTTGTATGGAGGAATGCTGTAGGTTCACCTGTTGTCCGCCAGATGTGGCGGGTGTCGTGTTCGGCGAGAAAGGGTTGGTATGCGTAAGAGCGTCTTTTTGGTGAACGGCGGGAAGCGGGAGGCGACCCGGCTGCTGAAGGAGGAATTCCCGGTCGATTTGATCGTCCTCACGGAACCGCGTTTCGCGCATCTGTACGACGAGACCATGGAAGTGGTCCTGGTGGACGATGTCGAGGATTTACAGACGGCACGTGACGCGGTGCTCACCGCACTGTCGGGACGAGATGTGGACCATGTCGTCTCACCGACCGAGCGCGGTCAGGTGGTGGCCGCCTATCTCCGTGCGTACTTCGGCACTCCCGGCGCCTCGTTCGAGGTCGCGCATGCCTTCACGAACAAATACTCAATGAAGCTGAAACTGCGCCGGTCCGGCCTTCCGGTCGCCTCCGGAATTCTGCTGACGGCACCGGAAAAACTGCTGGAGAGGCAGACGGAGCTCACCTGGCCCGTCGTGCTCAAGCCCGTGGTGGGGTCGGGTTCCGCATACACCCACCGCATCGATTCCGCGGACGATCTGCGGCGGTTCCTCGACTCCCCGGAAGGCGCGGCCCTCCGCGCCTGCGGGCATGCGGTCCTCGCCGAGGAGTTCGTCGCCATGGAAGGCGAATACCACTGCGACGGCGTGGTCTCCGGCGGGGAGGTGGCGTTCGCCGTTCCCTCCAGGTATCTGCAGCCGTTGCTCGGCCGGCTCGACCAGATATCGGGTTCGGTCACCCTGCCCGAGGACGACCCCGACCGCGAGGAGATCCTGCGTCTCCACGTCCTCGCGGTGAAGGCCCTCGGCCTCGAGGGCGGTGTCACCCATATGGAGCTGTTCAAGACGGAACGGGGCTTCGTCGTCGGGGAGATCGCCTGCCGGCCGGGAGGGGCCGGTGTGGTGGACCATGTGCGCCGCCACTGCGGCGTCGATCTGTGGCGGGAGTTCATACGCACCTCCCTCGGGGAGGCCGCGCGGGTCGTCCCCCGGCCGGCGCGGGGCATAACGGCCCATGTGCATCTGCCTCCGGCGCCCGGCCGCGTGGTCGATGTGACACCGGCCGAGGAGTTCATGGCCATCCCGGACGTCAAGGAGGTGGACATGCGGGTGCGTGCGGGGGATGTGATCGGCCCGGAGGTGCGCTCCTCCTCGACGGTCGGACTGATCTACCTCGAGACCCCGGACCTCGCGGTGCTCGACAGCCGTGTCAAGGAGATCGCCGAGGTGTACCGGCTGAGCGTCGAGCCCGTATGAGCCGACGGGGCGCGCTATGAGCCGGCGGGGTGCGGCGGGGCGCCGGCCGCCGCGCCTCGCCGGGCCGGATCGGCTCGTGTGCGGGATCGCTTCGGAGAGCTCGCGCGGCCCCGCCCAACGGGACGCGTGGCGGCCTCCGCGAGCGCGAGAGCCGCGCGATCACTCGATCCCTGGCCTATTATCAACGAGTGAATGTTGAAAGTCGAACTTCTTGTGGCGGAGGGCGGAACCGTGAGTAACACCGAGGCGCCTCCCGCCGAGTTGAGGTGCGGGGGCCGGTCCGACGGCGACCGCCCCCGCGCCGTCGAGGTGCTCACGTCCCGGAGCGTCCCGCTCGGCGGTCCTCGGGCCATGACGGTGCGCCGTACGCTGCCCCAGCGGGCTCGCACGCTGATCGGCGCCTGGTGCTTCGCCGACCACTACGGCCCTGACGATGTCGCCGAAACCGGCGGCATGGACGTCGCCCCCCATCCGCACACCGGACTCCAGACGGTGAGCTGGCTCTTCACCGGCGAGATCGAGCACCGGGACAGCCTGGGCAGCCACGCCTTGGTCCGGCCCGGCGAACTCAACCTCATGACCGGCGGCTGGGGCATCAGCCACTCGGAGGTGTCGACGCCCGGTACGACGGTCCTGCACGGTGTGCAGCTGTGGGTGGCGCTGCCCGAGGAGCACAGGCACGCGGAACGGGACTTCCAGCACTACGTACCGACCCCGGTGCCGCTGGACGGCGGCAGTGCCCGGGTCTTCCTCGGCACCCTCGCCGGGGACGCCTCTCCGGTCCGTACGTTCACGCCCCTGCTCGGCGCCGAACTGTCGGTGGCGGCGGGGGCGACGGTGACCCTCGACGTCGACGTGGACTTCGAGCACGGTCTCCTCATGGACACCGGCCACATCCGTCTGAACGGCACGGCCCTGGAGCCGGCCGAGCTGGGCTACGCCGCCCCCGGACACGAGGCGCTCACCCTCGTGAACGAGGGCCCGGAGCCCGCGCGCCTGGTGCTGCTGGGCGGCCCTCCCTTCGAGGAGGAGATCATCATGTGGTGGAACTTCATCGGCCGCACCCATGAGGACATCGTCCGGGCCCGCGAAGCGTGGCAGAACGGCTCGGACCGCTTCGGCCGGGTCGAGGGGTACCCCGGAGACCGTCTCCCGGCCCCCGCGCTTCCCCACGCCACCCTCACCCCGCGGAAGAACCCCGCCCGGCCCGCGAAAGGCCCGCGACTCTCGTGAGTCGGGTTCTCGAACGACCGCAGGAGGCACACGCCGATGGCCTCGGCCCCTGCTCGATAAGGGTGTGAGCCGTTCTGCCCGACGTCGTCCGCGTCGAGGGGGACCAGGCCCGGCCCGCGTAGCCGATGCGTTCGTTGACCTCGCGCGCCCGTCGCCCGGTACCGGCGGTGCGGGCTCGCGCTGCCGGTGCGTGTGCTGGGTCTCGTGGGCCGAACGCGGCCCGTGCTCCTCGGAGCCGGGGTCATGCCTCCTTGGCGGCGCGCCCCAGGCGGAGGGCGGAGACGAGGAAGAAGACACCGCCGAGGAACGCGTACCCGGCGAGCGAGCCCAGAGTGGCGTCGGCCTTGCCCGCCTGCGCGAAGAAGGACGCGCCGGCGAGGGTGGAGATGGCGCCGCTGGCGATCATCGGCCACTGGCCGCCCAGTCGGCGGCGGACGGCGCCGACGAAGAGCTGGACGATGCCCGCGGTGACGGCCCAGACGCCCCAGACCCGCAGGACCGCCGGGATGCCGGACGTGGCGGCGACGGCCAGGCCGATGCCGGTGAGGGCGCTGAGCGCGATATTCGCGTACAGGCCACGGACCGGGCCGCCGTTCGCCGTGGCGGACCTGACGTCGACGACGGCGCACGCCACGTCGAACAGCGGGTAGATCACCAGCAGCGTCGCACTCAACGGGCTCAGCGCGGAGGAGGTCGCGAACAGCAGGGCGGCCCACCCGGCGGCGAACGCGAAGCGCAGGAAGTACAGCTTGCGCAGGGCTGCGGGGACGCTGGTGGTGGGGGCGGTGGCGACAAGGGTGTCCATGAGAGTGCCTTTCCATGACGGTGTGTTGAAGCGGGAAGGCCGGGTCATCGGGTGCTCCGGCCCGCTTCCTCGATCAGGCGCGCGACCGCGCCGGGCCGGCTCGCCATCAGGGCGTGGGAAGCGTCGACTCGTGTGTGCGCGCCGATCCGGTCGGCCGTGCGGTGTCGAGGCCGGGTGCGGGAGCGCGGTCCTGCCTGGCGGCCGGGGATGAGGGCACAAGGGTTTTCCAGGCCGCGGCGGTGCTGGGCGCGGCGGCCCCGGTGGCGCCCGGCCGGGTGCTGGGCCGACGCGGGAGGGCGGGCCCCGACGGCGGGTAAGGCGGTCGGCGGCGCGCCCGTGAGGAAGGTCGTGCGACGGAGAGCCATGAAGGCACCACGCTTCTGGGAGGAGAACGTTCGGTCTAGTTCGGAATCCAAGAGGAGGGGCGTGCCTCTTGTCAAGACCGATCGTTCTCCCTCGCGGTTCGATAATCTGGGGGGATGAGCCAGAGCACACGAGGCAACGGCACGTCGGAAGCGCGATCGCGGCTGCTGACCACCGCGACCAGGATCTTCTACGCGGAGGGGATCCACTCCGTCGGCGTCGACCGGATCATCGCGGAGGCGCAGGTCACCCGCGCCACGCTGTACCGCCACTTCACGGGCAAGGAGGAACTCGTCCTCGCCTACCTCGACCAGGCCGACCGGGAAATCCGGGCGCAGGCCGAGGCCGCGCGGGCAAGCGAGCGGTCGGCGACCGACCAGATCCGGGCCGTCAGCCGGTTCATCGCCGCGGGCATCCAGTCCCCGGGCTTCCGCGGATGCGCCTTCCTCAACGCGGCGGCCGAATACCCCGACCCCGCCCATCCGATCCACCAGGCCGTCCTGGCCCACCGGCAATGGTTCCTGGAGACGGTCACGGAGTTGCTGGCGCAGATCGGCGACGCACCCGCCGACGCCGCCGGCCGGCATCTCGTCATGCTCCGGGACGGTGCCATGGCCGCCGGCTGTCTCTCCGACCCCGAACTGGTCTGCGAAACCTTCCTGGACGGCGTCGAAGGAATCCTGCGAGCGCGCTCTGCCTCGGCCTCCGCTCCTGGCGCCCGACCGTCGTCCCCACCACAGGCATGACCACGCCGTCCTCGGCCGACGCCGCCACGGCTCGGCCACGTGGCTGATCCTGTGCGCGGAGGGCAGGAGCGGCGGGCAGGCCGATGCCGCACCCCCGTGATGCACCAGCGGTATGACGAGTTATGACGAGTAGGGAGCTGACGCGTCCGGCGAAACCCCGCCGGCTCCGGAGCCCGTTCCCGACCCGGACCTCGATCTGAGGCTGGTGCGTTACTTCACGGTCGTCGCCGAGCATCTGAACTTCGCCCGGGCGGCCGCGGCGCCGCACCTCGCCCAGCCCTCCCTGAGCCGCCAGATCCAGCGGCTGGAGGACGCCCTCGGCATGCGGCTGCTGGAGCGCACCGCCCAGGGCAGCACCCTCACCGCCGCCGGCGCGGCGTTCCTGCCACAGGCGCAGGCGCTGCTGCACTCCGCCCACCGCGCGGTGCACACCGCGCGTGCCGCCGCCCCGCCGCGCACGATCACCATCGGACCGCCGCACGAGCGTCGCCGGGCGGCGGAGATCCGCATGACGGCGGCCCGCGCGCTTCCTAGGATCGTGTCCGTGCTGTCCCGCCCTTCCTCCATCAGCGACGAAGCGATCGCGCACGCCGTCGCCGCGCACTGGCTCCCCGACGTCTCCGATACCGACTACCTGCCCTGGGGGTTCGGCGCATACCACTGGCGGGTGGCCGGTGGCGGCACGACCTTGTTCGTGACGCTGGACGAGCTGGAGCCCCGGCACACCGAGGAGACGCTGGAGGCCGCCTACGCGGGCGCGGCGGCACTGGCCGCCGCCGGTCTGGAGGTGGTGTGCGCGCCGCTGCCCGCCCGGTCGTCCGGCCGGTTCACCGTCGGCGTCGAGGCGGGTGTGCTCAGCGTGACGCCGTGGCTGGACGGACGGAGCCCCACCGAGGCGGAGGCGTCCGAGCCGCAGCACGTTCGCCGGGTCGAAGCCGCACTGGCCACGCTGCACCGCGCCACCCCACCACCCGGCGTGCGGCACTGGACTCCCCGGGTCGGCCCCGGCTTCGCCGACGAGCTGCGGGCGCGCACCGCCCGGCCCTGGACGTCGGGCCCGCTGGCGGAGGAGGCGCGGGCCGTGCTCGCCGCACACGACGCCGCGATCGCCCGCTGGACGGTCCGCTACCTCGAGCTCGCGGACCTCGCCCGCAGCCGCCGGGACCTGTGGGTGCCCACCCACGGTGAGCCGCACAACGACAACCAGGTCGTGGGGGAGTGCGGGTTGAAGCTGGTGGACTGGGAGTCGCTGGCCGTCGCGCCGCCCGAGCGGGACTACGCCGATCTGCTCGCGGCGGGCGCGGGGGACCGGCTGCGCCCCGACCCCGCGATGGTCGAGTTGTTCGCCCTCGACTGGCGGCTCTCCGAGATCGTCGAGTACGCGCGCTGGTTCGCCGCCCCGCGCACCGGCACGGACGACGACCGCACCGCCCTGGAGGACCTGTACGAGGAGTTGTCGCGACCCCCGGGATGAAACCCCGCCGACATACTTCAGTTCAAGAGGCCGTTGCAACACCCCAATGTAGGGGGACGCGGGGTTTCATCCCGGGGGTCGCGACCCCGCGTGTGTCGCCCGCGCGGGTCACCTCCGCAGCGCCTCCCGGGCCACCGTGAGCGCCTGCTCGGCGTAGCCGCGGCCGAACAGCACGGTGTGCACCAGCAGGGGGAAGAGCTGGTGCAGTCCGATGCGGTCGGCCCAGCCCCCGGCGAGCGGCGCCACCTCCTGGTAGCCCTCCAGCACCCGGTCGAGGTGCGGGCAGCCGAACAGGTGGAGCATCGCCAGGTCGGTCTCCCGGTGGCCGCCGTGCGCGGCCGGGTCGATCAGCCAGGCCCGCCCGTCGGCGCCCCACAGGACATTGCCGTTCCACAGGTCGCCGTGCAGCCGGGCGGGCGGCTCGGCGGGACCGGCCAGCTCGGGCAGCCGCCCGCAGGCCCGCTCGATCACCTCCGCCTCGCCGTGGCGCAGCGTGCCGTCGTCGACGGCGCGGCGCAGATAGGGCAGCACCCGGTGTTCGGCGTACCAGCGCGGCCAGTCGGTGCCCGGGACGTTGCGCATCGCGGCGAGCCCGATGTACGCGTCCACCGGGCCGTCGGGCGGCGGGGCGCCGAAGGCGGGCGCGCCGGTGGCGTGCAGGGCGGCCAGGTCACGGCCGAACCGGGCCGCCGCCCCGGCGTCCGGCCGTCCGGCCGGCACCTGGTCGGTGACCAGCCAGTGCCGGTCGTGCCCGTGCACCGCCGGGACGCGGACCGTACCGGCGTCGGCCAGCCAGCGCAGCCCCGCCGCTTCGGCCCGTACCGCGCCCGGATCGTCGGCGCGCTTGACCATCACCCTGTGCCCGCCGTCGAGTGTGACCTCGGTGAGCGACCCGGACAGCGAGCGCCGGCCGGTCACCGGACGGCCGGTGAGGCGGGCCGCCGCGGCACCCGGGTCTTCGCCGGTCCCGGCCGCGGGACGGGCGCTCATCCGCCGAGGCGCTCGCGCACCCAGGCCAGCAGGCCGGGCACCGCGGCTTCGATCATGGCCAGCACCTCGTCGAACCCCTCCGGGCCGCCGTAGTACGGGTCGGGGACGTCCAGGTCACCGGTGGCGTCCGGGTCGAAGGACCGCAGCATCCTGACCCGGGACGGGTCGTCGACCAGCCGGCGCAGCGCCTTCTCGTGGCCGCGGTCCATCGCCAGGAACAGATCGGCGTCCCCGTGCTCGGCACCGATCTGGGCGGCGATGTGCTCGACCGGGTAGCCGTGCCTGGCCAGCAGCTCACCGGCCCGTTCGTCGATGGGTTCACCGGCGTGCCAGGGGCCGATGCCGGCGCTGCTGACCCGCACCGCGCCGTCGAGTCCCGCCCGGCGCAGGTGCGCGGCGAAGACCAGGGCGGCGGACGGCGACCGGCAGATGTTCCCGCTGCAGACGAAGCAGATGTGCACGGCCACCAGGGTAGGGCCTGCCCGGTACCGGGGGCGCCGGTGCCGGGCCGCCCCGGAGCGGCGGGGGCCCGGCACCGAAAGGGCTGGGCGCCGAAAGGGCTGGGCGCCGAAAGGGCTGGGCGCCGAAAGGGCCGGGCGCCGAAAGGGCCGGGCCCGGCGGGTCGCCGCGCCCCGCCCTTTCGGTGCCCGGCGCCCCTCGTGCGGTTCACCCGGCCCAGGGCTTGTCCACCAGCGGGGTGCGGAACCACCCCACGGCTCCGGTGTTCTCATCGCGCTTCAGGTCCAGCATGTGACCACCGGGCCGGTCCGCGGCCCTGGCGATCGCGCTCACCAGGTGCTCGGCGAGATCGGGGCCCTCGGTGTCGTCCATGTCGCCGATCGGTTCGCCGGGCCGGACGTCCTGGCGGACCTCGTCACCGCCATGGAGGGTCAGGATCAGATGCTGGGGCGTCTTCCTGTCCCATCTGACCTGCTCGACGGTGTCGGCGCGCACCATCCGGCTGCCGAACGTCACGCTGTTCACCCGCACCCAGACATCGGGCGTCCCCATCACGGCTACCTCCTGTAGAGCGGCCAGACCTTCTCGTTGTACCGATCCGACCGCCCACAGACGGTGTGCGACGCCCCCGCGCCCCGTCCGGTTCCCTCCGAAGAGCCCCGGCCACGGACGCGTATGGCGCGGTCCCGGCCACGGACGCGGGGTGGCGAGGCCCCAGTCACGGGCGCGGGTGGCGCGGCCCGAGGCGGGTGTCAGACGCTGTGGTCCGCGAACGGACCGTCCGCGGCGAAGGCCAGCGCCGCGAAGCGTTCGCCCATGCGGCGATGGGCGGCGGCGTCCGGGTGGAGCTCGTCGGGCAGCGGCAGCTCGGCGACATCGGCCTCGCCGTACAGTTCACGGCCGTCGAGGTAGTGCAGATGGGGGTCGTCGGCCGCCCGCTGCCGCACGATCCGGGACAGCTCGTCCCGGATGACGCCCAGCGTCAGCTTCCCGGCGGCGCGTTCGGCGGGGTCGCCGGTGGCCCGGAACCGCATTTTTCCGGCGGCGAGCATGCTGAAGTCGAAGGCCAGCGGGCCGGGCGTGTCCTCCTGGATGGGGCACAGGATGGGCGAGACGACCAGCAGGGGCGCGGTGGGGTGCCCCTCGCGGATCGTGTCCAGGAAGCCGTGCACCGCCGGGGTGAAGGCGCGCAGACGCATCAGGTCGGCGTTGACGAGGTTGATGCCGATCTTGACGCTGATCAGGTCGGCGGGGGTGTCGCGCATCGTACGGGCGGTGAACGGGTCGAGCAGGGCGCTGCCCCCCATGCCCAGGTTGATCAGTTCCACGCCGCCGAGGGAGGCGGCGAGCGCGGGCCAGGTGGTGGTGGGGCTCGCGGCGTCCGAGCCGTGGCTGATCGAACTGCCGTGGTGCAGCCAGACCTTGCGGCCCCGGTCCGGTACCGGCTCGATGGGGGCGTCGGTGCGCAGGGCGACGAGTTCGGTGATCTCGTTGTGCGGCAGCCAGATCTCGACGTCCTTGGCCCCGCCGGGCAGGTCGGTGAAGCGGAGGGTGCCCGCCGGGCCGGGCCGGTTCTCGGTGGCCCCGGTGGCCATGTCGATGGTCAGGGTGTTGCCGCCGGTCACACTGGCCTGACCGGCCGGACGGCCGTCGACAAGCAGCTCGTACACGCCGTCCGGGCGGGGTGGGGCGCCCGAGTAGACCCGCTTGGTGGGGAGCGTGTCCAGTTCGACGGCGGTGGCCCGGGTCCGGAAGGCCAGCCGTACGCCGGAGGGCTGGGCCTCCACCATGGCGAGTTGGGGGTCGGCACACTGGGCGCGGGCCCAGGCGGGCAGTCGGTGCGGGAGCACCCCGTGCGCGGTGCGCTCCAGCTCCAGGGCGCCGCGCAGGATGTCCGCGGTGATGGGCGTGGTGATCCAGTGGTCTTCGGTGGTGTGCATGGTCCCCGCCTGTTGATCGGTGGTTGTCGGATGGTTCGGATGGTTCGGATGGTTTAGATTCGGACGGTTCGGACGGTTTGGACGCGTCGGTGCTTCGACGCGTCGCGAGACCGAGGGCTCGCGGCTGACGGCTTGAGACTGTCCGCCGCCCCCGGTGGTCGCCCTCGGTGGTCGGCCCTCGGCGGCCGGCCTGCGGTGGTCACTCCCCACCGCCCCCGGATCAGGGCGCGGGCCAGTTCCGCAGCAGGGCGTCGAGGGCGTCGAGGGAGCGCGACCAGCTCTCCTGGCTGTCGGGGGCGCTGTGGCTGAACCCACCCCCCAACTCCAGGCTGACGTAACCGTGGAAGACGCTGCCGAGCAGCCGGACCGCGTGTGTCTGGTCCGGCTCCGTCAGGTCGTAGCCGCGCAGGATCGCCCGGGTCATCTGCGCGTGTCTGACCCCGGCGCTGGCCGCCGCCGTCTCCGGGTCCAGCCTCAGCTGGGCGGCGGCGTAGCGGCCGGGGTGCTCCCGCGCGTAGTCGCGGTAGACGTTCGCGAAGGCGGTCAGGGCGTCCTTGCCGGCCCGCCCGGCCAGGGCGTCGGCGGCCCGGTCGGCGAGTTCCTCCAGAGCGAGCAGGGCGATCCTGGTCTTGAGGTCCTGTGAGTTCTTCAGGTGCGAGTAGAGGCTCGCGACCTTGACGTCGAACCGCCTGGCCAGCGCCGAGACGGTCACCTGCTCGAAGCCGACTTCGTCGGCCAGCTCGGCCCCCGCCCGGGCCAGGCGTTCCGCGGTCAGTCCTACCCGTGCCATGCCCTTCCTCTCCCTCGGCTGTACCGATTATGCGTTTGCCTAATGCCTTTAGGCAAATTAGCCTGTCGTATATGAAGCCGCTGACCGAGCAAGAGATCCGTGCCGCGTTCGTGAACTGCACCAAGGGCGAGGCGAAGCGCCTGTCCGTCCCGCGCGACCTGGCCGACCGGCCCTGGGACGACCTGGACTACCTGGGCTGGCGAGATCCCCAGGCACCCGATCGTGCCTATCTCGTCACCGCGCTGGAGGGCCGTCCGGTCGCCCTCGCGCTCCGCTGTCCCGGCCCCGCCTCCTGGCAGGCGCGGCGCAGTATGTGTTCGATGTGCCTGACCGCCCACACGGGCGGTGTCTCCCTGATGGTCGCGCCGAAGGCGGGCAAGGCCAGGCAGCAGGGCAATTCGGTCGGCGCCTACATCTGCAGCGACCTGGCCTGCTCGCTGTATGTGCGGGGCAAGAAGGACGCGGGCGCCGGTTCACGGCCCCAGGAGTCGCTCACGCTGGAGGAGAAGATCCAGCGGACCGTGGCGAACGTCGCCGCGTTCCTCGCCAAGGTGACCGGATGACGCGCTGACCGGGCCATGCGCCGCACGGCGGAGAATGCACGCGGCCGCGCATCGCACAGGGGCCGACGGTCAAGAAGCGATCAGTGGAACGTATGAACGTATTGCGAACGATACGGAAATCCGCCCCCCGAGCATTGCGCCGCGTTTGCCGTCCGATGGTCTCCGCCGGGCCCCGTACGCCGTGGTTCTCCGGCGGATCGGGCGCGCGGTGTGGTGTTTTGGTGGAAGGCTCGGGGGTGTTTCCTGGTCCTTCTTCGACGCTTTGACGAATGGCCTCGTTGTCGCTGGGTACAGGCGTCCGGGGCGGCACCGGCGGTGTCGCGCCTCTCTTAGACTGTCCCGGTACTCGAGCTGAACGGAGCACCATATGCGTCGCCTTGCCGCCGCTCTTTTGGTCATGACCGCTTTCGCGTCGCTCGCCGGCTGCGCGCAGGATTTCGACCGGGGTCCCGACGGGCGGGTCACCGACAAGGTCAAGGACGGAAAGAAGTTCTACTTGGTCGTCGATCCGGCCAAGGGGGGCGAGGAGAAGAAATTCCGGGTCAGTAAGTACGATTACCACGACTGCAATCGGGGCTCGAAGTACCCCAAGTGTGTTGACGACTGATCAGCTGATCAGTCGTCGTCGCCCCGTCCGGAGGCGGGGTGCGTGAGGTGTCTCGGCGTCGGTGCCCTGCCCCGGCGTGAAGGCTTCACGCCCGGCCGCCGCGCGTTCGGGCCCCGGCTGCCGGCGGTCACGCGGAGAACGCGGAGTTGCAGGAGCGCGCACCGCTTTCGAAAACGCCGGGCTCGTCGCGGCCGTGACCCACGCGTCCAGGAGTGCGGCGTACCGGAGCCGACCGCGCGCCTCGCCGCCGAACTCGGCGTCCTCGCCTTCCACCGTGCCGTAGCCCGCTGGAGCCATCCGGCCGACCAGCGGGCCTTTGCCGACCTCGCCCGCGAGGCGCTCCAGGAACTGCGGCCCGCGACCGCCGCGCTCGGCTGAGGCTCCCGCCTGTCACCGCGCGACCTGTTACGTCAGCCATGGCCGGAGCGCACCGCGGGCCACGCGCCCCGCGCGGGGGAAGCCCAGAAAAGGCCGTGGGCGCCGGGCGCTGCCGGACGAGGCGGCACTCAGCGGTGTGCGACGACTTCCAGGGTGATCCGGAGGCGGCGAGCCACCATGCCCCTGGCCTTCCTGACGCCGAAGGCGTATCGGTCGACGGAGGCGGCGCCGTTCACCGTGATCCGCTCACCCTCATCGACGACGCCGTCGATCGTGACGGCCACCGGACGCGTCACTCCGCACACCGTCAACTCCCCTCGCAGCGAGGTCCCCCGGGCGGACCGCTCCACGCCCCGGCTCCGGAAGCCGATCGTGGGATGCCGCGCCACGTCCAGGAAGTCGGGTGACCGGACGTGGTCGTCGCGCCGCTGGATGCCGGACGCGAAGCTGGCCGCATCTATCTCGACGTCCACCGACGACTCTTCGGGAGTCCCGGCGACGACGATCCGGCCCTGAGTGACGCTGAACGTCCCACGGACCGGGATCAGCCCGAAGGCGCGTGTGGTGAAGCGAACGGTGGATGCCGCCGGATCGATCTCGTAGCTGCCCGCTGCCGGTAAGGACTGCTCCGCGGCGTCTGATACCGCCATGAGTGGGAAACCTCCGTATGCCGAAGATCCTCTCGGGCGCACCAGCATCTCGCACACCGCCGCGGCCGCACCAGCCTCCTTCACGACGCGGACACCTCACATCCGGCGGTCCTCAGCGGCGCACCAGAACCTCAGTGGTGGCCAAAGCCTCAGCGACGGCCCAGAACCTCGGCCACGCGGATGAACCCGTCGGTGCCATGGCCCAGTCCGATGGCGCGGCGGGCCATTCCCTCGGCCGCGCGCATCACGCCCGCGTCGATGCCATGGGCCTCGGGGGTGTGGACGTTGCTGAGCCATGGACGACACCGCCGAGGTGACCGGGTTGTTCGCACCGGAGAAGCTGCCGTGGTCCACTTCCTCGGCGGTGTCGACTTCCTCGGCGGTGTCGACGAGGGCGTTCACCGGGTTTCCGAGTCGTCACGGCCGCCGCGCCTCTCACTTCCGGGCGATCCACGGCAGCCGCTCCGCATCCGTGGCTACCGTGAGGCGGTGCTCGGGTCCCCCGAGCCGGAAAGGACGTCATGTTCGCACTCACCGGACCGGCCGCACAACGCACACAACACACAACACATAACGCACGGACGGGCCCGGCGGCAGGTGGCCATGAACCGGTCGTGGTGGTCCGGTGACGCCTCGCGGCGCAGCCGCACCCACGGCTCGTCGGCGAAGCGCGCGAGGCCGACGGGGCTCGGGATGCCGTCGGCGAGGGGACGGCCGGGCGGGGGCACGGCAGCCGCTCCGCCATCGTCCTAGCGGCGGTGCATCCCCAGTCGCCCTTCCAGCTGTATGAGCAGTTCGCCCAGCTGCCCGGCGAGCTCGTCGCGCCGGTCCGCGCCCAGTCCGGCCAGTACGCCGCGCTCGAAGGCCAGTTGGGCGGGCAGCACCGTATCGATGACCTCCCGGCCCGCCTCGGTCAGCCGCACATGCGCCATCCGGCGGTCGCGGTCGTCGGTGTGCCGCTCGACCAGGCCGCGTTCGGTGAGCTGCCGCAGCCGTTTGGTGACCGCGGCACCGGACACGAACGTCTCCCGGGCCAGTTCGCCGGGGGTCAGGTCGCGGCCGGTCCGGCGCAGCGCACCCAGCAGGTCGAATTCGGCTCGGGACAGACCCGCGTCGCGCAACGGCGCGCTCTCCGCCTGCTGGAGGAGCAGCGCGCAGCGGTTGATCCGGCCGATGATCTCCATGGGGCTGGTGTCCACCCCCGGGTGGACGGCCTGCCACTGCAACACCACCGCGGCCACGGTGTCGTCGGTCATGCCTCATGCTCCTCGAAGAGATGCCGGTCCTCCGCCAGCCCCTGCCGTCGTACCGCCGCGGCAAGGGTACGGTGCGCCCGCTGCTCGGTCCGCATCAGCCTCTCCTCGGGGAGCGCCCGCTGCCACCACTCGCCGGCCGCGGTGTCGGCGGCCTCCCGCAGCACCACGAGGCTGGCGGTGAGCCGGCGGCGGGCGGTGGCCAGTTCGGCGGCGGAGCTGGTGGAAGCGGCCAGCACGCGCTCGGCGGTGTCGGTGGCCCGCTCGGCGGCGGTGAGCGCCTGTTCCATCCGGCCGCCGGTGCGCCGGTTGGTGATCAGAACGGCGACGACCATGCCGACCACGACACCGGCGAGGGTGTCCAGCACCCGGTCCGTGATCAGCTCCGCGGTGGGCCGGACGTTGGCGAACTCGGTGACCAGCAGCGCCATCGGGGTGACCGACACGGAGCCGAGCCAGTAGTTGCGGCTGATCAGCATCTCGTTGCAGAAGCTGAAGAAGACGCACAGGATCGCCAGCACCACGACGCTGGTCCGGGCCAGCGGGACGACCGCGGCGAAGACCGCGACCCCGCAGACGTTGCCGACCAGGCGCTGCAGCACACGGTGCCAGGTGAGGGTGATGTTCGCCTGGTAGATCGCGGAGGCCGAGACGACCGCCCAGTACGGGTGGCCGACCCCCAGCGCCAGTCCGACGTAGCCGGCCGCCGCGCAGCCGACGGCACAGCGCACGGCGATGGGCAGCAGGGGCGAGCCGGGCCGCGGCAGGGCCCGGACCAGCCGCTTGCGGCCCTGCTCGCGCCTTCCCTCGCGTTCGGCGTCGATGCCCAGCAGCTCCTCGCCGGTGCCCGCCGGCATCGGCACCCCGGGCAGCGGGCCGCGGCCGCGCACCTGGCGGGCCCACGCGCGCAGCCGGCCGGGATCGCTCGCTCCGGGCGGGCCGATGAGGGCGGTCTCGGCCTGCAGCACCAGGTGCTCCAGGGCGCGCCGTACGGGGGTGCGCTTCCCGGTGGCGAGCAGGGACTGCCAGGCGCCCTGCACGGCCGCCGCCGCGGTGTGCCGGGCGCGGTGCCGGCCGGGGCCGTCCGGCGAGAGGAGGTAGCCGGCGGACGCCTCCAGGGCGCGAGCGGTGGCGCGGCGCTCGGGGCCCTCGCGCCGGACCAGGGCCGGGGCCAGGGTGACCAGTGCGCCCACGACGCCGGCGCCGAAGGTCAGCGCGGTGTGGAAGGGCACCTCGGACAGCTCCTGTGGTGCGAAGAGGGTGCCCGAGACGACGAAGACGAGGATCACATGGCCGGGCGGGCCGATCCGGGTGGCGTCGCAGACCGCCTTCTGCAGGCCGGCGATCACCGAGGCGATCGCGATCAGCGCGATGACGCTGTGGACGAGGGAGGCGCAGATCAGCGCCACGGCCATGCCCGCGGTCATGCCGACCACGACCCAGACACTGGCCCGGACGCGGGCGGCGTACGGCAGGTGGTGCCCGTACAGCGCGCAGAACGCGCCGGACATCACGTACATCGCCAGCTCGCTCCGGCCGGTGATCAGCAGAGGCACCAGGACGAGCGTGGCGGCCACCGCGACGCTGGTGGCGGGCTTGAACCAGATGTCGGAGGGCCGGTTGACACGGAGCACGCCGGACAGCGGGAGTCTGCGGACGGGGGGCTGTCGGGTGGCGGAGTCCGTGGTGTTGCGCATATCAAAATATTAGCAGGTGTTTTACTGGTAAAGGATATCCCCGCACTTCGTGGCCGCCGACCGACCGGGGACGACCGGGCCACGTGGGCGCCGGGCGGGTCACGCGGGAGACGACCGGGCCACGCGGGCAACGGGCGGGCCATGCGGGAGACGACCGGGCCACGCGGGCAACGGGCGGGGCGCGGGCACAGGACGGGGCGCGAGCGGCGGGGCGCGGGCACCGGACGGGACGCGCGGGCGA
>NZ_BBOX01000311.1 GCF_001553455.1 Streptomyces hygroscopicus subsp. hygroscopicus
GCGTCCGTGACCGCCGTGTCCGTCCCGGTGGCGCGGTGCTCGTCGGCGGCCGTGTCGGGCCGGCTCTCATCGGGCGAAACGGCCCCCGGTGTCCGTGCGGAGGCTTCCGCGGGCGCCGGCACGCCCGTGTGGGGGCGGGACGGCCGGGTGCCCGGGGCGGACGCGTCGGGGGTGGTGGCGGCTACGTGGGGGGCGTCCTCGGCGGGTACGGGGGCGGCGCCCTGCGCGGGTGCCGCTTCGCGAGGGGTCCGGGGGTCGGGGATCCGGGCGGCGGAGCGGGCCGCCCACTCGGCGAGGCCGGGCTCGGCGGACAGGCGGGCGCGGGCCTGGCGTTCGGTGGTTTCGGCGGTGCGGTGGTCACGGGCGGCGGCGGCACGGAGGTCGAGCGCGGGGACCACCGCGTCGGCCGCGCGGGCCCGTTCCAGCAGCTCACGCAGGCGGTCGTGGTCGGGCCGCCGCCGTTCGAGGTCGTCCGCCCGGCGGCGGGCCTCGGCGTGGCGGTGTTGCAGTTCGGCCCGTTCGCGGTCGGCCTCGGCGGCCCGCTGGGCGGCGGCGTGGGCCGTTTCGGCGGCCCGTACGGCGCAGTGGGCGATGTCCCGCCGTTCGCGCGCACCCGTACGGGCGACGGCGGCCCATTCCAGGACGGCGTCGGCCAGCCCCGGTTCGCCGGGTGTCGGGTCGGGCAGCGGATGTCCGTCGAACTCCGTGGTGCGACCCGCCGCCTGCGCCATCCGGTGGGCGAGCGCGAGCAGCCGTTCGTCCCCGGCCGCGACCCGCTTCTCCGCCGCTCGCCGCAACTCCCCCAGCCGTTCCTCGACGGCGGCGAACCGGCCGGTGTCGAACAGCTTGCCCAGCAGCTTGCCGCGCGCCAGCTCGTCCGCGCGCAGAAAGCGGGCGAAGTCGCCCTGCGGCAACAGCACCACCTGGCAGAACTGCTCCCTGCTCATGCCGAGCAACTGCCCGATCTCCTCGCCGATCTCCTGGTGCGAGCGGCTCAGCGCCTTCCACTCCCCCGCCCCGGAGGCCGTGCCGGAAGCGGAGCGGGAGTATTCGCGCAGCAGGGTCTGCGCCTTCTCCCGCGTCATCCCCGTGCCCCGCTTCTTGGGACGCGGCTGCTCGGGGCGCCGGGTGACCTCCAAGCGCCGCTCCCCAACGGTGAATTCGAGCACGACCTCGGTCGGGGTCAGCGGGTCGGCGTGGTCGCTGCGCAGCGAGAGTCCACTGCCCTGGCGGGCGCCGGGCACTTGGCCGTACAGGGCGTAGCAGACCGCGTCCAGGACGGAGGTCTTGCCGGCACCGGTCGGCCCGTGGAGCAGGAAGAGCCCGGCGGCGGACAGCTCGTCGAAGTCGATCTCCTGGGTGGCGCCGAACGGGCCGAAGGCCGTGACGGCGAGCCGGTGCAGCCTCATCGCGCCGCCTCCCCGGACGGCGCCGCCACTGCCGTCGCCACCGCGGCCGTCGCCGCCGTGGCCGTCGCCGCCGTGGCCGTCGCCTCACCGGCCGTCGCCGCGGCGCCGTGCCGCGCGGTGCGGGCACCGCCCCGCTGCGCACCACCCTGCTGCGCACCGTCCTCGTGGGCCTCGTTCCGTACCGCCTCCAGCGCGTCGCCCAGCAGCGCCCGCTCCGCCTCGTCCGGGCCGCGACCGCCCCGCACATGTGCCACGAAGTCCTCGGCGATCTGCCGGTCCGAGCGGCCGCGCAGCCGCCGCGCGTACGAGGCGAGCGGATCCTCGGGCGGCCGCTCGGGGTCGAAGACCAGCGTGAGCACATGGGGGAACCGCCGCGTCAGCCGGGCCATCGGCTCCTGCGGGCGCACCGCGTCGGTCAGCGTCGCCTCCACCCACGCCTCCTCATGGCGGTCGAGGTCCGGATCGGCCAGCAGTTCCTCGATCCGGCCGCGGATCCGGGCCAGCGGCCGCGGCACCGGGCACGGCACCCGTTCGCAGGACGGCGCCTCGCCCGCCGCCCCCAGCTCCACCACCCACATGGACTTGCGGTGCGCCGCCTCGGAGAAGGAGTACGCGAGCGGGGAGCCCGAGTAGCGGATGCGCTCGGTGATGGCCTGACAGCCGTGCAGATGGCCGAGTGCGACGTAGTCGGCGCCGTCGAAGACCTCGGCGGGTACGGAGGCGACCCCGCCGACCGTGATGTCCCGCTCGCTGTCGCTGACCGCGCCGCCGGTGACGAACGCGTGCGCGAGGACGACGGACCGGGTGCCGGACGGCCGGGCGGCCAGGTCGGCGCGCACCCGGTCCATGGCGGCGCCCAGCACCGCCGTATGACCGGCCGCCGGGGCGCCCAGCTCTGCCCGCACCAGAGCGGGTTCGAGATAGGGCAGACCGTAGAAGGCCACCTCGCCGTGGTCGTCGGAGAGGATGACGGGGGTGGCGCATCCGGCGGGGTCGGTGCGCAGATGGATCCCGGCCCGGTCGATCAGCCCGGCGCCGACGCCGAGGCGGCGGGCCGAGTCATGGTTGCCGGAGATCATGACCGTGGGCACCCCGAGGTCCGCGAGCCGGTGCAGGGCGTGGTCGAACAGCTCGACGGCGGCGAGCGGCGGCACGGCGCGGTCGTAGATGTCGCCCGCGACGACCACCGCGTCGATGTGCCGCTCCCGCACGGTGGTGATGAGGTGGTCGATGAACTCGCGCTGGGCGGCGAGGAGGCTGATCCGGTGGAAGGACCGTCCGAGATGCCAGTCGGAGGTGTGCAGAATTCTCACAAGCGGGCTCCGACCTGCACTTCTGTCCTTCCTCCACCCCAGTGGCCAGCATCACACCCGCGGCGTGCGCACGCTGCGGGCACCGACCACGTTAGCCGCGGTCGGTGCCCCGTCTCTCACGGACCTCGTATTTTCCCGTCCG
This sequence comes from Streptomyces hygroscopicus subsp. hygroscopicus, assembly GCF_001553455.1. GTDB lineage: Bacteria > Actinomycetota > Actinomycetes > Streptomycetales > Streptomycetaceae > Streptomyces > Streptomyces hygroscopicus. Next base: position 2,865 of record NZ_BBOX01000311.1, read on the forward strand.
TGTCCGGCTCTTCCCGCCCCCTTCCGGGCGCGGTGGTCCCGCCACCGCGCATGCGGGCCGGGCCCGTGCCCCGCGCCGCCCGGACTTCCCTCACGCCGCAGGGGTGACCGGTTCCGGGGTCCCGGCCCGGACGGCGAGCTCGACGGTGCCGCCCCGGCGCAGCGTGTTGTAGATCGGACAGCTTCCGGCGAAGAGCCCGGCCAGGGTCTCGGCCTCCTCCTGGGTGACGCCGTGCAGCAGCAGATCGAGCCGGAGGTACTCGTACCGTGTGGGGTCCTGGCGGTCCCGTAGGTAGCTGATGTCGGCCCGTGCGCCGGTCAGGCCCGAGCCGCGCTCCAGGGCGTGAAGCTGGATGTTGCCCAGGGAGCAGGAGGCCAGGGAGGACAGCAGCAGCTCCCCCGCCTGGACGGCCTCCGCCGGCCCGGTGCGCGCGTCGGAGACGAAGTGGTTCGTCCTGGCGGTCACCAGGAAACGCCCCGTGGTGTCGGTGGTGCGGCCGGTGATGCTGACGAGATCGCCTGCTGTGGTCATCGTCCTCATGTCCTGGTGTCCTCGTGTCCTCGTGGTCGTCCATGCGGAGGGGCGGGCCGGGCGCGGGAGGCCGCCCGCGCCCGGGT
>NZ_BBOX01000312.1 GCF_001553455.1 Streptomyces hygroscopicus subsp. hygroscopicus
GTGGTCGTCCATGCGGAGGGGGGGGCCGGGCGCGGGAGGCCGCCCGCGCCCGGGTCGGTGTCCGGTCAGCCGCCGTAGCGGCGCTCGCGCCACGCCCCGGCCCGGGGGCGGTCCAGGCCCAGGTTGTCGCGCAGGGACTTCCCGGCGTACTCGGTGCGGAACACGCCCCGGCGCTGCAGCTCGGGCACCACCTGCCGGACGAAGTCCTCGAACGCCCCCGGGGTGTGGACGGCGCCCACGGTGAAGCCGTCGCAGCCGCCCTCGGTGAACCACCGTTCCATGCTGTCGGCGACCTCGGCGGCGGTGCCGATGAACTCGCCCTCGGTCCGGCCGCCGTACCGCTTGCCCAGTTCACGCAGGGTCAGACCGTCCCGCCGGGTCATCTCCACCACCTCCTTGTAGTGGCCCTGGACGCCGGGTACGTCGACATCGGGCAAGGGCTCGTCGAGCGGCAGCCCGGAGAGATCGACGTCCAGGTGGTAGGAGAGGGTCGACAGTCCGGCCAGCGGCGGCACCAGGTCCGTCAGCCGCCGTTCGGCCTCGCGTGCGGCCTCGGTGGTGGGGCCGACGATGGGGGTCGCCATGGGGAGGATCTTGATGTCCTCGGCACGGCGGCCGTGGCGCACGGCGCGCTCCTTGATCTCCCGGTAGAACTCCTGGGCCGACTTCAGGGAGGCGTGGCTGCAGAAGATGACGTCCGACCAGCGGGCGGCGAAGTCACGGCCCTTGGGCGAGGCCCCGGCCTGGATGATCACCGGATAGCCCTGCGGCGGGCGGGACACGTTCAGCGGGCCGCGGACGCTGAACCACTGGCCCTCGTGGTCGATGCGGTGCACCCGCTCGGGGTCGGCGAAGAGCGGGGCGGCCGGGTCCATGACGAGGGCGTCGTCCTCCCAGCTGTCCCAGAGCTTGCAGGCGACCTCGAGGAACTCGTCGGCCCGCTCGTAGCGCTGGTCGCGTGCGATGTGCCGGTCGTTGCCGAAGTTGCGGGCCTCGGAGTCCTGGAAGGAGGTGACCACGTTCCAGGCCGCACGGCCGTGGCTGAGGTGGTCGACCGTGGCGAAGGAACGCGCCACCGGGAAGGGCTCCAGGTAGCTGGTGGAGACCGTGGCGGCGAGCCCGAGGTGGTCGGTGACGGCGGCGATCGAGGCCAGGACGGGCGTCGGGTCCAGGCGGAGGGAGCCGAGCGCGCCGTAACGGAGCTGGCTGTCCATGCTGCCGCCGAGGCGGTCGGGCACGGACAGGATGTCCGCGAAGAACATCAGGTCGAACTTGCCCTGTTCGAGGACCCGGCCGATGTGCTGGTAGTAGGAGGCGGACAGCCAGCCCGGTTCGGAGCCGGGGTAGCGCCAGCCCCCGGGGCGGCCGGGCCCCGCGGTCACGAAGGCGGCCAGGTGCATCTGGTGGTGAGGAGTGCTCATCGCAAGGTCTTTCTGCTGTGGGCGGGGGCCCTGGGTGCCGGACGGGCGCCCGCTGCCGCCGTGCCGTGCGGACGATGCCGCCGGGGCGTGCGGGCGGGGCGCCGTGCCGTGTCGTGCGGACGTTGCCGCCGTGCCGTGCGGGCGGGGCGCCGGGGCGGCTCGGTCATGTCGCCAGTTCGGCGGCGACGGTCTTCCTGATCGAGTCGAAACGGGAGTCCCGCAGGAACCCGGCCACGTCGATCTTCGACGGATAGACGCCCAGGGCCTGGAAGTTGTCGGCGAGGTCCTGGGTGCTCTCGACGGCCGCGCGGTCCACCGGTGCCAGGGCGTCGGCCGGGGAGTCGGACAGGCGCTTGTCGCGGGTCAGCTCCAGATAGACCTCGCGCTCCAGGCTCTGGGAGCCGAACCCGCCGATCTTGTCGAAGAACGCGACGCTCTTGGCCGGGTCGGCGTTGATGGCGCGCTGGGCGTCGCGGACGACCCGCACGGCCTTCGCCACGGCCTCGGGGTACTCCTTGGCGAAGGACTCGCTCGCCACGTAGAAGCTGTAGTCGTAGGTCTTCACCTTGGGCAGGCTGCGGGCCTTGTGCCGGGCCCGGGCCAGGCCGATGGCGGGCTGCCAGCTGATCCAGGCGTCCACTTTGCCATTGGCGAAGGCGGATTCGGCGTCGGCGGCGGGCAGGTTCACGTACTCGATGTCGTCCAGCCGCAGACCGGCGGTCTCCAGGTACTTGATGAGGCTGTAGGTGCCGGTGGTGCCCTTCTGGTCGGCGACCCGCTTGCCCTTGAGGTCGCTCGCGCCGCGGATGGGCGAGTCCTTCGGGACGAGGATCTCGACCTCGTCGCCGGGGAGCGGATAGGCGGCGAGCGGCACGATGGGGACACCGCCGCCGACCGCGTAGGCCACGGCGGTGGCGGTGGCGAAGGAGAAGTCCACGCTGCCCGAGGAGAACGCCTCCATCACCGGCAGGGATGCGGTGAACCCGGCCGGCCAGGTGACGGTGGTGCCGCCGAGTTCCTTGCCGAGGTCGAGGCCGTTCAGCCGGTAGCGCAGGGCCGCGGGCACCCCGGTCTTGCCGCTGCCGATGACCGCGAAGCGGAGCTTCTCCGGCACTCCGTCGGCGATCGCCCGGCTCTTCGGTTGCGCACTGCCACCGCAGGCGGACAGGGCGGGGGCGAGGGCCGCGGCGGCGCCGAGGGCGAGGAGGCCGCGGCGCGGGAGCGCGCCGGGCAGGGGGGTTCGGGCGGGTGAGCGGGAGGAGGTGCGGTGTGCGGTCACGATGAGGTCCTTCACGTTCGCGGGAGCGTCGGGGGGCGGGGTGGGGTGGGGTGGCAGGACGGTGGGGCGAGCGGCGGGGGCGGGATTACGGTCACTGGTCGGATGGCGGCGGGCCCTGGCCACCGATCAGGTAGCGGCAGGCTCCGGCCACCGATCAGGTGGCAGCGGATTCCGGCCGCTGGTCGGATGGCGGCGGGCCCTGGCCACCGATCAGGTAGCAGCGAGCCCTGGCCACCGGCCAAGTGGCGGCGAGCCCTGGCCACCGGCCAGGTAGCGGCAGGTCCTGGCCACCGATCAGGTAACGGCAGGCTCCGGCCACCGGCCAAGTGGCGGCGGGCTCCGGCCACCGATCAGGTGGCGGCGGGCCCTGGCCACCGGCCAAGTGGGGGCGGAACTCCGGCCACCGGCCGGATGAGCGGCGGGGCTCCGGCCACCGGCCGGATGGGCGGCGGGCCGTGGTGACGGCCGTTCGTCACGCGGCGCCGGGGGCGGCGGAAGCGGGTTCGACCAGGTCCCTGAGAAGTTCCTCCTTCCAGGAGACGAGGCGGGGGTGGCCACGCCTGTCCCCCCGGGGCAGGTCGATCGACAGATCGCGGCCGACCGAACCGTCGGCCAGCACCAGTACGCGGTCGGAGAGCACCAGCGCCTCCTCCACGTCATGGGTGACCAGCAGGACGGTGCGCGGCTGGTCCAGCCACATGCGCTCCAGGAGCCGCTGCATCGCGATCCGGGTAATCGCGTCCAGGGCGCCGAACGGCTCGTCCAGGAGCAGCAGTTCGGGGTGGTGCAGCAGGGCGCGGGCCAGGGCGACGCGCTGCCGCTGCCCGCCGGAGAGCGCGGAGGGCCAGGCATCGCCCCGGTCGGCCAGCCCCACGGCGTCCAGCAGGGCGCGCGCCTCCTCCCTGCGGCCCCGGACGCCCAGCAGGACGTTGTCCTCGGCGCTGCGCCAGGGCAGCAGCCGGTCCTCCTGGAACATCATCCGTGCCATGGGCGGCCGCGGTCCGGATCCGTGCAGCCGGGCGGTTCCCGAGCTCGGCTGCTCCAGTCCGGCGACGATCCGCAGCAGGGTGCTCTTGCCCGCGCCGCTGGGTCCGAGGAAGGAGACGAACGAGCCGGGTTCCACCTCCAGGTCGAGGTCCTTCAGCACCCAGCGGTCGCCGTACCGCCTCCCCACCCCCTCCAGCGACAGCCGGGCCCCGGCCCGGTCGGGGGTCACCGGGACCCCGGACGGCGGTAGTTGGGGTGCCATCGCAGAACCTTCCTTTCGATGAGCCTGGTGAGGAGATCGGCGAACAGGCCGGCCAGCGCGTACAGCAGGATGGCCAGCACGATCTGGTCGGTACGCAGAAGCTGGCGGGCGTCCTGGGCGAGGTAGCCGATCCCGTCGCTGGCCGAGATGGTCTCGGCGACGACGAGGGTCATCCAGGCGACGCCCAGGGAGTAGCGGATACCGGCCAGAACGGTGGGCATGGCCCCGGGGATGGCGATGTCGCGCACCAGGCGCCACCGGCCCAGCCCGTAGGAACGCCCGAGTTGCAGCAGCTTGGGGTCCACACCACGGATGCCGGTGACGGTGTTGAGGTAGACGGGGAAGAACGTGCCCAGCGCCACCAGCAGGACCTTCGGCTCCTCCCCGATGCCGAACCAGGCGATCATCAGCGGCACCAGGGCCAGGTGCGGGATGGTGCGCACCATCTGCAGGGAGCGGTCGAGGAGAATCTCGGCCGCCTTCGACATCCCCACCCCGAACCCCAGGAGCAGGCCGGTGGCCGCGCCCAGGGCGAATCCCTGGGCGATGCGCCGCAGGCTGGTGAGGATGTGGTGCTGGAGTTCGCCGGTGGCGGCCAGGTCGGTGCCCGCCCGCAGGACCGCCTCGGGAGCGGGCAGGATCCGCGGAGGGAGGGCACCGGTCTTGGCGGTGGTCTGCCACACCGTCAAGACCAGCAGGGGCACGACCCAGGGGCCGAGCGCGCGGCCGGTGCGCGGCAGTGCCCGGCCGATCCACCCGGTGGCGAGTCGCCCGTTGGCAAGACGCCCAGTGGCGAGTCGCCCGTTGGCAAGACGCCCAGTGGCGAGTCGCCCGTTGGCAAGTCGCCCACTGGCGAGTCGTCCGATGGAGAGTCGTCCGATGGCGCGGGCCCTCGGGGGACCGGCCTCGGCCGTGGGATCCGAGCGCGGTTCCCGGTCCTTGGTGAGCAGCGGCTGCTCGGGCATGGGGCTCCCTTTCAGGAGTGGTTGATCGGGCCGCACCGCGGGCCGTGGCGGGCCGGTGCGCGGCGGAGCGGGAACTCCTCCGTCCGCGCCGGCGAAAGGCGGTCCTGGCGAAGGGCGCCGGGACGGCGGTGGTGGAACGCCGGGGCGGGCGAGGGGGAGGACGTCAGGCGCGGGTCGTACGGCCGCGGCGTGACGGCCGGGAAGCGAGCGGGGTCAGCGACAGCCCGCGCTGAAGACGCGCATCAGATCGATGTGCCGACGGTACGTCAGGCCGGTGTCCGGAAGGGGAGCGGACGCGAGCGCCGGGCGGGCGGAACGCCGCCTCGTCTGCGCATCGCGGTACATACCGGAACTCCCGTGGACGTGTGAAGAGTCGTGCGGCCTGGGCCCGAGCCCGGCCGTGCCTGGAAGGAGACCATAACCGGAGATGGATTCAGCTGCAAGCAAGTGTATACAGATGTACTCAATGGCAGACTTCGGGTATCGAGTCCATGGCGTGACGGGGAAACGCGACGGGAAGCGCGACCTGAAGCACGGCGGGAAGGGGAGAACGGACGTGACCACTTCACGGGGAGGTGGGGATGCGGGTGGCCACTACACCCGGATCCGGCAGAGCATCGTCGGCGGGCAGGCACCGCCCGGAACCGTCCTGATCCCCGCGGCCCTCAGCGCGCAGTACAACGTCTCCCGCACCCCGGTGCGGGAGGCCCTGATCAGGCTCGAGCAGGAGGGCCTGGTGCGGCAGGCGACCCGGGGCTATGTGGTCCGCGCCCGCACCCCGGAGGAGATCCTGGAGATCTGCGAGGCGCGCATCGCCCTGGAGTCCTCGGCCGCGCAGGCCGCCGCCACCCGCCGGACCGAACTCGACCTCGCCCGCCTCGTCCACGTCCACGAGAGCAGCGCGGCGTCCTCGGACCCCGTCGAACTGCGGGCGCTGAACAACGAGTGGCATCTGGCGCTGCGCGAGGCGGGCCACAACGCCACCATCGCCGAACTGATGGACCGTCTGGACGCCCAGCTGAAGGTGTACGACGCCGACACCTCCGTGGCCACCGACCACCCGGACAACCTCAAGCTGATCCTCAAGGAACACACCGGGATCCTGGACGCGGTGCGCCGCCGCGACGCGGAGGCGGCCCGCGACCGCATGATCGAGCATCAGAGCCGCACCCGGGACCTGCGCATCGGAGCCCTGGCCCGGTCGGGCAGCGGCCTGCGGGGCGCTTCTCCTCCGTCCTGAAAAGACGGAACCCGGGCGCTCGTCCTGAAGAACAGGACCCCCGCCCTGAAGCAGAGGGCCCCCTGAACCGCAGGGCTCCCGCCATGAACCGCAGAGCGCCGCCATGAACGGAAAAGCCCCGCCCGGAACCGCGGGCCCCGCCCGGAACTGCGGGCCCCGCCCGGAACTGCGGGCCCCGCCCGGAACGGCGGGGCGCCGCGGCCTGCCCCGCCCGCGGAGCGTTCGTTCGTCACATGTCCTGGTACGCCTCGCCGCCCAGCTCCAGTGCGGCGGTTCCGGCGGTGGTGTCCGCCAGCCAGTCGCGGAAGGCGTCCACATCCGCCTCGGGCAGCCCCAGTTCGATCGTCACGGCCTCGGCGTAGCGCACCTCCCGGACCGCCCGCCCCGTCGCCCGCAGATCGTTCTCCAGCTTTCCGGCCCGCTGGTGGTCGACGGTGACGGTCACCAGCCGGAACCGCTGCCGGGTGACGGTGCCCAGCGCGTCCAGCGCCTCGCCGACCGCGCCGCCGTAGGCCCGGATCAGACCGCCCGCGCCGAGCTTCACGCCCCCGTAGTAGCGGGTGACCACGGCCACCACGTACCGGACCTCGCGGCGCAGCAGCATCTGCAGCATCGGCACTCCGGCCGTACCGCCCGGCTCCCCGTCGTCGCTCGCCTTCTGCACACCGCCGTCCGCGCCGATGACGTAGGCGAAGCAGTTGTGGGTGGCGGTGGGGTGTTCCTTCCTGACGCGCTGGACGACGTCCTGCGCCTCCTGCTCGGTCGCGGCGGGCGCGAGCGTGCAGAGGAAGCGTGATCTGTTGATCTCGGTCTCGTGCACGCCCTCGCGTGCGACCGTCCGGTAGCGCTCCTGCATCCGGCCACCCTATGTCCCGGCTCCGGCGCGGTGGTCATGCGCGTGCCACCGCCGATCGGGCGTAAAGCCACCGCACGCGGCAGCGGAACGGACATCACGGGTACGGATCTGGTTCCCACCCCCAGAGGAGCCCGCATGCCCTTCAACCCCCTGGAGCAGCGTGGCATCCCGCTCGACCGCCAGATGCGCACCTGGCGTGAGCTGGATGTTCAGCCGATCGACCCGGATCGCTGCGACCCCTATACGCGCTGCCGGATCATCACGATGAACGGTATCGAGATCGAGGCGGTCCTCTTCAGTCACCACATGGCCCGCCACTGTCCGGATCAGGACGTGCGGCGGCAGCTGGCCCAGACGCGGGCGGTGGAGGCGCAGCAGCAGAAGGCGGTGAACTGGCTGCTGCCGGGGGTGGCCTCGGTGCTGGAGACCACGATCGCCTATGAGCAGGTGGCGGTGGACCTGACCGCGTGGGTGGCGCGGATGGAGCCGGATCCGTATCTGCGGCAGGCGTACCAGTTCGGGTTGCTGGAGGACTTCGACCATCTGTACCGGTACGCCAACCTCTACGAGATGATCGAGCACCGCAAGGCGGAGGAGATCGTCCAGGGGCTGACGGAGATCATGCCGGGCCGGCCGACGAAGTACCACCACCGCGACCCGAGGGACAACGTCCGCGACCCCTACGACCGCAGCAGCACCGACCCGCTCTCCAAGCTGCACGCGCTGACCATCATGTCGGCGGAGCAGCAGACCATGAACTTCTACCTGAACGTCGGCCCGCAGTACATGGAACCGATCGCCCGGCAGCTCTACCAGGAGATCGGGCTGATCGAGGAGGAGCACGTCACCCACTACGAATCCCTGGTCGACCCGGGCGAGACCTGGTGGGAGCAGCTGGTCAACCACGAGTACAACGAGTGCTACCTCTACTACTCCTTCATGGAGCAGGAGCCGGACCCCAAGGTGAAGGCCATCTGGGAGCTGCACCTGAACATGGAGCTGGAGCATCTGCGCATCGCCTGCGACCTGATGCGCCGCAACGACGGCCGGGAGCCGGAGGAGGTCGTCGCCCCGGAGCTGCCGAACGTGCTCACCTTCGAGCCCAACAAGGGGTACGTCCGCGAACTGCTCGCCACGCAGATCGACCTCACCACGCTCGGCACCGGCTATGTGCGCGAGGCCCATGAGCGCTTCCAGGCCATGCAGGCGCTGCTCAACGACGGCGACCGGCCGCCGAGCGAGCGGGTGATGGAGCAGCACCGCGACATGTTCGGCCGGGAGTACCGGCTGGAGACCGAAGGTGAGCACCCCGAGCCGTCCCTGCGCTCACACGACTGACCGATACCCGGCCCTACGGAGGACAGACATCGTGGCAGACCGATCCGGATCCGGCGCCATCGGCGGCGAGGACGACGTGGTGGCGCTGCTGATGCGCCAGCACGGCGACATCCGCAACCTCTTCGACGAGGTGGAGCGGGCCACCGGCGAGCAGCGGCGGGACGCCTTCCGCAGGCTCGTCCGCCTGCTGGCCGTCCACGAGACCGCGGAGGAGGAGGTCGTCCACCCCGTGGCGCGCCGCTCGTTCGACGGCGGCGAGGGGATGGTGGAAGACCGTCTGCGGGAGGAGAAACAGGCCAAGGAGAAGCTCAGCCGGCTCGACGGGATGGACACCGGCGACCCCGGGTTCCTGCCGCTGCTCATGGAGCTGCGCACCGAGGTCATGGCGCATGCGCGGGCCGAGGAGCGCTACGAGTTCATCCAGCTGCGGCGGCACACCGACCCGGGGCAGCTCGCCACCATGGCCAAGGCGGTCAGGGCGGCCGAGGCGGTGGCCCCGACCCGTCCGCACCCGGGCGTGGAGACGGCGGCGAAGAACATCGCGCTGGGGCCGATGGCCGCCACGATCGACCGTGCCCGTGACACGGTGCGCAAAGCCATGGGCAAGGAGGGCTGACCGGCCCCGCCCCGGCCGGACGGGCCGGGGCACAGTGCCGGGTGCTGGGCCTGGGCTCCGGCACCCACAGTGCCCGGTGCGGTGCCCATGCTCCGGCCCAGTGTCCAGTGCCCAGTGCGGTGCCCTGCTGCGGCACAGTGCCCAGCGCGGGGCCCATGCTCGGCACGGCGCCCGGGCGGTGCTGGGCCCGTGCTCCGGCCCAGTGCCCAGCGTGGTGCCCCGCTGCGGCACAGTGCCCAGCGCGGGGCCCATGCTCGGCACGGCGCCCGGGCGGTGCTGGGCCCATGCTCCGACATGGCGTCCCGCGCCCAACGCGGTGTTCCGTGCTTGTGCGCCCCGCCGACGACGGCGGGGCGCCCCTCACCCCTTGCTCCCGCGGGTGAACCGGGTCGGCCGGTGCAGCGGCCCCCACTCGCCACTCTGGCGGGCCACCATCCTCTCGGCCTCGGCGATCACGCTGTCGGCGATCCAGGCGACGGGCTCCACATCGCGCACCAGGGGTTCGTTGTCCGGCCCCCGGCCGATCTCCTCCCCCTTGAGCACCCAGGGGTGGACGTCATCGGGGCCCCGGTCGTCGTCCCGCAGGTGGATGTAGTCGCACAGCCGCCGGGCCACCCACAGGGCCGTGGGCAGGTCCTTCGCCCACTCCTCGAAGACCAGCGGGTTGGCCGACAGGCCCGGCATCTCCATGCCGGTGAGGCCGTCCCGGCTGACCGGGCTGCCCTCCAGGTCGGCCTGGGGTCCCCGGGACCAGCGGACGAAGACCGCGGGCCCCTCCTCGATCAGCTCCACGAGCTGATCCAGCGTGGTGTAGGTGGGAAGTGTCTGGCCTGCCATGATCGCCTTTGAGTACCCGGCGCCGACTCCGTCAATCACCCTCCCGGGCCGCACGGGCGGACACCACAAAGATGGACACCGCACGGGCAGACCCCGCACGCACGGCCACTGCACGGGCAAACACCACACGGACGGACACCACACGCGCGGACACCACACGGGCAGACACCGCATGGGCGAACGCCGCGACGAACGCCGCCCGGCCCCGCGTTCCCACGGGGAGGGCGGCGTCTCTCGCGTCAGCGGCCCAGAGCCTTGGCCAGCTGCTCCTTGGTCATGTTCGAGCGGCCCTCGATGCCCCGCTGCCTGGCCTCGTTGTACAGCTGGTCGCGGGTCGGGCCCTTGGGGCCGGTCCGGTTGCCGGAGCGCTGGCCGCCACGCTGCGGCGCCGACTTGCGGTCCTGTGTGGAGGTCTTGCTCGCGGTCTTGGACTCTCCCGAGCGGGCGCGCTCCTTGTTCACGGTGCGGGCGGCCATTTCCTTCGCCCGGCCGGTGGACGCCCCGCGCTGCTCGGCGCCTTCCTTGATGTGCTCGTACTGCCGTTCACGCTTACGGCTGGATCCTGCGGGCATGTCTCTTTCTCTCCTTCCGCCCCCTCGGTCGGACGCGATCCGCGGTTCGTGTACCACCGACCGCAGCGGTCGGGTTCCCCCCGTTTCCACCCCTATAACCAGCATGCGTCTCCTGGGCGTCGTCCGGGATGCGTGGCGCGCATCCGGCGGTATGGGGCCCTCGGCCGAGTCCGCCGATCCGCCGTTTCCGCGAGGTCATCCCGTGCGTCGGCTGATCACTCGGGTGGGGACATGAGGACGCATACGGCCTCGGTTCCGCCGGGCGGGCCGGGCCACGACAGCAGGGCCGACCGGGGTGGGCACAGGCGGTGTGCGCGGCGCCGGGCGGCGGCCCGCGGCGGTGAGTCTCCGCCGGGCACCAGCTGAGAGAGCGGTGTGTCTCCGCCGGGCACCAGCTGAGCGGCTCACGAGACCGTGTCACCGCGCCACGGCTCTCGTCTGCGCGATCCGCGCCGGACAGGAGGGTCATCCGGGCGGGGACGTGTCCGTCCGGACAACCGCGTCACGGAGGGGCACAGCCGAGTCCGCCAGGGCTGAAGCGGACACGGGCACATCCTCGCTGATGAGCTTGCGCCCCAGCGCGAACTCCCGGGGAGCGTTGACGGCTTCGACCGCGCGGAGCCGGTCGCCCCGCACATGGAAGACCGCGAATCCCGGACGCCGCGGCTCTCCGCGAACGACCGCGGTGTCCGCTTCTGCTCTGAGTCCTGCGATCTGTATCTTCAGATCGAACTGGTCCGACCAGAACCAGGGGGTTTCGGGCCTGCGCGGAGTTGCGCCGCAGATGGCCGCGGCGGCGTGGCGGGCCTGTTCGTTGGCGCTGTGCACGCTCTCCAGCCTGGTACGGAGGCCGTACTGGGGGACGGGGCGCACGGTGACATCTCCGATGGCGTAGACGTCGGCGATGGCGGTGGCTCCTGTCATATCGACGGGGATGCCGCCGTCGCATACCAGGCCGGCTCGGCCGGCCAGTGCGTCACGCGGGGACGCTCCTACGGCCAGGAGGACGGCGTCGCACTCCAGCTGTGTTCCGTCCGACAGCTGAACCGCTGCCGTCCGCCCTTGTCGCATGCCGTTGATCGCCTGCACCTGAGCGCCGGTCCGCACGACAACACCCTGCGATCGGTGGTACCGCTCCAGGAAGGAAGCGACTTCGGCGCCGGCCACCCGAGCCACGACCTGGCTCCGAGCCTCGACAACGGTCACCTCGGTCCCGAATCCGCGGGCCGTGGCGGCCACCTCAAGGCCCAGACAGCCTCCCCCGACGACAACGAGACGTCGGCGTGGCCCGAAGGCCGCAGCCAGTCCGGCCGCGTCCTGGAGGTCCCGCAACACGTGGACCTGCGGCAGCTCCACTCCCGGCAGGGGAGGGACCGAGGGCGCAGCACCGGTGGCGAGCACCAGGCGACGCCAGCCGACCCGTGTGCCGTCCGCCAGCTCGACGCAACGTGCGTGGACATCAGCCGCTTCCACCCTGCTGCCCAGCAGGAGCTCGATGCGCCGGTCGGCGTAGACGGAGGCGGGATACAGCTCGAGAGGCTCGGGTTCGGCATGCGGCGTGAGCCGTGCCTTCGAAAGCGGCGGACGCCGGTAGGGCAGGACGGGCTCTTCTCCGATCAACAGGATCGTCCCGTCGAACCCGTACTCGCGTAGGTGCGTCGCCACGGCGCACCCGGCGTGGCCGGCGCCGACGATGACCACATCGTAATGCTTCACGATCGAGACGATACCGTACACATTTTTTCGTTAGGGGCCGCCAATCCATTGCCCATCTGGATTCCTCGCGATACGGTCCCGTACACATTGATCTTCGGAGGACTCCATGGCATCCACCCAACCCACCGCAGACGACGCGACGCGGGCCATTGCCGCCCTGCTGCGCGAGGAGGAGATCGGAGCGGTGGCGGTGCTGGACGAGGACGGCTTCCCCTCGGCCGCGATGATGCACTTCGTCGGGGACGGGCTGACGGCCTACCTGCACACCTTCACCTACACACGCAAGTACGCGAACATCCTGCGCGACGGGAGGGTGAGCTACACCGTGGCCCACCTGCCCGCCGACGGCTTCGCCGGCCGTACCGAGGCGCGACACGTCCAGGTCACGGGGCGGGCGAGTTTCCTCGAGGACCCCCAGGAGATCGAGCGCGTCCTGCGGCTCAGCCACGAGCAGTTCGCCTGGCTCAAGGACTCCGGCATGTACGAGAACTTCCGCAGGGCTGGGGTGCGGCTGCGTCAGGTCTTCTTCCGCGTGGACCCTGTCCACGGCGTATGGCAGGACAACCGGGTCCGGATGATGTTCCGCACCAAGGTCCGCTTCAGTGACGACGGTAAGCGGGTGAGCGAACTGACCGCCTATCCCATGACCGGCCCTTCCGTACCTTCCCCGCGTGGGGGGTCCTGAGATGGTCGCGGTGACCTTCGTGGGCGCGGACGGCTCCGCCCGTCAGTGCTCCGGAACAGCCGGAGAGAGCCTGATGCGGGCGGCCGTCCGTACGGGCATCCGGGAAATCCTGGCCGAGTGCGGCGGCATCGCCGCATGCGCGACCTGCCACTGTTACGTCGAACCACCATGGGATCAGCGGTTGGATCCCCGGTCGGACGTGGAGGAGGCGATGCTGGAAGCAGCGCTGGATCCGACCGAGTTCAGTCGGCTGAGCTGCCAGATCACCCTCTCCCCCGCTCTGGACGGACTGGTCGTACGGCTACCCGCCGACCAGATCTGATGGCCGAGGGTGCGCGGGGCGGCAGGCGGCCTCCCCTCATCAGCTCTCGGTACCGCCGCGCGGGGCTGGGGACCGGCGCCCGTAGGCGATCCCGTCATCCCATGCGCCACAGGGAATGCGCGAGCCCGGCCGGCCGACTGACCTTCCCGCCATCGATACATGCCCGTACACATCAGACCCCTGGAAGTTGTTCACCCGCTGTGCACCACGTATCCAGTGCTTGCCGCAGGTCATGCCGAAGGATACGGTTACGTGCACTATGCCCGAGGAAACAGCACGTCCCGGCCGCGCCTCGGCACGGACGGCGGCGATCATCAAGGCCACGCACGAGCTGCTGCACGAAGTGGGCTATGAGCGATTGTCGATCGACGCGGTGGCGGCTCGGGCCGGCGCCAGCAAGACCACCATTTATCGGCGCTGGGACGACAAGTGCGCCTTGGTCTGCGCGGCGCTGCTCGACCGTTCCGCATCCGTCACAGAGCTGTCTTCCGCGGCCCGGGACCTGCGCGAGGATCTCATCGCGCTGACGGCTCTGGTGGCCAAGCTGACTGCCCGGGAGGACGTTCCCGGTTTCGTGAGCCTCCTGGCGGCGGCGCAGCAGGAACCCGCCATCGCCGACGTGCTGGGAAGGGGCGCCCTGGCCCCGATGCGCCGCAACTGTCGAGACGTCGTGCAGCGCGCCATCGGCCGGGGCGAACTCAACGACGCCGAGCTGTCCGATGTGCTGTTCGACCTGGTCCTGGGGCACGCGCTCGCGCGTGGGGTGGTCCAACGGAAACCACTCTCCGCTGACGACCAGCGGTTCTTCGTGGACAGGGTGCTGCTGCCCGTACTGATGTCGCGCGGAAAGCCGGCGCCCCCGATCACACGGTAAGAGCCGAAGCCGATCCGATCGGCCCACTGTCCGGTCCGGTGGGCTCCGGGGCCGACCCCGGTTCCGGCTGCCCGCTTTCGGGCACGGGGTCCGGACCGGCCGGTGCGACATCCACCAGGAACGCCGCGCCCCGCTGTTCCCCCCTCGGGTGATGGGTGCGGCGCGACGGGCTGCCCGCCCCGAGCCCGTGGCCGGGTCTTCGCGCCAGGGGGCTGTTCAGCTGGGGCCGCCTCCTCACCCCTCGTTCATCGCACCCGACGATCTCGCCGGGCTCATGACCGACTCGCCCGACATCCGACCATCCACCATCAAGGAGTTCGCATGATCCAGCTCAACGATCTCGACCGCTCGACCCCCTTCCTGGCACAGCTGCAGGGGCCGGACGACGGCCGGCCCGTCACCCTCATCAACACCTTCCTCGCTCCCGAAGGACAGGTCGACGAGGTCATCGACGTCTGGCGCCAGGACTCCCTGATCATGAAGGCGCAGCCCGGGTTCGTCTCCGCGCAGCTGTACCGGGGCACCGCGGACAGCCGCGTCCTGACGAACGTGGCGGTCTGGGAGACCCTGACCTCCCTCAAGGACGCCTTTGCGCGCGAGGAGTTCCAGGGCACGCTGACGCTCTACCCGGACGGCTCGCTGTCGCAGCCGGTCGTCACGCGTGCCGTGGCGGTTCCGGGAGTGTGTGTCGCATGACGCGCGGCCCGGCCGGCCCGGAGCGACACCGCCACGTCCGGAGACGGGACGCGGATGCCGCCCGCCGGCCGGGCCTTGGGCGCTCGCCGGGGTGTCGTCAGTCGCCGACCACGGCCAACTGACCGCTGATGTCCTCGGCGGCGCGACGGACCGCCGCGACCACCTCGCCGAGCCGGCGGTCGGGAACGCGGTGTTCGAGCGCGGCGACGCTCACGGCGGCGATCACGCCTGCGGAGGGTCCGTACACCGGGGCCGCGATGCCGAGAATGTCCACGTCGAGTTCGCCCCGGCTGACACTGTGCCCGTCCTCGCGGATCTGGGCGAGCCGTTCCATCAGCACGTCGATGTCCGTGATGGTGCGTGCGGTGAACCGCTGCAGGCGCTGGGCGGCCAACAGCTCACGGCACTGCTGTTCCGGCAGCCACGCCAGCAGCGCCAGGGCGGAGGCACCGGCATTGGCCGGGAGCACACTGCCGCGTTCGTAGGAGATCCGCACCGGGTGTTGCGCCTCGCAGCGTTCCACGCATATCGCGGCTCCTCCGGCACGGCGGGTCAGCAGCACCGTCTCACCGACCGTGTCCCGCAGCCGCTCCATCACCGGCAGGGCGATCTCCGAGAGACCGTACCCGCGCCGCGCCAGGCGGGCCAGCTCCAGGACGCGCATGCCCAGCCGGAAACCACCCCCGGGGTCCTCCTCCAGGAAGTCGTTCCTGACCAGGCTCTGCAGATAGCGGTACGCGGTCGAGCGAGCTGTGCCCAGGGCGGTGGCTACTTCCTGGCCGGAAACCGAGAGCTTGCTCTCCGAGAACAGCCCGAGGATGTCCAGCGCCCGGTCCGCGGTGGAGTTGCGCTCCCGGTACTGCCCAGTCGGAGCAGCCGTGTCTGACGTGCGTCCTGTCATGCAGGACATCTTAGCCGGGTAGGGGAACGACGCTCTCACGCCCGCCCGGGCGTCGGCCCGCATGCCGCTTTCCGCGGCGCGCGGAACGTGTCCACGGGGAGTGCGATCGGCCCGGTCAGCCGGTCCCCGCGCATGCCACGGGACGAGCCGGTCGCCGTCGGGCATGAGGAGAGTGTCCGGCGCCCGGCCGGTGGCGGTGTTCCGCCCCCGGCGGGGATGCGCAGGGGGCCGGTGGGCGGTCGTCCGCGGAGCTACTGCACGGGCTGGTAGGCGTTACCGCCGTCGGCGAGCAGTCGCTCGGCTTCGGCGTAGATCTCCTCGGGCGAGAGGCCGAAGTCGATGGACTTGCGGAAGGGCTGGCGGACGTCGCGCTCGACGCGCAGATAGACCTCGTTGCGGTTGCCCTCGGGGTCGAAGAAGTAGATGCCGAAGGCGTTGCCGTGGGTCACCTCCTGCTGCACCTTGACGCCCTCCTCCTCGAAGCGCCGGTGGAAGGTACGCAGGTCTTCCAGCGATGCGACACGCCAGGAGATCTGATGCTGCTGCTTGTCGCCGATGGGCGACGTGCGGCCGGTCTGCAGGACGAACTCGTGGTGCTCCTCATCGGGCCGGGCGCTGAAGAACACGATCTGGAGTTCCTCGTCCTCGTCGGTCACGGTCAGGCCCATGACGCGCTCGTAGAAGTCCCGCATCCTCGGCAGGTCGTACACCCACAGTCCGGTGTGACCGAGTCCGGTGATAGCCATCGCCGCCGCCCTCTCCCTTTTGTCTCACTTAGCAGGACACCTATCCTGCATTTCGCAACTAGCGTACGATCGGCGAGGACAACGGTCAATGAAGAAAGAGGTGTGCAGGCATGCGACTTGCTACTTTGCGAACGGCCGAGGGAACCCGGGCGGCCAGACGCGACGGGGAGTCCTATGTACTGCTCCCCCACTCCGATGTGAGCGGCCTGCTCAACTCGGGCGAGAACTGGCTCGAGGCGGCCGCCGGGGCCGGTGGTGAGCGCCTGGCCGACGCCGAGGCCGACTTCGCCCCGGTGGTGCCGCACCCGAACAAAATCATCTGCCTCGGCCTGAACTACGCCACGCACATCAAGGAGATGGGGCGGGACACGCCCCGGTATCCCACCCTGTTCGCGAAGTACGACGGCTCCCTCATCGGCGCCCACGACCCCATCACCCTGCCGAAGGTCAGCGACACGGTGGACTGGGAGGCGGAGCTGGCGTTCGTGATCGGCCGGGCCGCCCGCCACGTGCCCAAGAGCGACGCTCTGGGCTTCGTCGCCGGCTACAGCGTCGCCAACGACGTAACGGTGCGCGAATACCAGCGGCGCACCCGCGAGTTCCTGGCCGGCAAGACATTCGAGGGGACCACCCCGATCGGTCCCCAGCTGGTGACCGCCGACGAGTTCGGCGGCAAGGAGCCGGACCTGGAGATCCGCTGCGAGGTGGACGGCGAGGTGATGCAGCACTCCCGCACGTCCGACCTGCTGTTCGGCATCGCCGACATCGTCGCGTATGTCAGCGGCATCATCACGTTGCTGCCGGGCGACGTCATCTGCACCGGCACCCCGGGTGGGGTCGGCGACGGCCGTGACCCCAAGGTCTACCTGAAGGAAGGCCAGACCCTGCGCACCGTCGTCGAGGGCCTGGGCGAGACGGTGAACGTGTGCGTCAGGGAGGCCCAGGTCTGATGGCGCACCCCATGGTGGGGAGCCGCCACCCTCGCGGATCTCGAAGGGTGGCGGACTCCACGATCCACAGGGGCCGTGCGCGCCTGCTTCCAGGGCCCCCACCGACGTCGACCGCCAAGCCGCTGAGTCTCAATCGTCTTCGGTGAGGAAGTCGGTCAGCGCGGCGGCGACGGCATCGGGCTGTTCGTCGGGGATGAAGTGTCCCGCGTCCGGCACGACGATCCCGGTGGCGTGGTCGGCCCACGGCCTGATGGAAGCTGCCATGTCGGGGATGGAGCCGTGGCTGCTGGAGATCCCGAGGACCGGGACGCTCAGGCGCTGTTGTGCCAGCGCTTCGTGGTTCTTCCGCGCCGACTCGGGGGCGTCCCGGTAGTAGGCCAGGGATGCGCGGAGACCGCCGTCGGCGGCCACGGACGCGGCGTACTGCTCAATGTCGGCGTCGTCGAAGGTGTCGGGGGCGAGGGTCTTGACCTTCAGGAACCAGCCGACGTACTCCCGTTCGCGGCCGGCGAGCAGTGTCTCGGGCAGGTCGGGCACGAGGTGGAAGGCGAAGTGCCAGGTCTTCCACGCCCGCTCGGGATCGGTCGGAATGGCGTCAGGGAGTGTGATGCCCGGGATGCCGGCGTCGAGCAGCGCCAGGCCACGCAGCTGGTCCTGGTACGTCAAGGCGAGGGAGAAGGCGACCCATGCGCCGATGTCGTGGGCGACCAGCCAGTATGCCGGGACTCCGAGCGCCTTGACCGCGGCGTGGACGTGCGCGGCGACCGTGTGCGTGTCGTAGCTGATGTCCGGGCGTTCGGAGTGGCCCTGGCCCGGCAGGTCGATCGCGATGACGTGGAATCGGTCGGCCAGGTTCGGCATCACCTTGCGCCATGCCCACCAGGTCTGCGGGAACCCGGCGAGCAGCACGACGGCCGGGCCGTCCGGCTGACCGCCCTGGACCACGTGAACCCGGACGCCGCCCGCGTCGACCCAACGGTGGGTGAAACCGGCCAGGTCGGGCAGCGGCAGGTCGCGGACCGGGTTGCCGGAGACGCGGGGGGCGCTTGCGGGGTCATTCATGATTTTCCTCCACTGGTGTGCGGTGTGTTGACGGTCGGCTGAAGGTGTCAGGTGTGCTGGTTGATTCGGTGCGTCGGCCGAGGACGAGGCCCACGAGCGCGGTGGACACGACGAGAGCGGCGAGCATGGTGCTGGAGGCCCGGGTCCCGACGGCCTGATCGGCGAGACCGAGCACCAGGACCGGACCGACGAGCCCGGAGTAGAGGAACAAGAAGTAGGTGGCAGTGAGCTCGGCTCGATTGCCGGGATCGCACAGTGCGTCGGTCACGCTCAGACCGTGTCGGAACAGCGTTCCGACCGCCGCGCCGGCGAAGACGGTGCCGACGATGAAAAGCGGCGCGGAGTGGGTCCACAGTGCGGCCTCAATGACGATCATCCCCACGGCGAGGAGGGCCGTCCCGATGTCGCGGCGCACCAGGGCCGCGGGCGTGACGGTCTGCGCCAGCAGTGCGCTGATGAACAGCGTGCCGACGCCCAGGCCGATGACGGCGAAGTTCGACACGCCCAGGTCGTCGCGCAGGAACGCGGGAGCCAGCGAGGAGAAGAACCCGTTGACGCCCGAGGAGGCCGCGACGAGCACGCCGCTGGCGACGAAGGACCGCACCCGGCTTGCTCCGTCGGGAAGGACCGGGCGGCGGATACGAGGCTGCCAGCGCACCGATCGGCCCGCGGTCTTGTCCGCGGTCTCGGGGATGACCAGCCAGACGACGCCGGCGACGGCACACGTCGCCAGGTAACACCAGAACACGGTGTGGGTCGGTGCCGTGACGCATTGCGCCAGGACGCCCGCGGCGACGACGCCGAGACTCAGGCCGCCGACGTTGGCCGCGGTGCTCAGCACGGCTGCCGTCCTGCGCCCGCGCACGAGTTCCGCGATCGCCGACGTTGCCGTCGCGGTGATGAGCCCGGTCGCCACGCCGCTCAGCACACGCGAGATCAGCAGGACCGTGAGGCCGTCCGCCAGCGCGAATCCCACAGTGCTCAGCGCCGTGAGGGCCAGCGACAGCGCGAGAACGGGACGGCGTCCCACGGCGTCGGACAGGGAACCGGCCACGAGCAGGGTGCCGACGACTCCGACGACGTAGGCGATGAACACGACCACGGTGGTGAGCGACCCGAAGCCGAATTGCGAGGCCCACAGCACGTACAGCGGGATCGTCAGGGTTCCGCCCGCCATGACAACGGTGTAGACGAACGCGATGGCGCCGACCGCGAGCACGCGGTGCGCGTGTGGCCGCGCTGTGAGGTCTGCGGGGTATCGGGCCAAGGTCATGCCTTCACCCTACCCCCATCTTGAACCGATCGGTTCAAGATGAGATGATGGTCTCACCGAGAAGGCAGGGCAGGAGGGAGGTGCGGCATGGCAGGCAAGAAGCAGTTCGACATCGATACCGCGCTCGATGCCGCGATGATCCAGTTCTGGCGGGCGGGCTACGCGGACACGTCGGTGGACGACCTGTCCCGGGCGACCGGACTCAACCGCAGCTCCATCTACTCCTCCCTCGGCGACAAGGACACGCTCTTCGTCCGCTGCCTGGAGCGCTACGCCACGCGGTACGGAGACAAGTACGACGCCGCGTTGTCCTGCGCCGCCGACCGGCCCCTGGCAGCCGCGCGGGCGTTCTTCGACATCACCCTGGAACGCATCGCCGACCCCGCTCTGCCCGACGGATGCCTGGTGGCCCAGACGGTCATGGGGACCCCCGTGCTGAGCGCGAGCGTCGCGGCGCGTGCACGGGAGGCGATCGGCCTCCAGCACACCCGGCTGCGCGCCGCGCTGAAGGCCGGCCGGCTGCACGACGAGGCGGCCGAGTCCTTCGCGACCCACCTCGCGGCCGTGAACCAGTCCCTCGCCGTCATGAGCAGAGCCGGAACGAGCACCGAGCAGCTGCGCGCCATCGTCGACGTGACCCTCGACGCACTTGCGCGGACTCTCGCCGCGAGCGACTGAGAAGTGTCCGGCGAAGCGGACTTCGCCGTCCGCCTGAGCGGAACCCGCCATGCGTCAGGGCGCGCGTCGAGGCGCGCCGGAAGGCGGACCCGAGCCCGGTGGTGCCCGGCACACCACGTCTCCTACCGCCCTCTCAGCTGCCGGGCTTGAGCAGGAGGCGCCCGACGACGTCCGTGCCGTTCTCCATGAGGTCGTGTGCCTGGGCGGCCCTGGACAGCGGGAAGCGCGCCGCGATCGGCGAGTGCAGCCGGCCGTCGGCGAGGAGGGACATCACGCGCAGGGCGTCGTCGTGCCGCGCCCCGCGCACGCCGACGATGTCGGCTTCCAGACGGGTGAGATCGAAGACGGTGAACGGCATCGGACCGGGCGGATTCTGCTCGCCGGCGGCCGGGCAGAGGCGGCCTCCGAGCCGGAGCACCTCCAGAGCCAGTCGCAGCAGGTCGCGGTGGCTGGCGTAATCAACGGCGTGGTCGACGCCCGCGCCGCCGGTGAGGTCGCGTATGGCGTGGCGGGCCGCGTCGAGGTCCTCGGTGACGACGATCTCCGCCCCGGTGACACCGCGCAGGGCTTCGGCGCGTGCGGCGTGCCGGGTGGTGGCGATGGTGCGCAGGCCGAAGATCTGGGCGAGCTGGAGGGTGGCCAGCCCCATCGGGCCGGCCGCTCCGGTGACGAGCAGGGTGTCACCCGGGGTGACCCGCAGCCGGTCGCGCAGTACGCGGTGGCTGGTGCCGTACGGCCACAGGGTGACCGCGGCCTGCTCGAGGTCGACGTGGGCGGGTACGGGCAGGAAGAGCCGTTCGTCGCGGACCACGTAGTCGGCGTAGGCGCCGGGGGCTTGATGGCCGGGGACGGCGATGCCGGTGGACAGGTTGCCCAGGCCCCGATAGGTCTCGGGGGCGTGCGGGTTCTCGGGGTGGACGACGGCCACTACCCGGTCTCCGGGCCGCAGCAGCCGGGTATCGGGCCCGGTCGCGACGACGGTTCCGGCGGCCTCCCGCCCCAACTGCTGGGGCATGGGGAAGGGGTTGCGACCGGGGAGTTTCGTGCCGGGTTGCAGTCCGCGGCGGTATTTCAGGTCCCAGCCGGAGACGGCGGCGGTGTCGACGGCGACGAGCACGTCCGTGGGGCCGAGGGCCGGCAGGGGCCTTCGCTCGTGGACGAGCCGGTCCGGGCCGCCGTGCTCGTAGACCCACACGGCGGCGGTGGTCGTGGGCAGCGTGGTCACCGGGTCTCCTTGCGCAGGGCCGCCGCGACGGCGGGGATGTCGTCGGGGCCCATGACGGCTGCGATGTACCGGTCGGGTTTGACCAGGACGAACCGATGACGGGCGGGGGCGAGGGCCTGTTCGAGACGGCCGTCGGCGTCCGCGACGGCCTCCCGGGTGCCGGCCGCCGGCGGCAGCCGGTCGTCCAGAAGGATGTCGATCCGTTTGATGCCCAGGACGTCGTCCGGCCAGTCCGGGCTGTCGAAGCGCTGCCAGGCGGCGTCGGGGACCTCGACGCCCAGCAGGGCGAAGGACGGGCCGAGGACCTCGTCGAGGAGCCGCGGACGCAGACTCGGCGGAACCAGCACCCGCGGCTGGGGCAGCTGGGTGCCCGTCAGGCCGTGGGCGCCGACGACCAGGCCGGCCTCGTGCCGGGCGCGCGGCCGAAACCGCATCTCGGTGAGGTAGCGCCGTCCGGACGGGGTGCACAGGAGCGTACGGGCGGCCACGTCGCGCAGCAGCGCGCGGCGCCGGTCGGTGGTCATGACGATGTCGCCGAGTCGTTCGGAGTGACGGACCATCGCGGTGGCGTGCTCGCGCCGCTCCGCCTCGTAGGTGTCGAGCAGGCTCTCCGGCATGCGCCCGTGCCACACGTCGTCGATCTTCCAGGCCAGGTTCGCGGCGTCGCGGATGCCGGAGTTGAGCCCCTGGCCGGCGAAGGGCGGCATCATGTGGGCGGCGTCGCCCAGGAGCAGGACGTGCCCGTCCCGCCAGCGGTCGGCGACGACAGCGTTGAAGGTGTAGGTGGTGCAGCGCTCGACTTGGTCCTCGGCGAGGGGCCGGTATGGCGCGACGAGCCGTCGGAGGGTTTCGAAGTCGGGGCGGACGCCCTTTTCGCCCTCGCCGGGGTGGAGGAGGAACTCGTAACGGCAGCGGCCGCCGCGGCCGGGCACGATGACGGTGGGCCGGCCGGGGGTGCCGTGGTGCATGCCGTAGCGCTCGTCATGATGGTCGCCGGTGGTGTCGGCGACCAGCCAGACCTGCTGGTGGCTGGTGCCGGTCATGCCGATGCCGCGCAGGTCCCGCACGGTGGAGCGGCCGCCGTCGCACGCCAGGACCCAGCTGGCCCGGATGCTCTCGGTGCGGGTGGTGCCCGGCGTACGGACGGTCGCGGTGACGCCGGCCGCGTCGGGGTCCTCGTCCACGGTGAACAGTTCGGTGGAAAAGCGGATGTCCGCCTCGGGACGGGATCTCACCTCGTCCAGCAGGAGCTTTTCCAGTTCCGGCTGGGCGAACTGGTTCTTGAAGGGGAAGCCGAGCCGGTAGGGGTGCGGGCCGCGGGCGTGGAACAGGGGGCGGCCCCTGCGGTCGTAGTAGCGGGTGCCGGTGCCGGGAACGACGATGTCCAGGACTTTGTCCGCCAGTCCCGCTGCCTGCAGGGCGCGCAGGGATTCGTCGTCCAGGCTGATGGCCTTGGCCTCGTCGCTGGTGGAAGGGTTGCGTTCGACCAGGATGAGCGGCACGCCGCGGGCGGCCAGGAGGTTGGCGACGGTGAGGCCGACGGGGCCTCCGCCGACGACGAGTACGGGGTGCCGCGGGTTCACGGGTTGACCACCACCATCCACAGGGGTTCCGTTCTGCTCCGCAGGGCGGCGACGGCCTCGGCCGCTTCGGTGAGCGGGTAGCGGTGGGTGATGAGTTCGTCGGCCCGCAGCGCGTTCCGGGCGAGGAGGGTGAGGACCTGCTGGGCGTCCGTGCGCGTGCAGGCGCGGGTCCCGATGACGCGCCAGCAGTTGACCATGATGGCGGCCGTGGGCAGCGTCAGCGGGCTGGGGTTGGCGCCCATGTGGACGAGGGTGCCGCCGGTGGTGAGTGCGGCGAGTGCCTGGGAGGTGGCCGGGCCTTCCGGGATGAAGTCGAGCACCGCGTCGGCTCCCCGCGGGGCGAGGCGGCGCAGGGCACGGGTGAGTCCGCCGTCCTCGGCCCAGGTGGCGGGCAGTTCCTCGAGCGCCACCAGGTCGGTGGCCACGCCCCCGGCGAGTCTGCTGACGGCGCGCAGCCGTTCGGCGCTGCGCCCGACGAGGATGAGACGGGCGACGCCGAAGTGGCGGGCGAGTGTGATGGTGGCCGTGCCCATCGTGCCGGTGGCGGCGGTCACCACGAGGGTGGATCCCAGGGGCAGGTCGGCGAGTTTGAGGGCTCGCACGGCGTTGGCCAGGTCGTGGACCTTGGCGCCCACGTCGAAGGACACGTTGTCGGGCAGGGGGTCCACCAGCCAGTGCGGTACCCGGATGTACTCGGCGAGGCCGCCGTCGTGATAGCGCTCGTAGAGCGGCAGGGGGCCGTCGCTGAAGGCGGCGTGTCCGATGAGTGCCTGCTGCGGGCACATCATGTCCCGGTCGGATCGGCAATACGCGCATGCGCGGCAGTTGAGGCTTGGATGCACGCGCACCCGCGTGCCGACGGCGACGGTGCCGGCCTCGTCGCCGGTGGCGACAACGGTGCCGGCCGCTTCATGGCCGAGGGTGGTGGGGAGGTGTGTGAAGGCTCCCTGGGCAAGCAAGGTCATCATGCCGGGAGCGAGTCCCGCGGATGCCACCTTGACCAGGACGTCCTGCGGTCCGGGCTCAGGTGTGTCGATCTCGTCCAGGTGGAGTGCGTCAGAGCCCTTCCGGGCGCGAGCGGCGAGCATGGTGGTCGTCATGGGATGCGGCTCCTGGGGGTCAGGGCTGGAGGGCGGCCAGGCGTTCGGGGGTGTACGGCTCCGCGGTCCTGGTCGTCTCGGCGATCTGCGGGAGATGCCGGTCGGAGAAGAGGGTGAGGTACTCATTCGGCTCACGGCACACGCTGGTCCAGGCAATGCCGAGCGGGATGCGGACGAAATCTCCCGGCCCCAGTTCGACGATTCCGCGCTGGCTGACGAGGGTTCGGTGCCCGCTGATCTGGTACTGGACCTCGTCCGCGTCGAGAGTGCGGCGGTAGGTGCGCTCCGCGGAGGGCTCACGACGCACCGTGCCCAGGCGAAAGCCCGGGGAGCGGTACATCCAGGAAACGCCGGGGTCACCCGTGCCGGTCAGGACCTGGAGGCGTTCCTTCTCGGCGTGCGCCTGCGCCAGCAGCCGCGGCTCGTCGACGGGCGCCACGACGATGTCGTGCCCGGGGGTCCCCAGGCACTGGGTGACCGCCTCGTTGACCGGGCCCGGTTCCCAGCCGGGGAACGGCGGAAAGACGATCTCGGATTGCCTGGCGGGGGAGCGTTCCTCCGTCACCGGCGCGGGGGCGTAGAAGAGCAGGTGGCTCTCGCGTCGTCCGTAGTTGTCATGAGCGACACCACGAGGGATCCGGGAGAACTCGCCGGGCCGGTGTTCCACGACGCCCAGCTCCGTCATCAGGGTGCGCTCGCCGTCGATCTGGTAGGAGATTTCGTCGACGTCGCAGTTGCGGTGGTAGAAGGGCTGGCGGTTGTCCATCGTCTGCCACTCGACGCGCAGATGTGCGCTTTCGTAGACCCCGCGCGGTGGCGCGAACGGCACGGCTTTGTACTGCTGCGAGATGTGCACCACGCTCAGCGGCTCGTGGTCCCGCCACAGCTCGACCGGGAAGGGATTGCTGTGCGGTGGCGACAGCAGGAGGTGCTCGTCGCGTTCGATGAGCCGGGTCGGCGCGGGCGAACAGGCGAGGGAGACGACTTCGTTGACGATGCCCATGAAACGTCCTTGGTCTGTCGGGTGGATGCGTCAGGCGCTGCGGGAGATGTGCTCGTCCAGAAATCGGTGAGTGCGCTCCCAGGCGGTCTCCGCGCTGTCCTGGACGTACATGTGCGGGCGGGCGTCGCAGGCGAAGGCGTGTCCGGCACCCGCGTACACATGGCTTTCGAACGTGACTCCGGCGGAGGTCAGGGCCTTGTCGATGGCCGCGACCTGTTCGCTGGGGATGGTGGGGTCGTCCGAGCCGACGTGCAGCAGCATGGGGGCGTCGATGCTCACGGCGCGGTCCACGACCGCATGCGGGCCGGCCGCGATGCCGGGACCGTAGAAGACCACGACGGCCCCCAGCCCGCTGATGCGGGTGGCGGCGGTGAAGGCGGCCCGGCCGCCGAAACAGAAGCCGTTGATCGCGGTGCGGGACGCGGGGACGTGTTCGCGCTGCTGGAGGTGGTCAAGCACGGCCTCGACGTCTGTGGTGATCGCATCCGGACCGATGGCACCGATCAGGGGCATCGCTTCGGCGTGCTGCTCGTAGCCCAGAGTGCCCACTCCGCTGCGGTGGAAGAGGTCGGGAGCCAGAGCGAGGAAGCCGCGAGCGGCATAGCGGCGTGCGATGTCCTGGATGTGGTCGTTGACACCGAATGCCTCCTGCAAGACGATCACGGCCCGGTCGGCGGGCCGGTCGGGGCGGGCGAGGTAGACCCGCATGGGACCGTCAGCTGTGGTGACGGTCGTCCAGTCGGTCGTCGCGGCGGCGGTGGTGGTGCGATGGTCGTTCACGGCGGAGAGCCCTTCAGCTGTTACGGGGTGGTCTCAGGCGTGCGCACGCTGTCTCAGCAACCCGGGAGTGGGCGGGCGGATCGGCGCACGAGGTAGCGGTATCCGGCCTCCAGCTGGCTGTCCGGCCAGCATTCGGCGCGTTTGCCCATGGCTTCGGTACGGCTGGACTGAACGCGGATCTCACCGGCCGCCATGGCCTTGAGCTGGACCGCACAGGCCCGTTCGAGAAGCACGGCGTGCATCACGGCGGCCGGTACGGACGTTCCGGCGGCGACCAGGCCGTGTCGGGGCATGAGCGCCGCCGGCGCGTTGCCCAGTTCCGCGGCGAGCGCCTTGCCCAGTGCGGGTGTGCTCACCAGCCCGCCCGTGCTCCGGAAGCGGGGCACATCCTCCCCGGCGAAGAGCGCGCCTTCGTGGGAGATGGGTCGAAGTTGGTGCCCAAGGGATGCGAAGGCGATCGCCGATACCGCGTGGGTGTGCACGGTGCAGATCAGCTCCGGTGCGGCTTTCAGCAGTTCGAGGTGGATGTGGCACTCCTTGTGCGGAGCGCCGGTCCCCTGGAGCACCTCGGCTTCGTAGGAGACGAGTTGAAGCCGCTGCTCATAGGTTTCTTCCAGCTCTTCCCACCCCCAGCCGGGTGCCTTGATCCAGATGCCGCGGCCCTCGGGGTCGCGTACGGCGACGTGGCCCCAGACCATGTCTGCCTGCCCCGCGGCACTGAGCGCGTGGGAAGCCTCGATGACGAGCCGGCGGGCCTCGCCGGCGTTCACGAGGTAGGCAGGGCGTTGTAGTAGCGGGCTGCCCCGGGATGAAGGGGGACGGGCGTCTCGCCCATCGTCACCGGGTCGAGCGGGTAGGTGACCGGGCTGCGCTCCGGGGCCAGATGGCGGTACTGCCCTTCGATGACATGGCGTGTCTCACCCAGCACCCAGGCAATCGCGTAGGCCAGATCATCGGCGAGATCGGCGCGGGTCAGGACGAGGAAGTCGGAGAAGTCAAGGGTCCGGAAAGCCTTGCACCCCGGGAAGTAGTCGTCGTCGACAACAGCGGCCGGCCATGCGAAGTCTTCGTACAGGCCGTCGAGAACGTCCTGCTCGACCTCCAGGAAGTTCATGAAGCGTCCGAGCTCCTGCCACGGCGGCAGCATGACCGCTTCATGGACGATGGCATTGGCCCGGCCTTCCCGCACGTGATCGAGGGACTCAAAAGGCCGCTCGTCCTCGAGCAGTTCGCCGCCCCAGCCGGTGATGTCGACTCCCGACCGCGTCAGGACCTCATGCGCGGCGAGTCCCACGTGGTTGACACCGTCATTGACGGAAGTGGCGAGACGCAGAGCGGGCTTGCTTTCCCGCAACTCGGCGAAGGTGTGGATGCCGAGGTCCTGGTGGACCGCGACCACCAGGCGGTCACGCTGGGGCACCACCCCCAGAGCGCGAAGATCAGGGAAGGACTCGTCCGCGTACACGCCACGGCCTTCGAGCGCCGCGACCGCGAAGGCCGTCGGGGTGGTCATCGCGACGTGGACTTCGCCGCGGCCGACAGCGCGCACGGCGTCGCTGAAGCCCCTGCTGTTCCAGGTCGCGATACGGGTGTGGGGACCGCACCGGTCGGCCAGCTCCTGAGCGATCCAACCACAGACTCGGTGAAGGTTGGCCCCGCCCCAGTCGCCTCGAAGGTGCAACGTCACGGAGCGATCGATCTTCGGCTCGGCGGGCCTGCCGGGCTGGGTACGACACGTTACGGGCTTCACAGCAGCTCCTGTCCTGAAAAAGAGGACTCACGTCCTGCTCTGCGGGCAAGCATAGAAGGTGCGGCGGCGAGGCGCGAGAGGAGAGGGAGGTAAATCTAGAGCTATACCTTTAGCACTAGAGTTAGTTTAGCCACCTGATGGGCGGGCGCGACCGAACACGGACACGCCGGGACGCGCCGTATCACCTCTAGCAGTAGAGGTATGCTCGTCGGCGTGAGCGCTCATGAGCCCAAGCAACTACCCGACGAGTTGATCCGCCTTACCTGGACGCTGCATCGCACGCTGCGCCAGCGGCAGACGCCACCAACGGGCGAAACACGCCGCCCCCTGGCACAGGTGGAAGTGTTGCGCCTCATCAGCAGCCAACCCGGCATCAGCGTCCGGGAGATCGGCACAGCGCTGGGCATGCAGCCCAACAACGTGAGCACACTGGTCACCCGGCTGACCCGCGCAGGCTTCATCGAACGCCGCCCCAGCACGCACGACCGGCGCTTCGTCGAACTGCATCCCACGGGAAAGATGATCACAGCGGGTGCCGAGGTCGACGACAGTCTCACCAAGGCCATTACAGAGGCCCTGAGCCGGCTTCCGCCGCAATCAGCGGAACGCATCGCCGCCGCCCTTCCGGACCTGTGGGACCTGGCACGCGCCCTCGCCCCCACCACGTGAACCGCGCGGACCTTGGCCCCCACCACCGCACGAGCCGGGCCCCCCTTCCCCTGAACGTCCTATCTTTCGAAACACGCGTCCTGTAGCTTGTATCTGCCGCAGACCGGGAAGGTGCGCGCACTTTGCCCCGGGTCCGCTCCTGGGCAGCCCAGCGGCGGCTTGGCAGCAGCTTCGACTTCTCCCCCTGAAGGGCAGAGCCATGTGGTACCTGACACTGCATCGTTGGACCGGTGACCGCGAACGCGCCATCGCCGAGGTCCTGCCGTCCCATCTGGCATGGATGCGGGAACGGCAACGCGCCGGCCAGGTCCTGATGGCAGGCCCGAGTCCCGACCGGGAGCTGGGAATCATCGTCGTGGGCCACATGTCCCGGGACGCGGTTGACGACCTCTTCCGCGATGAGCCCCTGGTCGCCGGCGGCTTCCGCGACTACGACGTCATCCCCTGGGAAGTGCATCATGCGCTCGGTGTCGGAGGCTTCGACGTGCCAGCGGTCACCGCCATGCTGGCCGGCGAGCACAGCTGACACCCGGGACGCCGGGCACAAGCCCCCGACGCCACCCCCGGCTGGGCCGCCGGGCCCACCCGGGGGGCTCGGGTTCCGCCCGCCCGGGCACATGCGCTCCCCCGGCGCCGGGGTGCCCCGGCCACCCCGCTTCGCCGCTCACCGGCACGGGCACGGGCACGGGCACCCGAGAATCCGGGAATCCGAGGAATCCGGGAATCCGAGGAATCCGGGAATCCGAGGAATGCGGTGCCCGTTGCAGCGAACAGGTTGTTTGTCGTACCCACAGGAGGCCCGCATGTACGGCGACCCGGCGACGGTCCGCAAGATCCTCACAGAGGTGGGAGACACCTGGGCGGTAGTGGGCCTGTCCTCCAACCAGCAGCGCGCGGCCTACGGGGTCGCAGGGGTCCTCCAGCGCCACGGCAAACGGATCGTACCCATCCACCCCCGTGCCGAGTCGGTGCATGGCGAGCAGGGATACCCGACGCTCTCCGCGGTTCCGTTCGCGATCGACGTCGTGGACGTCTTCGTCAACAGTGACCTGGCGGGCGCGGTCGCCGACGAGGCCGTGGCCATCGGCGCCAAGGCCGTGTGGTTCCAGCTCGGCGTCATCGACCCCGCGGCATACGAGCGCACCCGCGCCGCCGGGCTCGACATGGTGATGGACCGCTGTCCCGCGATAGAACTTAACTCCCCGGGTTAGGCTATCGAGCGCTGACCTGCCACGACGCACTTGGGGATGCATGGGATTCCCGCATCATCGCGGACGAGCGAGCCGTGCTGTTCATGATCGTTGACGAGAGGCCGACCATTGACGACCTCTCCCCCTTTGGCCGTGGCAGCCGCCAGGAACCTTCGCTACGGTCATCGGGAGACATGGCGAAGCCTCACCCGGCGCCACGGGGGAGGCACACGGACGGGGCCGCTGTTCTGATGACCTACGGAACGACGCCCTTACCGCCGCACCTGTTGCATGGGACGGCGTAGGCGACTGCGCCGCTGACGACGACCGTCGCCACCATCCGCGGACCACGCTTCCGCGTACATCCGCAGGCGTTCTCGCGCTGCGGATCCGACGCCCGCTGCAACTTGTCGACGAGCGCCACAAGGCCAGCTCGTTTTGGATCTACCCACTGTGTCGACATGACCACCTCCCGTGATGATGGTAGCTACGCGTCGCGCCTGCCCGTCAGGTCTTCGTCAGTTCGGCCCGCTCGGTCCGTCGCCATCCGGGTCCCCCGTGCATGTCCCTTCCGGGTCGGCGGGTCGGTGCTGGCAGCTCGCAGCGACGGGGAGAGAAGAGTCGCCCGGCGCGAGCCACAGAGCGGCATCGACGGTGAACCCCGCCGAGCTGATCTGCCTCTGCGTCTTGGTCAGCGCCTCGGGGTCACGGTTCTCCGGGTCCGGACGCTCCGGGACGTGGTGAACGAACCTGCCGACCTTGATGCACAGCCGTTGGTAGATGCGGGTGTTCAGGATCATCGCGTGCCATCCCTCGTCGACGACCCGGGACGGCGCCAGTGGCTCAGTAGCGCTCGCGACGGCCGCCACGAACTTCGTCGCC
Source organism: Streptomyces hygroscopicus subsp. hygroscopicus (assembly GCF_001553455.1). Lineage (GTDB taxonomy): Bacteria > Actinomycetota > Actinomycetes > Streptomycetales > Streptomycetaceae > Streptomyces > Streptomyces hygroscopicus. The sequence goes on from NZ_BBOX01000312.1 coordinate 30,459, forward strand.
TCGTCGACGATGCGGCCAGCCAACATGGGAGACATGTCGGGGTTGCTGCTCATGACCGTGTCGACGACGGCCGCTCGATCTGCGTCGGAGAGCAGAGCTGTACCGTTGCTCATGTGCGTGCCTCTTCTTGTGAGTGGTGCGCTGCCCTCGTCCCGGTCACTGGCCTCCAAGCACGCGACCGGGACGAGGTTGTGTACGGCCCCCACTCCTCCGCCTGCCGCACGCAAGGCTCTGGAGTGGGGGCCG